>MNYW01000094.1 GCA_001873295.1 Nitrospirae bacterium CG2_30_70_394 | reverse complement strand
GGGGATGGGGGATAGGGGATGGGGGATAGGGGATAGGGGAGGTTGACCCTGCGGGCCAACGATCATGACGGGGGGAAGAGACCCCAAACCATCATCGCCGACCAGCGGCCCACACCAGTCCCCTATCCCCTATCCCCCTCTGTGGGTTTGTCTGCGGCCCGTTGCGGCCGCCATGATCCGCGCGCGCGGCGACTCGCCGCCGCCCGCACCGTACCGCCCCATCCCACTTGCTTCGTCTCGTCTCTTTCCGGAGCCGCCATGCAGCTCGACATGTTCATCGACCAAGACGACGACACCCGGCGCACCACCGCTGGCTGCGTGGTTGCCTTCGATTTGGAGACCCAGCACTCCTTCGAGGAGGTGGGCGGGCGCGGCAACATGGAACAACTGAAGGTGTCGGTGGCGGTGGTGGGCAACCTCGACCGCGGCACCTACACCAGCTACCGCGAGGCGGAGATGGCGGCACTGGTGGAGGACCTCTTTGCCGCCAAGAGGGTGGTGGGGTTCAACACCCTCGGCTTCGACTACGCGGTGCTGGCCGCGTACACCGACCGCAACCTCAAGCGGCTCGCCTCTCTCGACATCCTAAGCGAGATTCACCGCGAGCTGGGCTATCGGGTGAGTCTCGATAAGGTGGCGGCGGCGACCCTCAACAGCCACAAGTCGGGCCATGGCTTGGAGGCGATCGAGTGGTACCGGAGAGGCGAGTGGGAGAGGCTGATCCGCTACTGCACCGACGACGTCCGCCTCACCGCCGACCTCTACCGCTACGGCCGCGACAACGGCCACCTCTACTACCTCAACCGGTGGGGGGAGAAGGCGCGGGTGAACGTGAGCTGGTAGGCGGGGGGAGAGGGGAGAGGGAGTAGGGGTGGTGTTGGCGTGCGGCCGGCGAGATGGTTCGGGGTCTCTTCCCCCGTCACGATCACCGGTCCGCGGGGCCGTCTTCCCCTATTCCCTGCCCCCTACCCCCATGTCCCCCACCTCGCCTCCCCTGCCGCCTTCTCGGCGGCTGTTGGTGCGCATCGTTGCGGTGATGGTCTTGGCGATCGTCACCATCGAGGGGGTGATCCTCATCCCCATGGTCCTCCACGATCGCGCCGAGATGCGCCGCCGCTTCTTCGCCGAGGCGGAGGCGGCGGCATGGGAGGCAGCCCCGGCGCTGGTCGCCGCCCTCGCCCGCGGTGAGCGGCCGCCGTTTCCGGAGGTGGGGGGCGCCGCGGTTGTGGTCTACGACCCCCTGGGGCGGCCGCTGGCCACCACGGGCGACGATCCGGGCCTCGGCCCGGCGGCGGTCGCTTTGTTGGCGCGCGGCGCGCCGGTGGAGCGCGGCGAGGAGGCGAGCGGCCGTTGCTACCTCCTCCTGCGCCTCACCCGCCACGAGGCGGTGGTGGGGAGTATCGCGGTGGTGAAGCCGGCGGATGCGATGGCCCGTGCCACCCGCGCCTACCTGTGGCGGACCCTCGGGCTGGTCCTGCTGATTTGCACCTTCACCGCCCTCATCGTTCTCCTCTACCTGATCCGCGCAGTCCTGCGGCCGGTGCAGCAGATCGTCGCGGCCAACGTCGCGACTGGCGCTGCGGGCGAGGAGATCATCCCTGAGCCAAAGATCCCGGCCACCGAGCTCGGCGAGATCATGCGCACCCGCAACCGGATGTTGACGAGTCTGCGGGTGGCGCGCGAGGCGGTGGAGGCGAAGAACCGCGAGCTCGCGAGCTGGGCCCAGACCCTGGAGGAGCGGGTCGCGGAGCGCACCGCGGCGCTGCAGCAGGCGCAGGAGCAGGTGGTCCAGGCGGAGAAGCTGGCGGCGATCGGCAAGCTCGCCGCCTCGGTCGCGCACGAGCTCAACAACCCCTTAGGGATCATCGGCGCCAGCGGCGAGGAGCTGCGCCGGACCCTGGCCGGGGTAGAAGAGGCGCGCCGCCCCTTGGAGATCCTCCATTCGCAGGTGGCGCGCTGTAAACGGATCATCGACGCCCTCCTCGACTTCACCCGCCGCCGCCCCGCCCGCCCCGAGCCCACCGACCTCGCCCCCTTTTTGGAGGAGAGCCTCGAGCTCCTCCGGCCGCGGGCGCGTCAGGAGCACAAGGAGATTCAGCTCACCGTGGGCGCGGGGGTGCGCGCCACCATCCTTCCCACCCAGCTCCAGCAGGCGGTGGTGAACCTGGTGGCCAACTCCCTCGACGCCATCCCCGCCGGCGGTGCGGTGCACGTTGGCGCCGAGGCGCGCGGTGCACGGGTCTTGCTGTGGGTGGAGGACGACGGCCCCGGCATTCCCGCCCCATGGGTGGCGCAGGCGTTCGAGCCCTTCTTCACCACCAAGCTCCCCGGTCAGGGCGCGGGCATGGGGCTGGCCATCGCCGCCAACTTCATCCACGCCCAGGGCGCCACCTTGGTCTACGAGAGCGCGGCGAGCGGCGGGGCCCGGATGGTCATCGACCTGCCCGGAGGCTAACCGGTCGAGGAGACCGCGGCCCGCCTTAGAATAGGGTCCCTACCTAGAGAAACCGCCTGCCCTCCAACCTGCTGGCCTCGATCCCCGCCGGCCACTCCGACACCCTCCTACCCCATGGCCGAACTCCCCCTCGACCCGCGCCTGGCCGCCGACTGCCACCTCCTCGGCCGCCTTGCGACCACCCGCCTGCTCCTGCGTAACGACCAGCGTCTCCCCTGGTTCCTCCTCGTCCCGGCGACCGCGGCGGTGGAGGTGTGCGACCTCGAGCCCGCCGCCCAGCAGGCGCTGTGGGCGCAGGTGAACGAGGTGGCGCTCCTCGTGCGAACGCTCTTTCCGGTGGACAAGCTCAACGTCGCGGCGATCGGCAACGTGGTGCGCCAGCTCCACCTCCACGTGGTCGGCCGGCGGCATGACGACTATGCCTGGCCCGGGGTGGTGTGGGGCCTCCCGGGCGCGGAGGCGTACCCGGCCGCCGCGCTGGCGCGGATTCGCGCCGCGGTCGCCGCCCACCTGGGCGACCGGTTCGTGGTCGCCGGCTTGTGAAGGGGGCGCCCGCCGCGCGCGGTGACGCGCTCCGCGCGGCGCGAGGGTGAGGAGGGTGGACCCCAGGGCGGTGGCCGGCGCCCCCCTCCCGAGGTGACGTGCTCCTCTCCGCCGCTTCTCCGTGTGGGCCCACCGGCGCGGGGGGGGGAGAGGGGGGGGACGCCAGCGCGGCGGCTCGGAGTCTGGCGGACTTTGGCGAGCGAGGCGCAGCCAGCGGGCCTGCGCCCAGATGGGTTTGTTCGTATGGCTCGGTGGGGCGATGCGACGAAGGACGGTCCACGAGTCCGGGCCCACCCGTCCTCCCATGGGTCCGCGCGCCCAGTCGTTCGGGACCAAGTCCGCCAGGGGCCTCGGGCAACCCGTCGCCGATCCTTCGGGCCACGATGTGGGCGTCGTGCAAGACGGCCGACACGCGCGCGGCCGCTTACGCCACCCGCCCGCACCCCACGGGCGCGGCCGTGCGCGGGTGGGGGTGGGTCGAGCGCGCCGAGAACCACGCGCGGGTGGCTCCGCGCTCCTCTCCCGCGGCGATCGTCCGGTCGCCGCGGGCGCGCGCCGCGCGCCAAGTCACCCCTTACCGGAGGACCGTGTTGCCCTCGAAGAAGCCGGACTTGTCGGGGGCGTCCAGGGCGGCCAGTTCGGCGAGGTCGAGCCGGCCGCTCTGCGAGAAGAAGGCGAGCGGGTTGGCCCAGACGACCCGCTCGATCTCCTGCTCAGCGATCCCGGCGGCGCGCATGTTCGCCACCGCGATCGGGACGTTGAGGGGGTCGGACTCGCCCCAGTCGGCGGAGGAGTTGATCAGCATCCGCTCGCTCCCGAACTGCTGGATGATCTTGGTCGCCCGCTCCGGGGTGAGCTTGGTCTGCGGGTAGATCGTGTGGCCGGCCCAGCAGTGGGTCCGTTTCTTCACCAGCGGGATCGTCTCCTCGGTGTTGTGGTCGATCAGCACCCGGTCGTGGTCGAGCCCCATCTCGAGGACGATGTCGATGGTCCGCTCCACCCCGCGGCGCTTGTCGCGGTGCGGGGTGTGGATGAGGACCGGCAGGTTGAACCGCTGGGCGAGGACGAGCTGGGCGCGGAAGCAGCGCTCCTCCCGTGGGCTCATCTCGTCGAAGCCGATCTCGCCGATCCCCACCACCGACTGCTTCTCCAGATAGTCGGGGAGGAGCTCCAAGACCGCGTCGTTCACCCGGTCGTCGTTCGCCTCCTTCGGGTTCAGCGACAGGGTGCAGGTGTGGAGGATCCCGTACTGCGCGGCGCGGAACCGCTCCCAGCCCACCAGGGTGTCGAAGTAGTCCTTGAAGGTAGCCACCGAGGTCCGCGGCTGGCCGAGCCAGAAGGCGGGCTCGTTGACGATGCGAATGCCACGCTCACGCATCCGCTGGTAGTCGTCGGTGGTGCGGCTAAACATGTGGATGTGGGGATCGAAGATGTTCATGGGGGGAGGGAAGGAAGAAGGAGGAAGGAAGAAGGAAGAAGGAGGAAGGAAGAAGGAGGAAGGGGAGTGGAAAGGGAGGGGTGGGCGGCTAACCCTTGGCCTCCAGGCGGGCGGCGACCGCCGCCGCCTCCGCGGGCCAGGGGCGGGCGGAGATCTCGCGTTCGCGGATCAGGGAGCGGAGCATCCGCGCCAGCTCCGGGGTACCGCGTTCGTCGAGGCGGACCACGCTGGCGAGCGGTAGTCCGAGGGTGGCGCGCTTCAACACCGCGTGGGCGAAGGCGTCGTCGTCGAGCCAACGCGAGGCGTACGGGTTGACCGTGGCGGCGTCGAACAGGGGCAGGACGTTGGAGCGGCAGCCGTCCGCGATCGCCACCAGCCCGGTGTCGTTCGCCTCCAACAGGGGCAGGGCGCGCAGGCAGGCGATCCGCTCGCCGATCTCGCCCCGGTCGTAGAGGGCGACCGCCGCCTCCAGGCCGCGGCCGGGGCCGCGTGCGACGGCGAGGAGCAACGAGGCGCGGGCCGCGGTGGCCAACGACCAACCGGCCACCGGGATCGAGTCGGTACCCCCGGCGAGGGGCGGGGTGGTGGCGGGGAGCGACCCGTGTCCCACCTGCCGGTCGAGGGCGGCAAAGCAATGTGCCACCCCCCGCGGCTCTTCGCCTACCCGGGCGGCGCGGCGCGCCCCCTCCAGGGCCGCCCAGGCGGCGGCGGTGAGCCGCGGGCGGAGGAGGGCGAGGAGGCAGTCGTCGGTCGTGGCGAGCAGGCTCATGTCATGGCGATCCGGCGCGCCAAGGCGCGCGCCGGCAGGAAGAGGAGGAGGATGGGGAGGGCGACCCACGGCCGCTCGCCGCCCAGGCAGAGGGCCGCGTCGAGCGGAATGATGCCGAGGAGGATACGAGAGATCGCTTGCTGGAGGCGAACCGGGGACGGGTCAACGAGGGGCGGAAGGAGACAGAGCCCGGCCGCCGTGGCCACCGTCGCGATCGCCACGCCGCCGGTCAGGGCAAAGAGCCTCGCCCAGACGAGGAATCCGCCCGTGGCGGCGCTGGCCATCAAAAGGACGAGAGAGGTGAGTGGCGCCCAGCGGGGGCCGCCTTTCACCTCCACCCGGCTCAGGGGCATCACCGCCGCCACGTACCACGCGAGGGGGAGGGCGAGGAGGAGGTCGCCGTGGCCCACCGGGGTGGCGGCGATCCCGAGGCCAACGTCGAGCAGCCGGCAGAGGGCGATCGCCACCGTGGAGGCCACCGCCTGACGCTTCAGGCCGGCGTCGTAGGCGAGGGCGGCGAGGGCGATGGCGGCGGCGATCGCCCCGGGGATCCGGCCGGCCGCGCGCCCGAGGAGAACCCCGGCGGCGAGCAGCAACAGGCCGGCGGCGAGGGCCGCGAACGGGGCGATCTCGCCCGCGGGGAGTGGCCGGGTGGGCCGCTCGGTGGCGTCGAGGTGGCGGTCGAACCAGTCGTTGAGGACCACCCCGCCGGCGTACAGGCAGGGACCGGCGGCGAGGAGCAGGGCTCCGCGGCCGAGGGCGATCGGGCCACCCGCGAGGGCGAGGCCGGCGGCCACGTCCGCCACCGCGGTGCACAGGTTGGGGAGGCGCAACAGCCGCCCCCACGCCCGCGCCGTGGCGTGGCCGCGGGTCATCGCAACCCCCACCGGAGGAGGTCGCACATCGCACCGCTCGCGACGCGCAATGGAGCCGCGCCACCGTTCATGGGAACCACCGGCGCAAGTAGGCGCGCGCCGCCCGCGCCGCGGCCTCGGGGGCGTCGATGCAGGTGTAGAGCTCCACCGCCGCGGCGCGGTCGTAACCGATCTCGGCGAGGGCGGCGAACAAGGCGGCGAAGTCGATCTCCCCCTCCCCCGGGATCCGGTGGTAGTGGACCCGGTCCCGGATGTCTTCGAGGTGGAGGTGAAACAGCCGCGCCGTTTTCAGCGCGCGGGCCACCGCCGCCGGCTCCTCGCCCACCACCCAGGCATGGCCGACGTCGAGGTTGAGCCCCAGGGCTGGACTCGCCACCGCCGCGAAGAGCTGCACTGCCTGGCTCGCCCGCTCGATCAGCAGCCCCGGCTCGTACTCCAAGGCGAGGCGCACGCCGAGCTCCGAAGCCACCGTGGCCAGCGCGCCCACCGTGTCCACCAGCAGCGGCCACGCCGCCTCGGGCGACCAGCCCGGCCGGGCGCGGCCGGCGGTGATCGTCACCACCCCCGCGCCGAGCTCCGCCGCCACCTGCAGGGCGCGGTGGGTAAAGGCGCTGCGCCAGCTCCGCCGCTCCGGGTCCGGGTGGCACAGGTCAGGGCCGAAGAGCGGCTCGTCCGGCGGCGCGGGATAGTAGCCCACCGCGGTGTTCGCGTTGAGCGCGGCCACCGTCAGGCCGAGGTCAGCGAGGGTGCGGCGCAGCTTGGCGACCCCACCGCGGTCGATCTCCGGCGGCCATAAATGCGGGCGGTCCGCGAGGAGCTCGACCGCGCCATAGCCGGCCGCGGCGATCGCCGTACACGCCACCTCCAACGAGGTGCGGGTGAAGGCGTTGGTGGAGAAGGCGAGCTCCATGGCCGCCACCTTACCGTGGCCTGCGCCGCCCGCCGAGGGGCGGAGGTTGCGGATCGCCGGGTGACGAGCGGCCTTTGCTCACGGTTGCGTTCACCTGCCCATGCAACCCTTCGGCAGAGCTCCTCCCATGGCCCCCGCCACGCAGGAGATCCTCGCCTGCGCCAGCTCCGGCCCCGTCTCATGGAGCTTGTCGAGGCGGTGCGGGGCGGCAGCGAGAAGATCCTCACCCGCAACGGGGAGAGCGATGGGGCGCTCCTCGATCCACGTCGCCTCGACCACGCCCACCGGCTGGAGCGGCAGCACGTCCACCTCACCCTGGTGGTGGCGCGGGAGACTCCTTCGTCCGCCGGGCGGAGCGGTGGTTGGGTGTGGTGATCCCGAACCGGGGCCGGTCTCCCCGGCTGGGCGCGGTACCACCGGTGACGCGAGTGCCTCGGAGCGGCCACGGAGGCGCGCGAGGACCTTACCGGCGACTACCTCCTCCTCCGTCACCTCTCGTTCGACTTGGGGGGCGAGTGGGGCTGAGCCAGGGGTCAGATGGCATCGCCCCGCCCCGGCCGCGGGCTAAGGAGGAGGCAGCAGGCGGCGAGGAGCAGCGGGAGCGGTGCGGGAGCGGGGGCGGGCGGGG
>MNYW01000106.1 GCA_001873295.1 Nitrospirae bacterium CG2_30_70_394 | reverse complement strand
ACGGCCTCTGCTTCGCCATCTCGGCGATGGTTTCGCCGGCGCGCACCTTTACCGACTACCAGGCCTTCGTCCGGCTCTTGGCGAAGCGCCTCGGTCAGCCGGTGGAGCTGAAGCAGCGCAAGACCTACGAGGAGGTGAACGAGCTTTTGCGCACCGGCAACGCCGACTGCGGCTTGGTGTGCACCGGCGCCTTCATCCACGCCGACCGCCACTTCAAGGAGACGGTGGTGGCGGTGCCGGTGATGGGCGGCAAGGAGACCTACCACTCCTACGTGATCGTCCGCAAAGACCAGCCGTATACCAGCTTCGAGCAGCTCAAGGGCCACATCTTCGCCTTCACCGACGAGCTCTCCAACAGCGGTGCCCTCTATCCCCACTACCTCCTGGCGAAGCGTGGCGAGACCCCGGAGACATACTTCTCCTACACCTTCTTCACCCACTCCCACGACAAGTCGGTGGAGGCGGTGGCGCGCGGCCTGGCGGACGGCGCGGCGGTGGACAGCCTGGTCTACGACGCCTTGCTGGCGGCCGGCGACCCGAACGTGGCTACCACCCGGGTGGTCCACCGTTCGCCCCCCTTTGGGATCCCGCCAGTGGTGGTCTCGCCGAAACTCCCCCCGGACCACCGGGAGCGGATCGCCCAGGCGCTCCTCACCTTCGCCGAGGACTCCGAGGGCAAGGCAGCCCTGGCGCGGTTGGGCATCGACCGCTTTGTTCGGCCGCCCGCGGGGCTCTACGACTCGGTGCGCGACATGGAGGCGTTCGTGGAGAACTTCCGCCAGCACCACGCCACCGCCGCGGAGTGAGGGTGCGGATGGAAGGAGGGGCGATCGCCGTTCCGTGGTACCGCGGGATCTCCTTCAAGGTCTCGGCGGTGATCGTGGCCCTGGTGGTGGCCACGGTGGCCGTGGTGGGGTGGATCTTCCTCACCTCCCTGCACCGCTACACCGAGGGGGTCTTGAAGAGCCGCGGCCGCTACATCGCCACCACCCTGGCGCAGCAGGCGGTGGAGCCGATTCTGTATGAGGACAGGGTGGCGCTTTTGAAGCTCATCGAGTCGTTCCAGCCCGAGGCGGGGGAGCTGAGCGCCGAGGCAGCGATCGTCGCCTACGCGGAGATCCGTGACCGCGACGGCCGGCCGCTCGTTGAGGCGGGGCGGACCGCCACCCCGCCGGCCGTCGCGATCTCGGTGGGGCCGGGGGTCATGGTGGCGGACCACGGCGGTCTGGTCTTCGAGGTGGCGGCGCCGGTGGTGGTGAAGGGGGTGGCGATCGGCCAGGTACGGGTCGGCGTCAGCCGCGCCTTGGCGCGTGGCCGCCTGCGGTCCCTCGCCGGTCAGATCGCCCTCCTCCTCGCCCTCGCCGCGTCGCTCGCCGCGACCGCCACGGTCCTTTTGTCGCGCCGCTTTATCCGGCCGCTCGTGCAGATGATCCGCGGTGCCCGGCGGATCGGCGAGGGCGGTTGGGGGACCCAGATTGGGGTCCACACCCACGACGAGACCGGGGAGCTTGCCGCCACCTTCAACGAGATGTCGGTGCGGTTGCAGCAGGCGTTCGAGGAGATCCACCGCACCCAGACGCAGCTCATCCAGTCGGAGCGCCTCTCCATCCTCGGCAGCTTCGCTGCCCACCTCGCCCACGAGCTGAAGAACCCCCTCACCTCCATCAAACTCTCCATGCAGGCGATGGGGGAGGTGGGCTTCGACGGCTGCCTCGATCCCGAGGAGCGGGAGTTGATCCTCAACGACGTGGCCCACATGGATGAGGTGATCACCAGCTTTCTCGCCTACGGCCGGCGGCGGCCGGTGGTGTCCGTGGCGGTGGAGGTGGTGCCCCTCTTGGAAGAGATCGGCCGCCGCCTCGGCGCGCGCGGCCGCCAGGCAGGGGTGGCGGTGGAGCTGGACCTCACCCCCGACCTCGGTCGTCTCCACCTCGACCCCGAGCGGCTCAGCGAGGCGTTGGAGAACGTGGTGACCAACGCCATCCAGGTCACCCCGCCGGGCGGCGTGGTGGCGGTCGAGGCGCGCCGTCTTGAGGACGGTGGCCTGCGCCTGGCGGTGGCGGACCGCGGGCCCGGGATCGCGGCGGAGGCGCGCGTGCACCTCTTCGAGCCCTTCTTCACCACCCGCCACGGCGGCACCGGGCTCGGGCTCGCGATCGCCCAGCAGGGGGTGGCGGACCACGGCGGCCAGATTGAGGTGGAGAGCGTGGTCGGGGAGGGGACGGTGGTGACGATCACCCTGCCCGGAGGGCGCACGGCGTCCGGATCGGAGGCGGCGGGGTACGATGGGGCCCTTTCAGGCCAGCGCTGAAGCAAACCCGCGCGGCGAGCCACCATGGAGCGAGTCCTCATCGTTGACGACGAACCGGGCGTTCGTCACTTCCTGAAGAAGATCCTCGAGCGCACCTACGAGGTGGACACGGCCGCGGACGGTGAGGGGGCCCTGGCGGCGATCGCGGCGGCGCCGCCGGCGGCGATCTTGCTCGACTGGAAGCTGCCGGGGATTGCCGGGGTCGAGCTGTTGCGCGCGATCCGGGGGCGGCTGCCAGAGGTGTCGGTGGTGGTGATCACCGCCTTCGGCGACACGGATACGGCGATTCAGGTGATCGAGGAGGGTGCCTTCGACTACCTCACCAAGCCGCTGGATCTCGACACGGTGCGGGAGGTGATCGGCCGCGGCGTGCACGTAGTCCGGGCCGGCGAGGGGGCGGAGATCCGGGAGGTGGCGCCGGGGGAGCGGCTGAAGGGCAACCAGCTCATCGGCAACGCCCCGCCCATGGTGGCGGTCTACAAGCAGATCGCCCAGGTGGCGAAGCTCGACGTGACGGTCCTCATCCGCGGCGACTCGGGGACCGGCAAGGAGCTGGTGGCGCGCACCCTACATCGCTACAGCCGGCGCGCCAGCGCTCCCTTTGTGGCGGTGAACTGCGCCGCCATTCCCGAGAACCTTCTGGAGAGCGAGCTGTTCGGCTACGCCCCGGGTGCCTTCACCGGTGCCGACCCCCACGGCCGGCCGGGCCGCTTCGAGCAGGCGGCGGGCGGCACCCTCTTCCTCGATGAGGTGGGCGACATGGAGCTCGCCCTCCAGGCGAAGGTGCTGCGGGTCTTGCAAGACCACACCTTCCAGCGTCTCGGCGGCAACGCCACCCTCTCCCCCGACGTGCGCGTCCTCGCCGCCACCAACCGCCCCTTGGAGGAGTGGGTGGCGGAGGGTGGCTTCCGCATCGACCTCTTCCATCGCCTCAACGGGGTGACCATCGAGCTGCCCGCCCTGCGCGACCATTTCGATGATCTTCCAGACTTGCTCGCCCACTTCATCCAGCGGCTCAACGTCGAGCTTGGTCTCCACCTGCGCGGCTTCGAGCCGGCAGCGGTGGCGCTGCTCGCCGCCTACCCGTGGCCGGGCAATGTGCGCGAGCTGGAGAACACGGTGCGGCGGGCGATGGTGATGGCGCGTCTGGACTACCTCTCCGCCGACGCGGTGCGCGACGCCCTTTCCACCCAGGCGCACGCGGTGGGCGGTATCGACCCGCGCTGCGCCAGCTTGGTGGAGCAGGCCTTCGACCGGGCGGTGGTCGACGGGGTGGGGCCCTACGCCGCGGTGATGGCGATGGTGGAGCGGCTGGTGGTGAAGGTGGCTTTGGCGCGCACCAAGGGCAACCAGGTCCAGGCGGCCCGCCTCCTCGGGATCACCCGCACCACCCTGCGCAAGAAGATCGAGGAGTACGGGTTGTGAATGGCGGCGGCCAGGCCAGCGGCCAGGCGCGGTGCATGCACGCGGGTAGGCGGCTTGTTCGCACCGACCGGCCCGCTGGGGTTACCGATGCCACCATGCACGCGGGCACGTTGCTTGCTCGGGTTGTCTTCGCCATGACCAGGTTGCTCGTTCTCGTGATGGCTCTCCTGCTTGCGGCGCGATCCACGGCGGCGGCGGGGGGCTGCCCCGGCTGCCACCGCGGCGCCCCCCCGGGCTCCGCCGCGGTGATTGCCGTGGAGCGCTGGCAAGGGTCGGTCCACGCGGGCGCGCGCGTCACCTGTGATCGCTGCCACGGCGGCCACCCGGAGGCGACGACGCGGGAGGGGGCACACGCCGGGATGGTCTCACCGTCCGACCCCGCCTCGCCGGTCCATTCCACCCACGTCCCCGAGACCTGCGGCCGCTGCCACGACCCGCAATATCAGGAGTTCATCCGCAGTCGCCACTACCGCGTCCTGCAGGGGGCGGCGCCGGGCGAGGCCCCCACCTGTGTCACCTGCCACGGCGCCATGCACACCGAGGTCCTCACCCCGGAGACGGTGGCGGCGGCGTGCGCCCGCTGCCACAACACCCGCGACGGCGTTAGCCCGCGCATCCCGCAGGAGGCCCACGCCACCCTCGACCTGATCTTCTACGCCAAGACCACCCTGGAGTGGAGTCGCGACGCGGTGGTCCACGCCCGCGCCCTTGGCCGGGAGGTGGGTGAGGCGGAGCAGGCCATGGTCACCGCGGAGGCGGCCTTTCACGCCGCCGAGGCGAAGTGGCACTCGTTCCGCTTTGACGAGATCCTCGCCACCGTCGAGCGCGCCTACGCCGGCGCCAAGGCGGCAAAGCGGGCGGTCGACGACGCGGTGATCCGCGGCGCGCTCGAGGGGCGGTAGGGACCACGGCGGTGCGGCCGTCCACCGGGCGTGCGGCTCGGCGGACGACCTCCCTTCGGTGACGCCGCGGCCGAGCCCGGCGCGCGGTTTTCAGTAGCGCCGTTGTGCAGGCGCCACGCCCCTCACCGTGGCGCGCGTGGTCAGGGGCGGGGGCGGCGCCCACCGGGCGGGAGGTGGGGCGGGGGGATTAGGTGATCTCTTGCGCGGCTGGATGACGACCTCCGTTAGGGCCTCAATGGTCCGGGAGGCGCCGCCCGTCGCCGGTCTCTACCCCGCTGGCAACTCCCACTGGGGTGGAGTGGTGCGGCCCACCCTGCGGATCGCCGGCGAAGGCGTGCCAATGGCCGCACCACCCCCTGTGCGGCCACCGGTCGCGCCGGTAGTGGAGGCTCCTCTCGGCTCCACCCATGGAGGGGTCGCGCCTGTGCAGGGGCTGTACATCTGCCCCTGCCTGGTTGTGGAGTGACTGGTCACCGAACGCCCCCCGCGGGCGGACCGTGGGGGACGCGAGGTCGCCGCAAGGGCGTGCCGTTGCTGAATGGGATGGTGTACGGACCCTTTTCAAGCAGCGCTGGCATGGAGGTTGCTTATCTTTGAGCAGCGGGCGCGACTGGGGCGCCCGCGAAACCGCGTGCCGAGGAGACCCACCATGCAGAGACAGCGCTCCATCCTTTGGTACCTCTTACCCCTGTTGGCCCTTCTGATCCTGCCCCTGGCGGGGTGTGATGACGGGGATGATGGCGCCGCCGGTCCCGCCGGCTCTGCCGGCCCTGCCGGGAATGATGGTGCTACCGGTCCCGCCGGCCCCGCGGGTCCCGCCGGCCCTGGGGGTGGCGGCGAGGTGCTGGGCACGCAAGACCAGCTCTTGGTCACCACCCTCTCCACCCAAAACGTCGTCGACATCCACGACGAGCGTTCTAGCGACTACAACGCGGACTGTGTGAGTTGCCACGGCACCAAGACGGACGAGGTGGCCCTCGACGGCACCACCCCCATGGCGCACGCGATCATGATGCCGGTGGCCTTGGGTGCGGATAACAACAAGAAGTGCGCCTGGTGTCACGCGCAGGTCCGACTGCAGTTCCGCAACCCGACGCAGAACGTCCACACGGACCTCTACGCCGACTACGCGGAACCGCGCCCGGCGCTCACCGCTGCGGTCCAATACGAGACCGCGCGGGCGGACATCAACCACTTCGAGGGTGGCGCGATCCGCAAGTCGTATGACCCCAGCGCATGCACCCCGTGCCATGGGCCGACGCCGGTAGGTGCGGCGCAAACGCTCTACCAGAAGTAAGCACTTCCCCCTGTCGTGACCCCTTCCCAGCGGAGGCTTGATCCCATGGCAACGAAAACGAGCAGTGCGCGGCCGCAGGGCTGGCTTGATCCCTCTCTCAGCCGCAGATCCTTTCTCAAGGCGAGCAGCGCGGCGGCGGCCCTTGCGGCCACCTCCACCCTCTTCCGGCCGCGGCCTGCGGAGGCGGTGACCACCGGCGGCCTCCCCGCCGACCCGATCGAGAACGACGGCGACATCGTCTACTCCGTCTGCCTCCAGTGCCACGGCGGCTGCGGCATCCGGGCGAAGGTGAAGGACGGGGTGCTGGTGAAGATTGACGGCAACCCATACCACCCGAACGCTGCCGAGGTGAATCACCGCCTGGCCTACACGACGCCGCGCGCCGACTCGATCCACACCCTCGGTTCGGTGTGCGTCAAGGGGCAGGCGGGGGTGCAGACCCTGAACAACCCGTACCGGCTGCTCCATCCGTTGAAGCGGGCGGCGGGCCGAGGGGCCGGCAAGTGGGAGGTGATCAGCCTCAATACCGCCCTCGACGCGGTGGCGCAGGCGATCGCCCCGTACTTTCAGAAGACCGTGGCCTCTACCTCCCTTACCCCGGCGCAGGCGGCGGTGGCGGCGGACGCGGCGAACTACATCGATACGGACTTTCCGGAGCTGGGCGGCAAGGCGAATCAGGTGGTCTTCTCGCCCGGCCGCTTCGAGCATGGCCAGAAGGAGTTCGCCGACCGCCTCTTGCGCTACGGCTTCGGGACGGTGAACTACCGCCACGACCACACCTCCATCTGCGAGACCTCGCACCACGTGGCCCACGCCCTGATGTACAACGGCAAGGACCACCTGAAGCCGGACATTGTCAACTCCGAGTTCTGCATCGCCTGGGGCGCCAACCCCCTGGAGGCGAACTTCCCGATGCAGGCCTACTCGCGGAAGTTCATGACCTTCCGCAAGAACGGCGGCAAGTTGGTGGTGATCGACCCGCGTTTCTCCAACTCGGCGGCGGTGGCCGACCAGTGGCTGCCCATCCAGCCGGGCCACGATGCCGCCCTGGCGATGGGGATGATCAACCGGATCATCACCAGCAACACCTATGATGCCGCCTACCTCAAGCGGCCGCACGCCGGGGCGGTCAACCCGGGTGGTGAGACGACCTTCTCGGATGCCACCTACCTCGTCGACACCACCGCCAATGGCGGCGCCGGCGCCTTCGCCAAGAGCGGCAGCGGCAACGAGCAGGTGATCGATGCGGCGACCGGCAACCTGGTGGAGAAGACCGCCTCCGATGCCGGGTTGCTCGATCCCAGCGACACCCAGCTCACCACCGCCGGCCTCGATCCGGCGACCCACCAGACGGTGTTCCAGCTCCTCGCGGCGGAGGCGGCCAAGCACACCCTGGCCGAGTGGGCCCACCTCGCCGACCCCACGGATCAGGTGATCACCGAGGCGGTGATCAGCGACCTCGCCGACCAGTTCACCGCCCACGGCAAGAAGGCGGGGATCGAGTTTTACCGTGGCACGGTGCAGCACACGAATGGCACCTACACCGCGATGGCGATCCTCGCCTTGAACAACCTGATCGGCAACATCGACTGGAAGGGCGGGATGGCGGGCGGCGGGAGCCACTGGCACGAGGTGGACGACAAGAAGGCGGGGATGATCAACCTCAAGTCGGACGTCGGTGGCACCAAGCAAAGCGCCAATGGCATCCAGATCACCCGGGTGGGCAAGGAGTACGAGGGTGACGCCCCCAACCTCTTCGCCGCCGACGGCTACCCGGCGAAGCGCCCCTGGTTCCCCTTTGCCGCCTTCGGCAACTACCAGGAGCTCCTCCCCTCCATCGGCGACCAGTACCCGTACGCCTGCAAGGCGCTGCTCAGCTACTCGAACAACCAACCGTACTCGGTGCCGGCGACGCGCGACATGGCGATCGAGATCCTCAAGGACGAGGCGAAGCTCCCCTTCCACGTCTGCTTTGACTACGAGATGGGGGAGATGGCGTCTCTTGCCGACATCGTCATCCCCGACGGTTGCTACCTCGAGCGCTACTCCACCCCCCATGTGGCGCCGTCGATCCTCACCAAGACCAGCGGCTTTCGCCAGCCGGTGGTGGGCAGCTACGACCGGACGAAGAAGGGGTGGGAGTACCCCTACAGCCACCCGCTCTCTCCCGACATCCAGATGATCGAGGACCTCATCATCGCCATCGCCCACAAGACCGAGCAGATCACCGGCCAGCCCTGGCCCGGCATCGGGGACAACACCTTCTCCGGCAGCGACGCGCCGGACACCGACGGCAAGCGCATCGACAACGCCGGGGACTACTACGAGATGATCCTCGACAACCTCCGCATCGAAAGCGGCAAGCCGGCGAACAACGACGAGATCCGCGCCAAGGGCGGGGTCTTCGAGGACGATGCCGCCGCCTACGACGCGGACGGCGTGCATGTGGCGCACCGGTGGGGTGGCCAGGTCCACTTCTTCATTGACTACAAGCCTGCCATCAACAGCTACGGCGGCGCGTCGCTGGTGGCGACCCGCAACTCCATGGATGGCAGCCACCACACGGGGCTGCCCACCTACATCGACCCCGAGCAAGACATGCGGGGCAATTCGTACGCCACCGAGGGGAGCGGTACCAACGCCTTCAAGCTCCTCACCTACAAGCCGGTCTTCCACGCCCAGGGGCGGACGATCATCAACCCGTGGCTGGTGGACCTGATGCCCGACCCGATGGTGCAGATGAACCGGGTGGACGCCGACCGCCTCGGCCTGCGTACCGGTGAGAAGGTGAAGATCACCTCCACCCACCCGGGGCCGTACTCGCGGACCATGGGGGATGCGGCGGATCCCTTCCTTGCTTTCCGGGCGCGCCTAGAGGTGACCGAGGGGATCCGGCCGGGGTGCATCTCGATCCCCCACAGCTACGGCCACTGGCAGATGAGCTCGCAGTCGCGCGAGGTCCTCCTCCCGAGTGGGGTGACCGAGACGGTCGCGGGTGATGCAAGCCGGGCGGCCGGGGTCTCGTCGTCGCCGGTGACCCGGCTCGACACCTCGGTCGGCGTCTACTACCCCGCGGCCCCGCAGGATCCGGTGGGCGGGAGCGCCGCCTTCTACGACTCCTTCGTCACCGTCGCGAAGCTCTAATCGCGGCCCGATCGAACCCTCGCCAACGAACCTCTAAGGAGAAATGACCATGGCACAGATCGGTTGGGCCATTGATTTGGAGCGGTGCACCGGGTGCCAGACCTGCACGGTGGCGTGCAAGTCGGAGAACAACACCCCGATGGGGACCAACTACCGCGATGTCGCCTTTGTCGACAGCGGTAGCTACCCGATTCTCCACCGCCTCTTTGTCACCATGTCGTGCAACCACTGCGAGCACCCGGCCTGTCTGGCGTCGTGTCCGGTCGATGCGATTTCGAAGGACGCCACCTACGGCGTCGTGCTCATCGACCAGGACAAGTGCATCGGCTGCAAGTACTGCATCTTCGCCTGCCCCTACGGGGCGCCGCGCTACAACGGGGCGACGAAGAAGGTGGAGAAGTGCACCTTCTGCATCCACCGCATCTCCGAAGGCCTCTTCCCCGCCTGCGAGACCTCGTGCGTGGGGCGTGCGATCCGCCACGTGGTGGTCTTTAGCCCGTCCGACTCGGGGGCGAGCGCGCCCGCGGGCTTTGCCGATGCCGGGATGACCATCCCCTCCATCCGCTTCGTCCACCAGGGCGACGAGGCGGTGCAGCAGGGCGATCCGATCAGCGTGTGAGGAGAGCCGATGACCACCACCGCCACGATCCACGCGGACGAGTCCATGTACGCCCCCATGGCGGCGGTGGTCGACCTGCGGGCGAGCGGCTACCTGTGGCTCTCCGCCCTCTTCAACGGACCGCCCTCGGCCGAGCTCATCCATCTCCCGGGTGAGCCCGCCTTCGCGGCGGTGGTGGGCGAGGTGGCAGGGGATGGACTTGCCGCCGAGCTTGCCGCCGCCTCCGGCGCGGATCTCGACGAGCTGCGCTGGGAGTACAACGCCCTCTTCCGGGTTCCGGGTGGGGTCTACCTCACCCCCTACGAGTCGGTCTATCGCGGTCGCCGGGTAGTGGAGGGTAAGGAGTGCCTTGGCCTCCTCAACGGGCCGGAGACGGTGGCGGTCCTCCGCGACTACCGGTCGCTGGGGGTGGAGCTGGAGCCGGGGCAACAGACCCTCCCTGACTTCGCCGGCGCCGAGATCGAGTTTCTCCGCCTCCTCACCAGGCGTGAGCAGGAGGCGTGGGGGCGGGACGACGCGGTAGCCGCGGCCG
This sequence comes from Nitrospirae bacterium CG2_30_70_394, assembly GCA_001873295.1. Lineage (GTDB taxonomy): Bacteria > CG2-30-53-67 > CG2-30-53-67 > CG2-30-70-394 > CG2-30-70-394 > CG2-30-70-394. Next base: position 4,299 of record MNYW01000106.1, on the reverse strand, counting down.
ACCTCCTGGCGCGCCAGCGTTGCTTCCTTCTTGACCATGTCTGCACGTGGCTGCCGGAGCTGTGCGCGCGCCTGGGCGAGCGCACCACCCAGCCGTTCTACGCCGCCGCCAGCCGTTTCGCGCGCGCCTTCCTGGCGCTGGAAGAGGTGACCTTCCGTGTGCTCCCGGTGGTGGCGGACGAGGGGTGATGCCGTGGTTGCCACCCTCACCCCCAACACCCGGCCGTGGTGCACGCCATCCGGATGGGAGGCGCACAAAGCGAGTCCGACCATGCCGAGCCTCCTGATCGTCGACGATGAGCCGCTCACCTGCTGGGCGATCGGCAAGAGCCTCCAGATGGCGGGGTGGCGGGTACGATGCGCCCACTCGGCCGAGGCGGGGTGGGAGCTCCTGAGCGAGGCGGCGGCGGACATCCTCGTCGCGGACGTGCGTCTTCCAGGGGAGGACGGCATCGCCTTGGTCGCGCGGGTGCGGGAGCGGTGGCCGGTGACCCGCTGCTTCGTGATCACCGCCGTCCTCACCGGCGTGGTCCGCGCCCGCGCCGAGCAAGCTGGGGCGGTCGCCGCCCTCGAAAAACCCCTGGACCTCGAGGCCTTCAAGCGGACCGTCGCGGCGGTGGTCCCGAAGGGCAAAGGAGAAGAGGCGGCGGGGGAGGAGCGGCTGCCATGAGTGTCGCCACCGCCCTTGCCAACCGCCTGCGCGCCGAGCGCGGGCGCGGCCCCATCCCCGAGGTGGCGGCCGAGCGTTGCCTGCGCCGCCGCTTTCCGCGCGCCGCCTGTGACCGGTGTGGGGCGGCCTGCCCGATGGCGGCGGTGGAGCTGGTCCCCGGCGGGGTGGTGGTAAACGAGCGGTGTACTGGATGCGAAGCGTGCGTCACCGCCTGCCCTACCGGCGCAATGGCCCCCTCGCCGGAGGTGCGGGCGCTACGCGACGGTGTGCGCGCGGGGGGGGACGGGGTGGTGCGGGTGAGCTGTGTGCGCCAGCCTGGACGGGGTGCGGCCCACCTCACCATGGGCTGTCTCGCCGGTCTCCCTCTCGCCACCCTCCTTGCCCCCTTTGGCCGGGGGGTGAAACGGATGGAGGTGGAGCGGGGCGGCTGTGTTGGCTGCGACCTGGCCGAGGTGGGGCAGCGCTTCGCCTCTTGTCTCGCGCAGGCGCGGGCGCTCCTCGTCGCCTACCGGTTCGCGCCCGAGGTCATCCTCGAAGTGGCTGCCTTTTCACCCCAGGTGGTTGAGCAGGCCGAGAGGGTGGGGCGGCGCGAGCTCTTTCTCCGGCTGGGCGCCGGGGCGCGAAAGGCGATGGCCCGCCGGCAGGATCCCCAGGAGAAGGGTGGCGGTCTGGAGGGGGAAGCGGGTGAGTCGCCGCTCGCCGCGGCCCTGCGCAACCTCGGTCCGCCGGTGGACGATGTGCACCTTCCCGGCGGCGTTTTTGCCGGGACGGTCCGCGCCAGCCACGCCTGCTTTGGCTGCACCGTGTGTTCGGCCGTCTGTCCCACCGCGGCCCTGCGCACTGAGCGGGTGGGGGAAGATTGTTGCCTCCTGTTCACCGCGGCGCGTTGTGTCGGCTGCGGCAGTTGCGCCGTGGCGTGCCTTGCCGGCGCCCTCCAGCTCCTTCCCGAGGTCAACGTGGGGGCGCTCCGCGCCGGTGGCGAGACGACCCTGGTGACGGTGGAGCCACGTTCGTGTTGTCGCTGCGGTAGGCCGTTCGTGGGGATTGCCGGCGCCGTGTGCGAGCCGTGTCTCAGGCGCGGCCGTGGGGCGGACCGCCTGCGTGGCGGCCCGGGACGAGCGGACCGCTGGGGCGTGTGCGACATCCCCTCCTCGACAGGGGAAGGGGGGCGAGGCAGAGTTAGGGCGGAGCCGCCGGCGGCTCGGCGGGCTCTCGAAAGGGAGCCGGCGAACACCGGCACACGATCCACTCCGAGCCGAAGCGCCTACGTCGCGACCCCGTCGCGATAGGGCACCAGGCCGACAGGGTGGGGCTGGAAACGGCCTCGCCTCCCAAGTTGGAAAGGAGTGTCCGATGGCCGTGGTCCTGGCCCCCGCAGCGCGGGGGCGTGCCGAGGGGGGCGATTGCCACCTCGTCGATCCGCAGGGGCGGGCGCTGCGCTACCTGCGCCTATCGGTCACCGACCGGTGCAACCTCCGCTGCCGCTATTGCATGGGGGCGGCGGGGCTCGACTGGGTCCCGCGCGCCGAGATCCTCACCTGGGAGGAGTTGGAGCAGGTGGTGCGGGTCGCCGTGGGGCTGGGGGTGCGCAAGGTGCGGATCACCGGTGGCGAGCCCTTCGTGCGCCGCGGCACGATCGACTTCCTCGCCCGCATCCGCCGCCTGCCCGGCCTGGAGCGGTTGGTGGTCACCACCAACGGCGTCGGGCTCGCAGGGCGGGTGGGGCGGCTGGCGGCGATCCCCGTCGATGGGGTGAACCTCTCCCTCGACGCCCTCGACCGCGACCGGTTCTTGCAGATGAGCCGCCGGGATCGCCTCGCCGACTGCCTCGCCACCCTCGACGCCCTGCTTGCGGCGGGGCTCACGGTGAAGGTGAACGCGGTGGTGGTGGCGGGGATGAACGAGGCGGAGATCGTGCCGTTGGCCGAGCTCGCCCGCTTTCTGCCGATCGAGGTGCGGTTCATCGAGGCGATGCCGTTCGGCGGCGACGGCGTGCGCCACACCGGCTGGCCCGCGTCGCGCATCCTCGCCCACCTGCGTGGCCACCTCCCGCCGCTCACGGAGCTGGGCGCCACGGGGACGGCGATGCGCTACCAGGCGGCGGGCTTCCGGGGGCAGGTGGGGATCATCGCCGGTGAGTCGCGCGCCTTCTGCAGCACCTGCGACCGGCTGCGGGTCACCGCCCGCGGCGAGGTGAAATCGTGTCTCTACGGCGAGGCAAGCGGTTGGCTCCTGCCCCGGTTGCGCTCCGGCGCGAGCGACGGCGAGCTGGCCGAGCTGCTCCGGGGAGCGGTGGCCCACCGCCACGCGGACGGTCGCGCCTCGGAGGGTGCGCGCCGCAACCGGCTGGTGGTCTCCATGGCCGCGATCGGAGGGTGAGCGATGGCGGCGACGGTCCTGCAGGAGATGGTGTCGGTGGCGGCGGCGGTGGAACTTTTCCGTTCCCTGGTTCCCCCCGCCCGGCGGGTCGACGTGGCCATGGGCGAGGCGACCGGCAGGGTCCTCGCGGCGGGGGTCGTTGCCTCCGAACCGCTGCCGCCCTTTACCAACTCGGCGATGGATGGCTTCGCGCTGCGCTGGGCGGACGTGGCCCCGGCCGCCGCGGGGGGTTCGGTGACGTTGCGGCTCGCCGGCGAGTCCGCCGCCGGCCACCCGTACGCCGGACGGGTGGGGGCGGGCGAGGCGGTGCAGATCTCCACCGGCGCCCTGCTGCCGGCGGGGGCGGACACGGTGGTACCGGTGGAGGAGGCGGAGGCAGATGGCGCCACGGTGACAGTCCAGCGGGTGCACAAGGCGGGCCACCACGTGCGGCCCGCGGGCGAGGAGGTGGCGGCGGGGGAGGAGGTGGCGCGCGCGGGCGATACGGTTACGCCCCCGCTCCTCGGCCTGCTGGCCACCCTCGGGGTGGAGCGGGTGGTGGTCTATGCCCGGCCGCGGGTCGCCCTCGTCATCACTGGCGCCGAGCTCACCGGCTCCGTCTCCCTGCAAGCGGGGCAGATCCGCGACTCCAACGGCCCGATGCTCGCCGCGGTGGTGGTGGCCTCGGGCGGCGAGGTGGTCTCCCTGGTGCGGGTCGGCGATTGGGAGGAGGCGACGGTGGCGGCGATCGCCTCCGCGGCCGCAGGCTCGGAGGTGGTGGTCACCTCCGGCGGCGTCTCGGTTGGCCCCCACGACTTGGTGCGTGGGGCGGCCATCGCGGCGGGTTTCACGCCGCTTTTGTGGCGGGTGCGCCAGAAGCCGGGCAAGCCGCTGTTCGTCGCCCGGCGCGGTGCCACCGTGCTGGTGGGGCTGCCGGGCAATCCGGTCTCCGCCCTGTCGTGCTTCAGCCACTACCTCCACCCGTGGTTGCAGGCGGCCGGCGGCCGCCCCTTCGCCTGGGAGCGCACGACCCGCCTGCTCGCCGAGCCGGTGGCGGTGACGGGCGACCGCAGTGTGCTCCTGCGCTGTCGCCTTGACGGCTCTCTTGTCCACCCCCTCGCCCGCCAGGCGTCCAACATGCTCACCACGGTCACCGAGGCGGACGGCTACCTGGTGGTGGAGCCGGACCAGGAGCGGGCGGCGGGGGAGACGGTGGAGCTGTTTCTCTATCCTTGGGGGACGCGGGGGACGCGGGGGACGCGGGGGACGCGG
>MNYW01000117.1 GCA_001873295.1 Nitrospirae bacterium CG2_30_70_394 | reverse complement strand
GCGGGGCGGCAGGGCGGCGGGGCGGCGGGTGGTGGTCGCGGTGGCCGGCGGCAGCGGGGTCGCGGGATCGGAAGGGGAATCCATCGAGGAGGCGTCTCCGTGGAGCTCGAGGGGGGTGCTCGGTCTCGGAAAGGTAGCCAGGTGCGAAGTGGCGTGGTCTGGTTGATCCTCCATGGCCATGAACGGGTCGGAACCCCAGATCACCGTCGGCTGTCACGTCTCCACGAGCGGCGGGGTCGAGCTCGCCCCCGGGCGTGGCCACGCGATCGGCTGCGACGCGATGCAGCTCTTCACCCGCAACCAGCGGAGTTGGCGCACCCGCCCCCTGGCGGAGGAGGAGATCGCCGCCTTTCGGGAGGCGCGCGCCGCCTCGCGCCTGCGCACGGTGATGAGCCACGACTCGTACCTGATCAACCTCGCCTCACCGGTGGCGGAGATGCGCGGCAAGTCGATCGCCGCCTTCGAGGACGAGCTGGTGCGCTGCCACCAGCTCGGCATCGAGCTCCTCAACTTCCACCCGGGCTCGCACTTGGCCAGCGGCGTGGCGCAGGGGATCGCCACCCTGGTGGAGAGCCTCGACCTCATCTGTGCCCACCACCCCGAGACGACCGGCGTCACCCTGGTTCTGGAGACGGTGGCCGGCCAGGGGACCAACCTCGGCCGTACCTTCGAGGAGATCGCCGCCATCCTCGACGGGGTGCGCGAGCCCGCGCGGTTCGCCGTGTGCGTTGACACCTGCCACTGCTTCGCCGCCGGCTACGACCTGGTCAGCGATGCCGGCTGGGAAGCGAGCTGGGACGCCTTCGATCGCATCCTCGGCCTGCAGCGCCTGGCGGCCTTCCACGTGAACGACTCGAAGGGCGCCTTCGACAGCCGCAAGGACCGCCACGCCCGCCTTGGCCGCGGCGCGATGGGGGCCGCCCCCTTCCTTCGCCTGGTCACCGACCCGCGCACCCGGCACGTGCCCATGTTTCTGGAGACCCCGACCGACCCGGCCGGTTACGCCGCTGAGATCGTCTGGCTGCGCACGATGGCCGCGACCGGCGCGATCCCGCCCCTGCCGCCGGCAGAGGAGGTGAAGGGGCAGCTCTGAGGGGGGTCGGACTGGCGTCGACGGGATCGGACCCCGGCGGTCGGATGCGGGCGGTCCCGCTGCAGAGAGGCTGGGGTCAGGTCTTTACTTTATACTCCCGGTTCAACGCCGGAGTCTGACGCGCCACGTTGGAGGAAAAAGGGAAAGGCCTGACCCCAATCCGATCCTGTAGAGGGGGCTGCGAAGGGGCGCGGAGGCGCATGCCTTCGCGGCCCGATTGTTCCGGGATTGGCAACCTCATCCGGGCGCGCGCGCCCTGGCCGTGCCACCCGCTCGACCCAGTCCGACCGACTCGTAGGGCGGTCGGGCCGAGCGGGTTCACCCGCGGGTGCGGAGAAGCTTCGCGATCAGGACCACCACCGGCGTCGCGTGCAGGAGGAGATCGAAGATGTCCACGGGGCGGGTCAGCTCGCCGTGGACGAGCATCCGAAGCTTCTCCACCAGGTGCGGCTCGGGGAGCAGCGGGGCGAGGCCGAGAAAGAGGGCCACCGCCACCAGGGGGAGGAGGGGAATGCGGTCGAGCCACGCCATGGACGCTCTCGCGGGGCAGCCTCACTCGGCCAGGGCAAAAAAGTGGCCCGCGCTCCCGAGGGGGGGAGGGAGGCGCGGGCCGGAAATCCAGGAGGGTTTGAGGAGGGAGTAAAACCGCGGCCTGGATGACTGCATAGAGCCGTGACCCTGGGGGTGGATTCAAAACACCGGGTGGTCCCGCTACCGCCCCACCGGCCATCGCCGTGGTGGAACTTCCCAGCGTCGCACGTCTAGCTCCCGGCGCGGCGTTACGCGCCGCTGCTGGTCGGGATCTTGAGCTGGTCGCCGGGGTGGATGAGGCCGCCGCGGCCGAGGCCGTTGTGGCGCCGGAGGTCTTGCACGGTCGTGTTGTACCGCTTCGCGATCTGCCACAGGGATTCACCCTGGCGGACGTTGTGAAAGTGGAATGGGCGCTGCTTGAGCTGCAGGATCTGTCCCGGGTGCAGGGTGGCGTTCGCCGCCAGCCCGTTCCAGGCGACGAGGGCTCCCACGGTCAGGCGATACCGTTGGGCGATGGCCTGCAGGGAGTCGCCAGCGCGCACCGTGTGGGTAGCCTGGCGGGAGTCCTGCAGGCGGGGGGGCGGGTCCTGGCGCTCGGGTTGCGTGTTCTTCGCCAGTGCATGGCCTTCCGGTACGGGGATCAGCAGATCGGTGCCGGCCTGGAGGCGGCGCGGACCGCGCAGGTTGTTGAAGCGGGCGATGTCGTCCATCGGAACGTGGTAGCGGTCGGCGATGGCGCTGAGGGGCTCGCCCGGCTCTACCCGGTGGGTGGTCCAGCGGGTGGAGAGGGTCTTGGGATTGTGGGCGAGGCTGGCGCGCAGGCTCTCCGCCGCCGTGGCCGGAACGCGCAGGGGGTAGCCCTGCTTCACCCCCGGCGGGGTGCAGTCTTGCAACAGGGCGGGGTTGAGGCGGCGCAACTCTGCCTCCTCCATCGCCATGGTGGAGGCAACGGAGGAGAGGTCCACGCTGCCGCGCACCGTAACCACCGTGGTCTCGGGTAGGGGCGTGGGGCTGGCGGGCGGGGTGACCCCGTACCCCTCCGGGTCAATGGCGATCTGCGCCGCCGCCACGAAGTTGGCGACGTAGTCAATGGTCTCGGGTGGGGTCTGCGCCGAACGCACCACCTCGCGGTAGGTGCGGCTGGGGAGGGAGCTGAGGATGCCGGCGATACGACCCTCGCCGCTGTTGTAGGCCATGAGCGCCAGGGGCCAATCGTGGAAGGTGTTGTGGAGCCGCTTCAGGTAGCGGCCCGCGGCGCGGGTGGCGATCTCCGGGTCGCGCCGTTCGTCCACCCAGGGGTTGAGGGTGAGGCCGAAGTTGTGCGCGGTGGAGGGGATGAACTGCCAGTAGCCGCCGGCGCCCATGGTCGAGGTGGCGCGCCCTTGGAATCCGCTTTCGATGAGCGGCAGATAGCTCAGGACCTGCGGCACCCCTACCTTTTCCAGGATCGCCTGAAAGCGTGGCAGCAAACGGGCGGCACGGCGCAGGCTCCCTTCCAGCCAGTCGCGCCGCTGGTGGAGGTAGACGTCGCGCCACTGGGCGACGTGGCTGGCGTCGGCGAGGACCACGCCAAAGTGGGTGGTGAGCTCAGCGTGGAGTGGGGCGGACGGATGGGTGGGCGGGGCGATAGAGAGCTCCTCCACCGCCGCCCACGACCGGGCGGGGAGGGAGAGGAGCAGGACCACGAGGAGGAGGCGGCGCCTCAACCGCCCGCCCCCAGCCGCGCGCAGGGGAGGATCGAGATTCCGATCCCGATCACCCCCCAACCCGAGCCCTTCCAAAAGAACTCGGACCGATGCGGCAACACCTCGGCCATGCGGCGCATCGTGGCGGGGGCGAGGGGGTACGACGACCCCTCCGAGACCCTGGCCAGACCGATGGCGGATAGCAAAAGTTTCATGATCTCCTCGCCTAGCTCCCGGGCGCGGGGCGGACCCTACCAGCCCGCCAAGGGGTCGTGAAGCCCCTAATCTGGAGCTTGGCCATCCGGTGGCCATGGGGGTGGGGCGGCAACACCCCACCCCTGACGCCGAGGGTAGGGGCCAAGTAGACTCCGCCGCCCTTTGGAGCCCCCATGCACGCACCCCTCATTCACGTCCTGCGCCAGGCGATCACTGCCAGCGGCGCCGATGGCTCGCTCCCTGGCGCCGAGGCGCCGGCGGAGATTTTGCTCGAGCAGCCGCGCGACCGTAGCCATGGCGACCTTGCCACCAACCTCGCCCTCCTCCTTGCCCGCCCCCTGAGGCGGTCGCCGCGGACTATCGCCGAGCAGATCGTCGCCCACCTCACCCTCCCCCCGGGGGTCGCCGAGGCGACCATTGCCGGCCCCGGCTTCATCAACTTCCGCCTCACCCCCGCCTACTGGTGGGGGCGGCTGGCGGCGATCCACGCCGCCGGCGCGCGCTTCGGCCATATGGACCGGGCAGGGCGCGGGCGGGTCCTCATCGAGTTCGTTTCCGCCAACCCGACCGGCCCCATGCACATCGGTCACGGCCGCGGTGCGGTGGTGGGGGATGTCCTTGCGCGCCTCTTTGCAGCCGTTGGGTACGACGTCGAGCGCGAGTACTACATCAACGACGCGGGCAACCAGATCCGCACCCTCGCCAGCTCCATCTGGATCCGCTTGCGGCAGCTCGGCGGCGAGCGGGTGGAGATCCCCGAGGGGGGCTACCCGGGTGACTACGTGACCGAGATCGCAACCGCGTGGCGGGCCACCCACGGCGATGCGATCAGCCGCGCGTCGGAGGCAGAGGCCCTAGCGCTGCTCGGCCCCTACGGCGTTACCGCGATGCTGGCCCAGATCCGTGCCGACCTTGACCGCCTCGCCATCCGCTTTGACCGCTGGTTCTCCGAGGCGGAGCTGGTCGCCTCGGGGGCGGTGCCGGCATGCCTCGCCGAGCTGGAACGGGCGGGCCACCTCACCACCGACGAGGGGGGCGCCAAGCTTCTGGCCACCACCCGCCATGGCGACGACAAGGACCGGGTGGTGGTGAAGACGAACGGCGACCTCACCTACTTCGCCACCGACATCGCCTACCACGCCGACAAGCTCGCGCGTGGCTACGACCGGCTGATCAACATCTGGGGCGCGGACCACCATGGCTACATCGCGCGGGTGAAGGGGGCGCTCGCCATGCTTGGCGGCGACCCGGCGCGCCTGGAGGTGCTGCTGGTCCAGATGGTCAACCTCCTGCGCGACGGCGTGCCGGTGAAGATGTCCAAGCGGGCCGGCACCTATGTCACCCTGGCCGAGGTGGTGGATGAGGTGGGGGCGGACGCCACGCGGTTTTTTTTCCTCCAGCGCCGCGCCGACGCCATGCTCGACTTCGACCTTGAACTGGCGAAGCGCGAGTCGAACGACAACCCGGTCTACTACGTCCAGTACGCCCACGCCCGGGTCCGCTCGCTCTACCGCCTTGCCGAGGAGCGCGGCTACCCCCTGCCCGGTGCGGCGCCACCCTTGGCGCGCCTCACCGAGGCGGACGAGCTCGACCTGATCCAGCGCCTGGAGTCCTTTCCCGCCACCCTGCGCGGCGCCGCCGAGGCGGGCGAGCCGCACCGCCTTGCCCACTACCTCACCGACCTCGCCGGTGCCACCCACGCCTATTACTACAAGCACCGCATCCTCGGCGACGACCCGGAGCTCGCCACCGCCCGCCTCTACTTGATGGAGGCGGTCCGGCAGGTGGTGGCGAACGGTCTGGGGCTGCTCGGGGTCACGGCGCCGGACAGCATGTAGGGGGTGGCCGCCACCTCGCCGTCGTGGCGGGGCCGGATCGGAGGCGGGAGGGGGTTTCGACCGGGGTGGCCCTTGACACCACGGTCCCACCGGGCACGCTTGGTCCTCGATCCACGCTGCGGACTCCCCTATGCCGACCAGCTTTCGTGATGACGACAAGATCCTCGAACGGCCGGTGGCCAGCGGCTCCAAAGGGGGGTGGATCGCGGTCGGGGTGGTGGTCTATCTCCTCGGGGTCTTCACCGGCATGCAGGTTGCGGCCCTGATGGGTGGCGGCTCCTGTCCCACCGGTCCCACGGGCGGCTCGGTGGCCCCGATGGCGATGCCGGCCCCGCGCACCACGAACCCGCCCATGGCCCCCGTCGTTGCCCCAGCGCGCCCGCCGGCGCCGCCCGCGGGTGAGGCAAGCGCGGCGCCCGCGCCGCCGGCCGCGTTGGAGGTTGGGGTCCCGCCAGCGGATTCCGCCGCGCACGGGGTGGCCGACCCGGGCGGCGCGTCCTCTCCCTTGGATCGGGTCGCCCCGCCGGTGGACCCCAACGCCACCTTCGCCCTCCAGGTCCGCACCTTCGACAACCTGGAGGAGGCGGGCGGCCTGGTGCGCCAGCTCCAGGCGGCGGGCTACCCCGCCTACGTGGTGACCACCCACCTCCCCGACGGCGCCGAGAGCCACCGGGTGCGGGTTGGCGACTACCCGGACCGCGCCACCGCCGAGGCGGCCGCCGCCAAGATCAGCGCTGCGACCGCCCTCGCCCCCTTCGTCACCCTTACCCTCCGCTAGCCCTCTGGCGGACGGACGGTGGCCGGGAGCGCGCCCGGTGGTTGGGGTTAGGGCGGTCCCTGGGGTCCGAAAAGGCTCGCCGCAAATGGACGTGAATGGCCGCGTGCGAAGAAGCGGGCACGAGTCCTGGCCGAGATCCGCTTTCTTGCAGTCGGTCGGGAGAAGGTCCGATCGCAACCTTAAGACGGTGCGGTTCACCCGCGCCGTTTGCGATGGCGCTGCCTTGCCGGCGGTTACTCCCTCGGCGCCGCAAACCCACCGAGGTTCTTCTGCGGAGGCGGTCCTCGGCGGAGCTTTGCGGTGAACCACCGTGCGCGTGGATGGGCGTGGATGGGCGGCGCGTGTTTTCCGGGCCCAGTACCCGGCCCGTCCGCCGGGTGTAGGCGCCCCGGCCGATCGTTTCAGTCCGCCAGGTTTCTAGCCCGCGCGTCGGGCGCGACCGCCTACTTCTCCGCTGCCAGCTTGGCGCCGTCGACGGGGCAGTAGGCGTACGGCGAGCCGTACTCCTGGTCGCACTTGGGGCAGTGGAGGAGCTGCACCCGGTGGTTGATGAAGCGGATGCGGGCGCAATCGGCGAAGGCGATCTTCTCCTCCTTGCCCTTGTCGAGGCGGGCGGTGAACTCCTTGTCACGGAAGTAGCCGTGCTGGAAGTGGTGGCTGGTGCCATCGCGCAGGATGACCACCATCTCGCCGCTCTTCGGGCTCACCTTGGAGGAGTCGAAGACATAGTCCGCGTCCGGGTCGAGGAGCTGGATCTCCACCACGTCGGCGAGGGGGATGAAGGTCTGCTCCTCCTTGTCGCGCGCCATCACATAGTCGTAGAGGCGCAGGTTGTCGCCGAAGGCGTCGATCGGGCGCGCCTTGCCGGTGCGGAGCTGGACCTCGCCGCCCATCTGGCGTTCGGCGAGGGCGAGGCGCGGCAGGGTGAGGGTGGCGGCGAGGAGGGTGAGGGTGAGGACCTGGGTCGGGCGGCGCATCGAAGGCTCCATGGGAAAAAGGTGCAGGGGGAGAGGCGTGGTGAGTGCGCTCAGGGGGTGGTGTCGGTCGCGTTGGCGGGGGGCGCGGCGCCGGCGGTGAGGGAGGCGGCGGTGGCGGTGAGGCGGGCCAGTTGCTCCTCCAGGCGGTGCAGCGCCGCATCGTCGGCGACGAACTGGTCGAGGCGACCGCGTACCGCGTCTTGCAGGCGGCGGACGTCGCGCTCCGCCAGAAAACCGCGCCACGCTCGCGCCGGAATCTGCTCGCGCTCGATCGCCTGGCGGGTCCAGTAGCGCAGCTCATGGGCGTCCGCGGCCAGACCCTCGACCCGCCGGCGGAGGTCGGTGAGGGTGGCGATCAGACCGGTGATCTCCGCGGCGCTGGCGCCTTGTTGGCCGGTAAGCTGGTCGAGGCGGTCGGACGCTACTTGGCACGCCGCCGCGAGCTCGGCGATGCGCGGCCCCACCGGTTCGATCGCCACCGTTTCGATGGCGGTGCGGGCGGGGTCGGCGCGCAGCTCGTGGATTGTCGCGCTGGCCGCGACCGGCAGGAGGAGGAGGGCGGTAGCGATCAGGAGAGGCTTGGTCATGTGGGGTTCACCCTTAGGAGGTAGTTCACCGGGTCGACGAAGCGCAGGGCGCCCGTCGGGCACTCGTGGACACACGCCTGAAATGCGTAGCCGGCGCACTGGTCGCACTTCACCGCGTGCTTCTTCGGCTTCTTCTTGGTCGTCTCGTCCGCGTCGCCCGCCACCGCAGGCTCCACCTCTCGTTCCACCATCTCGATCACCCCGAAGTGGCACCCCTTGGCGCACGCCTGGCAGCCGATGCATCGCTCCGGGTCGATGTGGATGCGGCCATCGTCGAGCAGGCGGATCGCCTCCTTCTTGCAGCCGCTGAGGCAGCCGGGGGAGAGGCACGCCTTGCAGGTGGTGGGGATGGCCACGGCGCCGAGGCGCGCCGCGGTGCGGTGGGTGAGACGGAGGATGCCGTGGCGCCCCGCGCACGCCTCTTCGCAGGCGTGGCAGTCGATGCATCGATCGAGCTCACACACCATCAGCTTGCCGGCGTTGAAGAAGCCGCCCGCGGCCACGAAGGCGAGCATGCGGTTCTCCTTGGTGGGTGGCTGGTGGGCGAGGTAGCTGGTGAGGTGGTGCTGCATCACCGGGATGAGCGAGTCGCGCAGCGGCTCGGAGGCGCGCAGGGCGTCGAGGAAGAGGCGTGCGGGCAGGCAGAGGATCTCGCTCTCCTCCAAAGCGACGGCGGAGGTGCGGCGGGGAATGTTGAGGATCACCTCCATCTCCCCCGCGAGGTCGCCGGCGCCCACCGTGGTGACCGGGGTTGCGGGGAGCGGCAGATCGCAGTGGATCGCCAGCCGGCCGCGGCGCACAAAAAAAACCATGTCTGCCGGTTCGTTCAGCCAGTAGAGCCCCGTGCCTGCGGCGACGTGCTGGAGGGTGAGGGACTCGACGAGCGCCTCGATCCGCTCCGCCCCCAGGTAGCGCGCCCGGCGGTATTGGCGGATCGCCAGGGGCCCGTATTCGGTAGTGAGCCAGCGGCGCAAGCCAGGCTGGAAGCGCACCCCGATGGTCGTGTCGCGTGGCCACTCGGCGCGGCCGTTGCCCGTACGTCGCGGCGGCTTGCGCCGGTAGATGAGTGGCTCCAAGGGGTCGCTGATGACCGCCTGGGGTGCCGGGTTTGGCGCGTCGCTCGCCGCCTCCACCGCCGCGTCCACGGCGGCGAGCTCGCGCGCTACCGCGGAGCCGCTGACCAGGCGGCGCAGGAGGCGAGCGGTGATTCCCGGGGTGGGTGGGGAGTTGGCAACAGTCGCGGCCATGGGGGTCTCCTCGGAGGGTTGGCGGGTCAAAACCGCATTCCCGCCTGAACAAAGAGGGTGGTGGCGGTCAGGTCGGGCTCGCGCGTGTGGTCGAGGTTGAGGCCGGCGTACCAGCGCCGGCCGAGGGTGAGGTAGGCGGAGGCGGAGTAGACGGTGGCGGGCCGCACCACCTGCTCGATCTCCAATGCGGAGCGGCGGTAGAGGATGGAGCCATCCACCTGCAGGTTGTCGAAGAAGGTGCGCGACAGGCGCAGGAGCAGGTTCTCCGTGTCCAACGCGTCGGCGAGCGACAGGGTGTAGCGCGCCGTCGCCTCGACGCCGCTGCCGAGAAGATTGCCGTCACGCACCCCAACGCCGGCGTTCGTGTCCGACAGGCCGTCTTGGGTGCGGAGCTGGTAGCGGAGGTTCCCGTCCAGGTAGTAGTGGCGACCCAGCCGGTAACTCGTCCGCCCCTCGATGCGGTGGGTAGTGGCGGCGCTGCTCGTGTCGGGCAAGAGCGGTTCGACCGGTGTGTCTTCGTTGTCGAAGGTGCCGGCGTTGCCCGAGGCGAGGTAGTAGAAGGTTTGGAAGAGGGAGTAGACCACCGAGGTGGAGAGGGCGCTGGTGGCCCGGTAGTCGAGGTCGACGTAGAGGTTGGAGAGGAGCGGGTTGGCGGTGGGCTGGCCAAGGTCGACGGTCGCGGAGGTGTAAAGGTGCGTCTTGTCGCCGAGGCGGCCGCTGCTCTGGAGGTTGATCGAGTTGCGGTCGCTCTCCCCCTGGAAGCGGTCGGTCACCGCCGAGAGCTGCAAGCGGTAGTCGAGGGTGGCGTAGGCGACGAAGGCGCCGTAGCTGCGGAAGTCCTGCTGAATGTGCGGGCCGTTGTCCTTCAACGTGGCGCCGGCGAAGCCGCCCGCCAGCCACCGCTCGCCGAGGTGGAAGGCAACGCGCCCACCGTCGATCGCGGTGGCCGCGGCCTCGGGGATGTACTGGCGTCCTACCACCAGGTCGGTGCGGCGCGCGAGGCCGTCCGCCGCCAGGTAGGCCTCCTGGATTTGGTAGTCGACGCGGTCGCCGGCGGTGGCGCGGTCGAGATTGATCTCCTGCCGGCCGGCGAACTCGAAGCGGAGGTTGTGCAGCTCCCCGTCACCCACGGTGGTGCGCAGGCGGTTGCGCAGGGTCGAGCGGGGGTCGCCAGCGCGCGAGTCGGTCGCGTAGAGCCACAGGGTGGAGAAGCGGCCGTCCACCCGCGCGCCCGGCGCGGCCGCGGCGGCGGTCGCGACCGGCGGAGGCGCGAGGGTGGCGACGAGGGTGGCCACGCACAGGGGGGCTCGCCACCTCATCGGAGCAGGTTCTCCCAGTGGTCGGTGGTGTGGCAGCGGGCGCACGGCGGGTTGTCACGGTGGTGGAGGACCGTCTCATCCTGGTGGCACGGCAGACAGCGCACCCCGGCCAGGGTCCAGCCGCGCTCGTGGCACTCGCGACAGTCGAAGCCGCGGTGCGGCCGCGACAGGTAGTAGGCGGCGTGGTCCTCCGCCTCGTGGTCCAGGCGCGGTCCCGGCGCGGGCGACCTTGGCGCGCACGCCACCGACAGCACGGTGGTCACGAGCAGGGCGGCAAACAGGCCAGTGGCGGGTCGTGACGATCGCCTAGTCATCGGCGTCTCCCCAGTTGCGGGTGTTGTGGCAGCGGTAACAAGGGTCTGGCTCTTTGTGGTCCTTCCACTCGTCGTGGCACGAGCGCTGGCAGGTGCTACTGCGCGGCATGTTCTGGTAGCCCGAGGCGTGGCACTCGAGGCAGGTGAGGGTCTGGTGTGGCCCGTAGAGGACGTAGAACGAGTGGTCGATCACCCCACGCGACCAGTCCGGGTCGCGCGCCTGGTGGCAGCCGCTGCAGTCGTGGTTGAAGCTGAGCTGCACGTGGTTCGGATCGCGCGCCGTGTTGTAGGCGCTTGCGTGGCATCCCCAGCAATCGGCCGTTGTCCCCTGCGCCTGGTGGTTCGGGTGGCAGGAGAGACAGGGCTGAGTTGCGTGGACCCCCTGCAGCGGAAAGCTCGCCGGCGGCTGGTCGTGGTGCCAAGAGACGTTCATGTCCCAGCCGGCGGTGGAGTGGCAGCTTCCGCACGGGGAGCCGATCTGCAACCGCCAGAGATCGTCTTGGGAGCGGGTCCAGTGGCAGGTGAAGCAGTCGGTGGGGGTCCCGGCGTACTGGCCGCCGGTGTGGCACGAGCCACACGCCACGGTCTGATGGAGGCCGGTGAGGGGGAACCCGGTAGGGGTGTGGTCGAAGTTGGGGCCGAGGTCGGCCGCCTGCCAGTTCGGGTCGGCGGCCGTATGGCAGCTCGCACACGGCGTGCCGAAGTGGCCCGCGGGCTCGTCTTGCGCGTGGCAGCTCTCGCAGGCGCGGCTGGCCCCTTGGGTCACCGAGCCGGTGTGGCAGGTGGCGCAGGCGGCCACCGCCGCGTGGGCGCCGTCGAGGCGGAAGTTGGCGGGCGGGTCGTCGTGGCGCCAGGTCGCCGGTTGCCAGCCGGACTCCGTGTGGCACGACGCGCAGGTGGTGGGGAGGTTGAGGTGAGCGCCGTCGTGGCGGCTCGTCTGCCAGGCGGCGCGGTGGCAGCTCGCGCAGTCGGTGGCGGTTGGGACCTGGCCGTTTTGATGGCAAGCGGTCTGGCAGTCGAGGGAGGCGTGGCGGCCGTGCAGGGAGAAGCCGGTGCGGTCGTGGTCAAAGGCGTGGTGGTCGAAGCCGGTGGCGCGCCAATCGGTCGCGGCCACGTCGTGGCAGACGTCACAGGTGGTGGAGAAGCCGACCTTGGCGTGGTCGGTGCGACCGTAGTCGCGCTGGTGACACGTAATGCAGGCGGCCGAGGCGTCGCGGGTCTGGTAGTTCGGATGGCAGGTGAGACAGGCCGCGGTGGCGTGCTTGCCGGCGAGCGGGTAGTGGGCCGGCTCGTCGTCGTGGTTCCAGCGTGTCTCCTGCCACCCCGTGGGCTGGTGGCAGCGGCCACAGTCGCGGCCGATCTGGAGCTTCCACACGTCGTCATGGGAGCGGTCCCAGTGGCAGCCGGCGCAGTCGGCGCCCAGGCCGGCAAACTGGGAACCGGTGTGGCACTGCTCGCAGTCGAGGGCGCGGTGGCCGCCTTCCAAGGGGAACCGGGTGGTGTCGTGGACGAAGGCTGTGTGCGACCAGTCGGGGTCGGCCGGGTCGTGGCACAGGGTGCAGTCGGTCGGAAAGCCGGGTCCCTTGTGATCGAGCTTGGCCTCCGCGAGGTGGGGGAGGAGAAGGCAGCAGGCGAGGAGCAGCACACAGCGGTTCATCGCAGGTCTCCCTGGTGGCAGGTGATGCATTCGTGGCTGGTCCCGCGGGCGCGGTAGCCGGCGTGGCAGTCGAGACACGCGGCGCGCGCGTGGCTCCCCTCCAGGGGGTAGCTGGCGGGCGCGTCGGTGTGGCTCCAGCGCGCGGGTGTCCAGGCGGCGGGGGTGTGGCAGTCGCCGCATTCGTTGCCGATCGCCAGCGACCAGACGTCGTCCTGGGAGCGCTGCCAGTGGCAGGTGTAGCAACGGGTGTCGTTGCCGGTGAACTGGCTGTTGAAGTGACAGTCGCCGCACGCCACGCGGGCGTGGGCCCCCTCCAGGGGGAAGTCGGTGGTGGTGTGGTCGAAAAAGACCGGCGCGCGGTCCGCGGTGCGCAGGCCGATCTCGGTCTGCCAGTCCTCCTGCGAGTGGCAGTCGGCGCACGCCTGGCTACCGCCGTAGCTGCCGCCGTGGCGATCCTGGTGGCAGGCGGAGCAGCTCGGGTCGAGATGGCCGAGGCCGATGGTCTCGGCGTGGCACGCCGCGCAGGTGATCTCCCGGTGGCGCCCCTCGAGTTTGAAGTCGAGCTCCGCGTGACGATCGAGGTCGATCTCCCACGAGTCGATTTGGTGGCAGGCGCGGCAGTTGTCGCTGAGCTGTCCGGCGTGGCCGTCGCGATGGCACGAGGTGCAGGTGAACCGGTCGCGGGCGAACTGGCCGAGGGCGTGGCAGCCAAGACAGGTGGGCTGCTTTTCGTGCTTGCGCACGTGGCTGAGCAGGCTGGCCTCGACCTGATACCCGTCGCGCTGGTGGTCGTAGGTGGCGGGTAGCCACGCGCTGGTGGTGTGGCAGTCAAGACAGGCGGTCGCCGGCGGGCGGGTGGACGCGCGCTGGGCAAACTGGAGGTCGTGGGGATCGCGGTGGCAGTCGGCGCATGCCACCTGCTCGCGGGCGAAGGTGGTTTTGCCGTGGCACTGGGTGCAGGCGGTCTGCTTGTGGGCGCCGGTGAGCTTGAAGTCGGTCTGGTCGTGGTCGAACTTCGCAACCCGCCAGGTGGTGGTGGTGTGGCAATCGAGGCAGTGGTCTTTGCGTTGCTCGTGGGTACCGGCGAAACGGAGGCCGCTGTCGTGCCAGGTGGCGTGGCAGGTGAGGCAGGCGGTGTCGCGCGTCTCAAAGGTGGTGTCGTGGTGGCACTGCGCGCACGTCGCCTTCTGGTGGGCGCCGGTGAGCTTGAAGTCGGTCAAATCGTGGTCGAACTTCGCGACCCGCCAGGTGGCGATGGTGTGACAGGCGAGGCACGCCGCCCCTGGCCCCTTGCCCGCGGCGGCGTTGGTGATGCGCTGGTTGAACTGGTCGCCGTGGCGGTTCGCATGGCAGCCAGTGCAGTCCAGCGTGTTGTCCTCGAACTTGCCGTCTCGGTGGCACTGGAGGCAGGTGGCCTTTTGGTGGGCGCCGGCGAGGGGGAAGCGGCTCTTGGCGTGGTCGAAGGCGAGCTCGGCCCAGCGGCTCGGCCGATGGCAGAGGCTGCACGGGTCGGTGGTGGCGTTCGCCTTCTTCACCAGCGCGTCGAACTGGCTGGCGTGAGGTGAGGCGTGGCAGCCGTCACAGGTGCGCGGGCTATCGTGCATCTGGCCCTGCCGGTGACAGGCCACGCACGCCGGTCCCTTGTGCACGCCGGCGAGCTTGAACCGGGTGGTGTCGTGGTCGAAGCGCGGCCGCTGCCAGCTATCCATCGTGTGGCAGTTGGTGCACACGCCGGTGGTGGGGTCGGTGGCGGGGAGGCGGTTGAACTGGCCGGCGTGCGGATCGGCGTGGCAGGCCGTGCACGCCCGTTCCAGCCCCAGGTAGGTGGGCCGGCCGGAGGTGGTGTGGCGGGCGTTGTGGCACTGGTCACACGTGGCGTCGCGGTGGCCCAAGGTGAGGGGGTAGCCGGTGCGCCTTTCGTGGTCGAAGTCGCGGGGGGTGAAGGTGGTGATGGCTTTCGCCCGCCCCTCGTGCTCCGTGTGGCAGGTGTGGCACGGCTTATCGAGGTGGCCATGGAGCCCTCGCCCCTCCTTCACCCCGCTGCCGATCCGCGGATGGCAAACGAGGCACTTCTCATCTCGGACGCCGCCACCGAGCGCGTGGCAGTCGATGCAGTGGCTCAGGCCGTCGGCGATCGCGTGGACCGCGGAGAGCTCGCCGGGGTTGGCCAGCAGGCCGAGGACGCGGTTCGCCTTGTCGGTCTGGCTGGGATCCGCCTGCTGCTCGATGACCGGGGTGGTGACCACCGTCGCCGGGGGCGTCGCCACGATCCGCCGCGCCGCGGGCGGCTCCTCCACCGCCGCCGCCGTTGCGCCGGTGGCGACGAGGAGCAGGGTGGCGAGGAGGGGAAGGGAGGGCCACCGCCGCACTCAGTTCTCCACCTGAAAGAGGAGGGCCACCACCACGTGGAGGACGGCGAAGGAGACCATGATCGCCGCCATCGGGTGGTGGAGGCGGCTCCAGCCGGCGAGCAGCCGCTGGCTCTGGACGAGGTTGCGGCTGCGCCGGAGGAGCAGGCGTCGTTCGCGGTAGCAGGCGAGGAGGGTGCGACGTTGGTCGCGGTTGAGGCGGTGGCGAAGCTCCAGCGCGACGACCTGCTGGTGGTACCAGCCGCGCAGATCGGCGGCGACGAGGGCGATGATCGTGCGCCACCAACCCGCCTCGGCGAGCTCGACCTCTTGGAGCTTCAGCAGCGCCGCGATGGCCCGTTCGTCGATGGCGCCGGCGAGGTCACGAGTCAGCGTCTGGATGCGCCGCTCCAGCTCCTCGCGGGCGAGGAGTTGGCCGGCGAGACCGCGCGGGATCTGGACGTAGATGTAGCGGCCGACCAACCCGGAGAGGAAGACCAGGGCCATCGCCCAGTAGGAGATCGCCACCAGACCGCCGAGGCGGAAGGTGGAGTGAAAGGTGATGAGGATCGGCCCGAGAACGCCGCAGAAGATGTGAAAGTCGAGCCACAGCTTGCGCGAGATGCGCGAGCGCAGGAGCCAGTGGACCCACCCGGTCCGGTAGAGAAGGGCGATCCCCATGAGGGCGGAGCCGAGGTAGCCGAGCCACTCGCCCAGCCCCCGGTCGGGGAGCAGCGGCCGCAGGTGGGCGGGGTTGGGGATGAGGCCAAGGAGCACGTCGAGGGAGAGGTGCGGCCAGCGGTCGATGGCGAGGTACTCCCAGGTCAGCAAGAGGGTGATCGCCATCGCCAAGGCGAGGAGGACGCCGATGAATAGCCAGTTGATCAGCTCCTGCCGCCGGTCGAGGTCGTTGGTGGCGACCGACCCCACCCGGTACTGGGCGATCACCCGGCGGTAATAGCTCCCCAGGCCGCCGATGAAGACGAGGAGCATCGCCGTGGCGGCGAGGATCGCGAGCTCGATGGGCAGACGCATGAATCGATCGTTGTGGGGTTAGGGGGCCAGCGGTGGGGCAAAGCCGCCGCCATAGGCGCCGAGCTCGCCGCCACCGGTGGCGAGGGTGAGGGCCGGGGAGGAGGCGCCGAGGGTGTAGCTCCCGTCGTCCGCCAGGAGCGGGTCACCGTTGCCGGAGAGCTCTCCGCCGTCGCCGGTGACGTAGCTCCCGTCCACCACCACCGCGTCGCCATTCACCTGGGTGGCGTCGATGTTGAGCTGGTTGTGGAAGAGAAGCAGATGGCTCAGGAGGGGCTGGGCATTGGCGATCGACACGCCGGAGGCGCCGAGCAGAGTGACCGCGTTGAAGTTGAGGAGGTCGTTGGCGGCGACGATCGAGTCGCGGAGGGTGGCGTTCGACTGGTAGATGCGGATCCCCGCGCCGACGTTGTCGGCGATGGTGGTGAAGCGGAGGGTGGCGCCGGAGGTGGTGATCTCTACGCCATAGCCGGCGTTGTCGGCGATGACGCACCCCTGCACCGTCGCTGCGGAGGAGCGGATCTCGATGCCGTTGCCCGAGTTGCCGGTGATC
This sequence comes from Nitrospirae bacterium CG2_30_70_394, assembly GCA_001873295.1. Classification (GTDB taxonomy): domain Bacteria; phylum CG2-30-53-67; class CG2-30-53-67; order CG2-30-70-394; family CG2-30-70-394; genus CG2-30-70-394. Next base: position 13,047 of record MNYW01000117.1, on the reverse strand, counting down.
CGGCAGTTCTCGATGCGGGCGGGGGCGGAGAAGAGCGCGATGCCGCTGGTGCTGTTGTCGCGCACCACGCAGTCGCGGAGGGTGAAGTCGGCGGCGGCGGAGACGTCGACGCCGGTCGAGCCGCCCTCGAGGGTGAGCCCCTCGACGATGATCCCGGCGGCGCTGGAGAACTCCGGGGCGAGGACCGCATCGGTACCGGTGCCGTGGACCACGGTGGTGGCGGCGCCCGCGCCCTGCAGGTGGACCGCCTCCTTCACGGTCAGGTCCTCGGTGTAGATGCCGGCCGCGACCGCCACGGTCATCCCGGTCTGCGCCGCGTCGAGGGCCGACTGGATTGTCGGATAGCTCTCCGAGGGGACGTGGAGGGTGGTGGTTACCTCGACCGTGCTGGCGAGGACCGCCGTATGGCCGGCGGGGTCGCGGGCGGTCACCCGGACCTCGTACACCCCCTCGGCGCTCGGTGCGTGCCAGGTGCACGCGTCACCGGTTGCAGCCGCCTCGAAGGTGCCGCCCCCCGTCGCCTCGGCCCAGGTGTAGGTCAGCGGGTCGCCATCCGGGTCGGTGGCCTGGCTCGACACGGTCACCGACCCCTCGGGCATCAACACCGATGCTGACAGGGTCAGGCCCGTCGCGGAGAACTCCGGGGGCTGGTTGTTCGGGTTGGAGCCAGAGCCAGAACCGACGCAGGCGGCGGCGACGGCGACGGCGAGGGCCAAGAGGCAGGTCCGGGGGTAGGGAGAGGCTGGGCGCACGGCGACAATCCTTGGTGGCCGCCCCGGTGCGGGGCGGGGTGGGTGGGAAGAGAGGTGGGGCAGGCAGAGCAATGGCTGTGCCACACTCGCGGCGGTGCGCCATGGGCGCGGGTTTTGTGGCCACAGCGGGGTTTGGCGAGGGCGGTTGCGGGCTCTCCCCGTTCCCCTTCCCCGCGGGGTGCAGGAGAAACCCGACGCACGTGGAGGTATTTTCCTGCCACCCCTGGCAGCCAGGTGCGCAGCCGCTCGCCCTCGGGGGTTGGCGCGCCGCCCCCGCCGTTCCCGCGCCCCTCGGCGCGCCGCAATCGCCCCGAATAACGGGGCGATTCCTTATAGGGCAAGGGGCGGCCGCGGTCGTGGCGGCGGTCGCGGTGACCCGACGCAACGCGCGCCCAGGGGCTTGGCGAAGGGGGGTCGCCTCCGGTGGGGGGAGGATCGGCATGGCTGGCACGCCCGTTGCTTAGCCTCGCCCACGGCGTGCAATGGACCCCACGCCGGCTCGACTCCCTTTCTCCCAGGGTCCCGCGGACAGGAGAACCCCATGGCATCCGTAGCAGAACGACATTCCCAAAACGTCACCGGCCGCTTCTACGTCGACAGCGAGTGCATCGACTGCGATAGCTGCCGCGAGATCGCCCCGGCCTTCTTCGGCCGCGACGACGCCGGCGAGCACTCGTACGTGCTCAAGCAGCCGACCACCAGCGCGGAGATCGCCCTGTGTGGCGAGGCCATGGCCGAGTGCCCCGCCGAGGCGATCGGCGACGACGGGGAGTGAGGCCGGTCTGGCGCCAGGAGTCTGGCGGGCGCTGGCGATCGTGTGGGGTGGGGAGACAGGGCCGATCCTGGGATAGCGGACCTCCTCTGCAGTCCACCGGGCGCGGCTCCGGTAGCTTCCTAGTGCAAGGCGTGGCCGTGGCGGCAAAGGTCGCCGCGGCCACGCCACCTGGCCCGCCGCACGCCCTGGTGCCGGGGGCGGGGGTCGAACCCGCATGGCCGGACGGCCGAGGGATTTTAAGTCCCTTGCGTCTACCGATTTCGCCACCCCGGCGGAGTGCGAAGCGGCGCGATGGTAGCGTAGTCGCACCCGCCGGCGAGCCGGTGGTTGCCTGACCGGGGAATCGCCCACGGAATCCACGGAAGGGTACGCAAGGGCGTGAACTGCGGACCTCCGCCGGAAGAGAGCCCCGCCCCCTTCCTCCCTGGAAGCACCACCGACAACCCCCCCCACGCCGCTCGATTTCACCCCCTTCCGAAGATTCCGTGGCGAAACAACCGGCGTGGTCTGACCGCCGGGACGGTGCGACGATCGCGCCGTGGAGCCCGACTTTGAGGTGATCGTCGTGGGGGCAGGGCCGGCCGGGGCGTCAGTGGCCCTGCACCTAGCGCGCCTCGCCCCAACCCTGGCGCGTCGCACCCTCCTGCTCGAGCGGGCGACCCTGCCCCGCCCCAAGCCGTGCGCCGGTGGGGTGACTGGCAAGGGGTTGGCGGTGCTGGGTGGGCTTGGTCTCACCCTTGGGGTCCCGGCGCTGCCCATTCACCGGGTGGAGGTCAGCCTCGGCGCGCAGCGCTGGGCGGTGGAGGCGGAGGGGCTGGCAGTGACCGTGGCGCGGGGGGCCTTCGACCACTGGCTCGCCCGCGAGGCCGTGGCCGCGGGCGCCACCCTCCATGACGGCGAGGTGGTGACTGGCGTGGTCGTGGGTGAGGCGGGGGTGCGCGTGGCCACCGCTCGTGGAACCTATACCGCCCGCTGCCTGGTGGCGGCGGATGGCGGTTCCTCCACCGTGCGCAAGCTCCTCGCCTGGCCACCGTCCACCCACCGCGCCCGCCTCCTCTACGTGGAGACGGATGGCCCTCCCGAAGACGTTGCCACCCTCTCTCTCGACTTCACCCCGATGGCGGCGGGGCTGCACGGTTACCTTTGGGACTTCCCGAGCCCGCTCCCCACCGGCGTCGGGTGCCATCGCGGCCTTTACGACCGCGGTGATGAAGGCTCCCGGCGCGGTAACCTCAAGCCCCTCTTTCGCGACGCCCTCGCCGCGCGCGGGGTCGACCTCGACGCCTGTGTGCTCGGCGGCTTTCACGAGCGCGAGCTGGCGCGTGGCGTGGCGGTGGCTAGGCCGCGCCTCTTGCTCGCCGGCGAGGCGGCGGGGATCGACCCGCTGTTCGGCGAGGGGATCGCCCAGGCCCTCGCCCACGGCGGTCTGGTGGCGGCGGAGGTGGCGCGCGTCGCAACGAGCGGCGACTGGTCCTTTCGCGGCGCGGCCGGCCGCTTTGCCCGCTCGCGCCTCGGCCTGGAGCTCGCCGGCGGTCGCTGGCTCGCCAACGCCCTCTACCAGCCGCGGGGTCCGGCGCGGCTGGCCCGCCTCTTCGCCGCCCCCGGCATCGCCTCCCTCGCCGCCCGCCACCTCGCCGGCCGCCTCCACCCCGCCGTCCTGGCGATGGTCGCACCACCGCTCCTCGCCCTCGGCGCGTTGGGGTTGGGGTGGCGTGGCCACCCGGCCTAGGCGCGGTCGGATTGGATCGATCGCCCGCGGCGCGGGCGGGGTGTTGCGGCGAATCGAACGGGAAGGGTGCCGCCTGGAAGGCGGGTCGCGCGCAGAGAGTCGGAGGCGCAGAGGGCTCTTCCCATGGTGAAGTGGCGAAGTGGCTCCTCGCGGCGGGTTGCCGTCGTGCAGGGCAACTGCCTGCCCCTTCCGGGCGGCGTCTGATTCGTTGTTGTGCCCCGCCGCGCCGCCTGCCAGCCACACCCCCCTCTGGGATCGGAGTGGGGTCAGGTCTTTACGTTGTACTCCAACGTGGCGCATCCGAGGCCGATGTTGGACCGGGGGTATAAAGTAAAGACCTGACCCCAGGCTACTTGCCGTGGCCACTCCGGCGCCTTGGCAGCGCCCGCGCGGGTGGGGGACCATGGGCGGCTGCTCGCCCGCCCCCCACCTTCCGCGAGAACTCCATGGACGACGCCCTGCCGTGGCTCGATGCCCTCACCGATCCGGCCACCTATCCCCACCCGGTGGCGGCGGTGCAGGTGGTCCACACCCACCTGTCGGTCGTCGCCCTCACCGGTGAGTACGCCTACAAGCTGAAAAAGCCGGTGGACTACGGCTTTGTCGACTTCACCACTTTGGAGAAGCGGCGGCGGGCGTGCGCGGCGGAGGTGCGGCTCAACCAGCGAGCGGCGGCGGCGCTCTATCTCGACGTGGTGCCGCTCGTGCAGACCACGGCGGGGTGGCGGATCGGCGCCGCGGGGGAGGCGGTGGAGTGGGCGGTTAAGATGCGCCAGTTCGACCCGGAGCTGCAGCTCGACCGGGTGGCAGCGCGCGCGGGGGGGCTCGCGGAGGCGGTGCTCGACCCGCTTGCCGACAACGTCGCCGCCTTGCACGCCAAGGCGGCGGCTGCGTCGGAGGCGATGGCCCGCTCCTACCCGGCGCGCCTAGCCGGGGCGATCGACGGCAACTTCGCGACCCTGCCTGGCTCCCCTGCCACCGGCGCCCTGCGCGCCGCCTTCGACCGCCACCTCGCGGCGCAGGGGCCGCTCCTCGATCGGCGCGCCGCCGCCGGTTGGGTGCGCGAGTGTCACGGCGATTTGCACCTGGCGAACATCTGCCTTTGGGAGGGGCGGCCACTGCCGTTCGACTGCATCGAGTTCAACGATGACTTCCGCACCATCGACACCCTCGCCGACCTCGCCTTTTTGTTCATGGACCTCACCGAGCGGGGGCTCATCCCGGCGGCGTGGCGGGTGCTGAACCGGTATTTGGAGGTGACCGGCGACTACGCCGGACTGCCCGCCTTCCCCCTCTTTGTCGCCTACCGCGCCCATGTGCGCGCGAAGATCGCCCACCTCACCGCCAGCGCGCCCGGGGTCCCGGACGGCGAGCGCGCCGGCCTGAAGCGGCGGCGCGACCGCTACCTCGCCCTCGCCGCGGAGACCCTGGCACCGCACCCTGGTGCCCTCACCCTGACCGTCGGGCTGCCCGGAAGCGGCAAGTCCACCGTCGCCTTGGCGCGTGCCTGCACGGAGGGTGGGGTGCGCATCCGTTCCGACGTGGAGCGCAAGCGGCTGCACGCCGCCGACCCCGCGCTGGATCTCTACGGCGACCCCCTTGGGGCGCTCACCTACCAGACCCTGCTGCGCCACGCCCGGGCGGTGGTGGCGGCGGGATACACCGCGATCCTCGACGCCACCTACCTGCGCCAGGCGTACCGCGCGCCGGTGGCAACCCTCGCCGCCGAGCTCGGTGTTCCCCTGCGCATCCTCCACTGCGACGCGCCCCTCGCGCTCCTGCAAAGCCGGGTCCGCGCCCGCGCCGCTGCCCACACCGACGTCTCCGACGCGGACGAGGCCGTCTTGCTCATGCTCGCCTCCACCCGGGAAGACTTCACCGCCGCCGAGCTCCCCCTCGTGGAGCGGGTGGAGTAGGTGGCGCGGCCCGTGGCCGACCGGCGCGGCCCCCTTTCGCGCCTTCGCCCCGCCTACCCGGTGTGCGCGGAGGTCGGCCGCACCACCGGCGACGCCCCCCCCGCGGCTCCCCCCCCGCGTCTCCGCGTCTCAAGCGCGAGACCCGCCTTCCAGGCCGGGATGGTGGTCGGTCGTTCGCCTGCGACACCCACTTGGGGTCAGGTCTTTACTTTTTACTCCGACGTGACCCATCCGAGGCCGGTGTTGGACCGGGAGTATAAAGTAAAGGCCTGACCCCAACATACGCGTCGCTTCTACCCCCGCCTCTCGACCGCCCTTCTCACCTCCCCGTCGCGGCGCGTGATCCCGGTGCGGTCGAGGTGTTCGAGGAGGGGGATCGCGTGCCGGCGGGTGAGGGCGAAGAGGGCCTTGAACTCGGCCACGGTGAGGGAGGGGTGGCCGGCGAGGTGGGTGCGCACCTGCCGCTCGACCTCCACGATTGCCGCCGGCAGGTAGTACCGGTCGGCTCCGATGCGCATGACCTCCCCGGTGCGGCCGAGGTGGGCGAGAAGGGGCTCCAGCTCGGCCATGGCCACGCCCAGCACAGTGGCTGCCTCGCTGGCGGTGGGCGGGGCGAAGGGGGTTACTCCGAGCAGGGCGAGGAGGCGGTCGCGCAGGGCGGCTTGGCTCCCGTCGATGCGTACCCGGTGGCTCGCCAAGCGGGCGCCGGAGCCCTCGATCACCACCTCCACGGTGGTCGCCACCACCGCTTCGACGAGGGCGGCGTGCGGCAGGTGGAGGGCGTGGAGGAGTTCGGGGAGGGAGACCACCCCCTCAAACGGCCGCTCCGCGTGCCGGCGGGCGAGGTAGGTTACGAGGTCGATGGCCAGTGGCGGGAGGAGGGCGGCGGCGAAATAGACCGCGCTCCCCCGCGCTGCTCGGCCGGCCGCCACCAGCCGTTCCGCCGCGGCCGCCGCGGCGCCGGGGGCGAGGCCGGTGGTGTAGGGGAGGCGGCCGGCGGCGATGCCGTGGCGGTCGGCGAGGGCAAGGCAGCAGGCGAGGCGGTCGTCCGGGTCGGTGCTGGTCAGCGGCTGGATCGCCGCCACGGTCGCGCCGCCTTTGGGCCGCAGTCGGGGGGGGCCGATCGCCAGGATGCGGCCGCCGCCGACGGTGGCGGCGGGGGACGGGGTGCGGAGAACGAAGCGGTCACCGGGCAGGGCGACCACGCCGCTGGCCAGGGTGAGTTGGGCGATGGCCGTGGCGCCCGGGGCGATCTCCCGCCCCGCCAGGGGCCGGACGCGACCACCGACCGCGGCGGCGCTCAGGTGGAGGCGTAGTCCCAGCCGGCCGGTGAGGGGCGGGGCGGTACGCGCCAGGGTGGTCACCTCCACCGTGAGCAGTCGCTCGGGCGCGTAGGTATCCGGGTGGCAGAGCCAGCTCCCGCGCCCGATCTGGCTGGGCGCCACCCCCGCCAGGTTCACGGCCGCGCGCGCCCCCGCCGCCAGGCGCGCCACCGGCTGGTTGTGGCGCTCGAGGCCGCGCACCCGCGCCTCGACCCCGGCGGGTAGGCAGACCAGCCGGTCGCCGACCGCGAGGCTGCCATCGAGGAGGGTGCCGGTGGCCACGGTGCCGAAGCCGTGAAGGGTGAAACAGCGGTCCACCCCCAGGCGCAAGGGGCGATCGGCGGCGCGCCCGGCGATCGTCGCCGCCACCCGGTCGAGGGCGGCGCGCAAGTCGTCGAGGCCGGTGTTGGTGGCGGCGGAGCAGCGGACGATCGGGGCGGTGGCGAGGAAGGTGGGGGCGACGAGGTCGCGCACCTCCTGCTCCACCAGGTCGAGCCACGTCGCCTCTGCCAGGTCCGCCTTGGTGATCGCCACCACCCCGGCGCCACAACCGAGGAGGTCGCACACCTCCAGGTGTTCGCGCGTCTGCTCCATCACCCCGTCGTCCGCCGCCACCACCAAGAGGACCAGGTCGACACCCTGGGCACCGGCCACCATGTGGCGGACAAACCGCTCGTGGCCGGGGACATCCACCACCGCCGCGGTGCGCCCTGACGGCAGGGTGAGGTGGGCGAAGCCGAGCTCGATGGTGATCCCCCGCCGCCGCTCCTCGGGCAACCGGTCGGTGTCGATGGAGGTCAGCGCACGGACCAGGGCGGTCTTGCCGTGGTCGATGTGGCCGGCGGTGGAGATCACCAGCGGGGGCCAATCACCAAGGTGGACCGGGGTAGCCATCGAGGGGGTAGTTATCCCATCCCCGCCCCAGCGCTGGCCACCGCACCGCCGGCCGCCAAGGGTTGCCGGTCGCACCCCCCGCCGCGACCCTCTGCGTCGGCCAGGCCGCGCGTGCGCCCCGCCTTGCGGACCAACAAGGGCGCGGTCGCATCGCCGATGGGCGCACCGCCGCTACCACCGCGCGCCGCTACTCCGTCGCCGAATCGGTGTGGGCGCTGGCGGCCGCCGGCGGGCGCTCCACACCGGGGAAGGGCGGCGCCAGCGGCTCGGGTCGTACCACCGCGGCGGGGGTCCACGCGGGCGGTGGCTCGAGGCGGCGGGCGATGCGCGCCGGCGCGACGGTGATCTCCTGCTGCAAGACCTCCCCGACGATCGCCTCGCCCGCGGGGGTGATCCCCCCCCACGCGGGGGTCGCGGTGAGAAAAAGGGCGAGGGGAATGAGTCTGCCGCTGCCCATGAGTCACGCTCCGTACGGCCCGGACGGCCCACCATGCCCCCGGTAAGGCAAGGATATCGCCCACCGTCACCCCCGGCCCGGCGAGCCCGCGCGTCTTTTGCCTTCCAGCCTCCCCCGCGCCGCGCGCCGCCCGCGCCGCGGAGCCGCCGCCCTTCGCGCTGTGGCGCCTCCGCGTGACGCGAATCGTCCGGCCGACCCGGTGGACACCCGTGCCGCGCGCCGCCCGCGCCGCGGAGCCGCCTCCCCCTTCGCGCTGTGGCGCGAGCGTCTCCCGGGTGGGCCGGGAGCCCCTCCGCGCCTCCGCGTCTCTGCGCGAGACCCGCCTTCCAGGCTGACACGGTGGTCGGCCGTTGGCCCGCGATACCCACCCCTTTCTACGTTCTCCAGCGCGTTTTGCATCTCCTTCCCTCCCCGATTCGCGCCGATTCGCGTTCATTTGCGGCCCCCTGTACAAAACGTCGTCCGCACCACGCGGCGCCCGGTGGGATCGCGGGCCACGCCGTGCGCCTGGCCGCGCCTTGAGGAAACGGGTGGGTGCGGCCATCGTCGCCGGCGTGGCGACACCGTTCTTCTCCCTGCCGCGGCCGGTCCTCCTCTTTGGCCTGGTGTCGCTCCTCAACGACACGGCGAGCGAGATGATCGCGCCGCTTTTGCCGCTGTTTCTCATCCAGACCCTGGGGGCGGGGGCGGTGGCGGTGGGGCTGGTGGAGGGGGTCGCGGAGGCGGCCGCCTCCCTCCTCAAGGGGGTCTCGGGACGGGTGGCGGATCGCACCGGGGGCCACGGGCCGCTGGTGGTCGGGGGCTACGTCCTCTCCAACCTGGTCCGCCCCTCCATTGGCCTCGCCTCGACCTGGGGGTGGGTCCTGGGGTTGCGTTTCCTCGACCGGGTGGGGAAGGGGGTGCGCACCAGCCCGCGCGACGCACTGATCGCCGGGGCGACCGAGGCGTCGTTGCGCGGCCGTGCCTTCGGCTTCCACCGGGCATTGGACCACACGGGGGCGGTGGCGGGGCCGCTGATTGGCGCGGCGTTGCTGGCGGCGGGGGTGGGGATGCGCTCGATCTTTCTCCTCTCCGTGGTCCCCGGCGTGGTGGCTGTGGCGGTAGTGGCGAAGGCGGCGCGCGCGGCCGGCGCACCCCCGGCGACCGCGGCGGTGGGGCTGCGTTGGCGCGGTCTCGACCGCGGCCTGCGCGGCGTGATCGTGGCCGCGGCGACTCTCGCCCTCGCCACCCCCTCCGAGGCCTTCCTCGTCCTGTGGGCGCGCGACCGCGGGATGGCCCTGGCGGTGGTGCCCCTCTTGTGGGCGGCGGCGCACGCGGTGAAGGCGGCGGTGGCGATCCCCGCCGGGAGCCTCTCGGACCGCTTCGGCCGGAGGTGGGTGGTGGCGGCGGGGTGGGGGAGCCGGGTGGTCCTGTTCATCACCCTGGCTTTGGCGGGCGGGGGCGCAATGGTCGTCTGGCTCCTCTTCCTCCTCTACGCCGCCTGTCTCGCCGCCACCGAGGGGGCGGAGCGCGCGGTGGTCGGCGACCTCGCCCCGCCTTCCGAGCGGGCCACCGCCTACGGCATCTACCACCTGGCGGCGGGGGTCGCGGCCCTGCCCGGCGGCCTGGCCTTCGGCTTCCTCTGGCAGAACCTCTCCCCGGCCGCCGCCTTCTTTGCCGCCGCCCTGCTGACCGCGACCGCGGCCGGGGTGCTGGTCTGGAGCCTCGGCCAAGGGGGCGCGGCGGCGGGTGCGCGCCGCGGCTAAGGAGATCGGTCGCCAGCCCGCCGCGCCCTCGCGCCTCCGCGTGCCCCCGCCTTCCGGGCGCGCACCCAGCCCCCCCGTGCCGCGGCGACGCCAACCCGCGGCTCGCTTCCTACGTGCCCCCTCCGCCCCCCCGCGCCTCCGCGCCTCCGCGCGAGACCCGCCTTCCAGCCCCGCACCCTCCCCGATTCGCCCCTTCGCGGATTGGGGTCAGGTCTTCACTTTGGCCTCCAGCGTGGCGTATCCGAGGCCGGTATTGGAGGTCATAAAGTAAAGACCTGACCCCAGGCTACTCGTGACGCCGCCGCGCCTTCGCGTGGGGCCGGGTTGTGGGTGGGTGGGCGCCTATCGCGGGTGGGGGTGGGACGGCCGGACGCGCAGGTTCAAGGCCTCGACCGCCAGGGCGAAGGCCATGGCGAAGTAGATGTACCCCTTGTCGATGTGGGTGCCGGCCCCCTCGGCCAGCAGCATCACGCCGATCAACAGCAAGAAGGAGAGGGCGAGCATCTTCAGGGTGGGGTGGGTCTCGACGAAGCGGCTCACCGGCTCGGCGAAGACCATCATCACGCCCACGGCCAGGACGATGGCGGTGACCATCACTGCGATGCCGCGCCAGTAGCTCGCTCCGTCGGTGCGCACCATCCCCACCGCGGTGATCACCGAGTCGAGGGAAAAGACCATGTCCATCACCGCGATGGTGGCCAGCGCGGCGGCGAAGGTTGGCGGCGGGCTCGGTGGGCGGGTGGGCGTCTCGCCTTCGATGCGCTCGTGGATCTCGGTGACGCTCTTCCAGATCAGGAACAGGCCGCCGGTGAGCAAGATCAGGTCCTTGCCGGTCACCGCCTCCGCCGCCTCGGACAGCCACGTGGCGGGCAGACCGAGGGCAGAGAGGTGAAACAGGGGGGTGGTGAGACGCAGCATCGCCGACAGGGTGAGGAGCAGCAGGATGCGCGTCCCCATGGCCAGCTCCAGCCCCAGACGCCGCGCCCGCGGCGCCAGGGCGGCGGGCAGCCGGCTGGTGACGATGGCGATGAAGACGATGTTGTCGATGCCCAACACGATCTCCAGCGCGGTGAGGGCAAGCAGGGCGATCACGGACTCCATCAAGATCTCCAGGGGCGGGGGGAGGTGCGCAAGGGGGAGGGCGCGGATTATCCGATGGACCGCTGCCCACTGGCGAACCGTGCTCGCGGTGCAGGTGGGACCACGCGCGGCGCGAGGAAGGGTTGGAACTCCGTTGCACCTTCGTGGCCACACCCCCCGGCGTTTTCCCATGGCTCCCATTCCCGTCGCCGGGGCGAGGCAGGACGCGGGAGCGAAGGGCTTCGCCCTCTCGCCGGCCAACCGTGACGATGCGGCGTGCGCCCTGTTTCGCATCCATGGGTGATGCTCCGCCTCCTCGACATCGCGCTCGTCACCGGTCTCGGCGTCGTCGCGGCGCTCGCCGGGGGCGTCGTGGCGCCCCTTGGCGGGGGGGTGGCGATGGCGGGTGCCTTCTTCCTGACGCCGATCGCTGGGATGTTCGAGGGGATGGTTCCTGGTGGCTGGGCGGGGATGGTCGCAGGGATGGCGGGTGGCATGGCGGCCGGGCGGTTGCGGGGGCGCGATCGTGGCCGCGATCGGTGCGGTCGTGGGGCTCGCCCGCCCTCTACTTTCACCATCTCGACCGGCGCCTGGGTGGGGTACAGGGGTAAGGGCCACCGTGGACCGCGCCGCCGTGGTCCGCGCCTGGGATCGCCAGCCACGCCTCTACGACCTGATCACCCTGGGCTAGGAGCGGCGCTGGGCGGAGGCGAAGCGCTAGTGTTCGAGCAGATCGCCGGCCGCACCCTGTTCGGGCCGGTGGGGACCGGCGCCGACATTGCGTTGCTGCCGCCGGGCCACGCGATCACAGGTGTCGACATCGCCCCGGCGATGCTGGCGCGCGCCCGGCCGCGGGCGGCGTGCTATCCGGGCACGATCACCCTGCTCGAGGCGGACCTCACCGCCCTGCCGTTTGGAGACGGCGCCTTCGACACGGCGCTCGCGGTCTGAACCTTCTGCTCCGTCCCAGACCCGCCTGCTCTTGGTGTGGCCGCTGCTCTTCACCATGAACCTTGTCGCCCGCCACCTGGTGCGGGTCCCCACCGAGCTCAACCGCGACACGGTGGCGAACGTGGCGGCGGCAGCTTTCGCATCGCGCGGCTCACCCACCACTGCCTCGAGGTGGTGAAGTCGATCGAGGCGGTGCGGCCGTAGGCGCGGCGGACGGCCAGCAACCCTCCCACCGTGGACCGGCGCGCGTTGCCAATCGATGCGGCCCATCGCTACCTTGCGCCGGTGCCCATCGTGGCGCTGCGCCCAGAATCCGCGACTCCATGAGGAATGCTGCCCATGAAGCTCACTGCCACCACCGACCCCGTGAAGGCGCGCAAGGGGCGCGCCCTCGTCCTCTTTGTCGCCGAGGGCGAAACGGCCACCCACCCGCTCCTCCCCGCTTTCGACAACCTGCCGCAGCTCGCCAAGGCGGCGGGCTTCACCGGCAAGAAGGGGAGGGTGGCGACCGTGGCGATGGCCGCGGGTAAGGCGACGGTGCCGGTGGTTCTGGTGGGGATGGGCCCCCGCGCGGAGGTGACTGACGAGTGGTTGCGCCAAGGCGCTGGCCGGCTGGTGAAGCAGCTCGAACAGCTCGGCGCCACCGCTTGTGACCTGTGCATGGGTGTTGGCGCGGAGAACGCGGAGGACCCGGGTCGCGCCGTGGCCGAGGGGGCGCTCCTCGCCGGTTATCGCTTCCAGGAATACAAGAGCGAGCCGGATCCGGATTACACGCCGGTCACCGAGCTGTGCCTGCACGTCCCGGACGAGCGCCTCGACTGCGCCCAAGAGGGGCTCGCCTTTGGCGGCCTGCTGGCGCGCGGCGCCTGCCTCGCCCGCGACCTCGCCAACCGCCCGGGCAACGTCTGCACCCCCACCCACCTCGCCAGCCAGGCGAAGCGGTTGGCGAAGGGTGGGGTGAAGGTGCGGGTCCTCGGTGAGGCGCAGATGCAGAGGCTGGGGATGAACGCCCTGCTCGGCGTCGCGCGTGGCTCGGCCCAGGAGGCGAAGCTCATCTGCCTCGAGTACGCCCCGAAGGGGGCGCGGGAGACAGTGGCGGTGGTGGGCAAGGGGCTGACCTTCGACTCCGGCGGCATTTCCCTGAAGCCGGGCAAAAAGATGGACGAGATGAAGTACGACATGTGCGGCGGCGCCGCGGTCCTCGGCCTCTTCTCCATCCTGCCGGAGCTAAAGCCGCGCCAGCGGGTTCTCGGCTTCGTGCCATCGTCCGAGAACCTCCCCGACGCCGCCGCGCAGAAGCCGGGCGACATCGTCACCGCCTACAACGGCAAGACCATCGAGATCCTCAACACCGACGCGGAGGGCCGCCTCATCCTCGCCGACGCCCTCGCCTACGCCGCCACCTTCAAGCCGGCGGCGATCGTCG
>MNYW01000109.1 GCA_001873295.1 Nitrospirae bacterium CG2_30_70_394 | reverse complement strand
CCGCCGTACTCGTTGATGAGGTCCACCAGATGCTTGGGAACCGACGACGAGCCGTGCATCACCATGTGGGTGTTGGGCAACCGCTTGTGGATCTCCTGGATCACGTCCATGCGCAGGACGTCGCCGGTCGGCTTCTTGGTGAACTTGTAGGCACCGTGGCTCGTCCCGATCGCCACCGCCAGGGCGTCACAGCCGGTGTCGGCGACGAACTGCGCCGCCTGGACCGGATCGGTGAGGTGGGCGAGGGCCTCCTTGCCGGTGAGGCCGGCACCCTGGCCGTCCTCGATGCCGCCGAGGCACCCGATCTCCGCCTCCACGGTGACCCCGAGGGTGTGGGCGACCTCGACCACCTTGCGGGTCACCTCGACGTTGTACTCGTACGACGACGGCGTCTTGCCGTCCGCCCGCAGGGGGCCATCCATCATCACCGAGGTGAACCCCTGCTGGATCGCTGAGAAGCAGGTGGCGGGCGAGTTGCCGTGGTCTTGGTGCATGACGATCGGGATCTCCGGGTTGAGCTCCACCGCCGCCAGCATCAGGTGGCGCAGGTAGGCATCGTCGGTGTACGAGCGCGCGCCGCGCGATGCCTGGACGATCACCGGCGAGTCGGTCTCGCGGGCAGCCATCATGATCGCCTGGATCTGCTCCATGTTGTTCACGTTGAAGGCGCCCACGCCGTAGTTGTTCTCGGCGGCGTGGTCCAGCAAGACACGCATGGGGACGAGAGGCATCTGGGTCTTCCTCCTAAAGGGGTGGACGGATCGAGGTGGACTCCTCGGCCGAAGCTAACACCGGGGCGAAGGGGCGGAAAGCCAACCTTCGCGAGCGCCGCCCCGGGTTACGGCGTGGACCTCGCGGTGAGGGCCACCTCGGCAGTGGCGAGGATGCGCCGCACGCCGCGGGTCAGCGCCCGGGCGGAGAGGGTGGCGCCGGAGATGGAGTCGATGGCGTGGCCGAGGTCGAGCTCGGGGGTGAGGCGGTGGCCACGGAACTGGTCACGCCACCCCTGGCGCTCCACCTCGTAGCCGTGGCTCTCGCGAAAGCAGAGCAGCTCGACGCCGGCCACCGCGGCTTGCGGGGTGAGGGCTACCAGATAGGTGATCGGCTCGCTGCGGCCGAGGACGTCATCGACGAAGCAGTAGCCAAGCAGCTTCCCGGCCTGGCGCGCCTCGACATAGGGGACCACCGCGCGCGGTGGCTCGCCGCCACGGCGGCTTATCTCCGCCACCTGCGCCGGGGTGAGCCACGCCACCTTGCGGGCGGTGGTGGCAGGCGGCGGGAAGTAGCGCGCCACCGCCTGCTCCGGGGTGAGATAGAGCCGCTCGGCCGCCGCGGGTGCAGGCGCCCACAAGAGGGCCACGAACAGCATCGTCCCCCACGCCCACCGCGGGCGTGGCGGCGCACCCGCTCGCACCCCCCTGCGTGGTGCACCCGCCGGGCGCCACCGATCCGCATCACCACCGCGGGCGGAATCCACGGGGGCCGGGCCCGCGTCGATCCCCCTTGACCTGGGGCGCATCAGAACCACCACCCCACCCCGACGTTCCACCGGTCGGCGCCGCTCCCGGCCTGGTTGTGGAGCTCCTGCACGTCCACCTTCACCACCACCTGCGGAGTGGGCCAGTAGTTGAGGCCGGCGGTGGTGACCCGCTCGTCGCGACTCGGGTCGCGAGCCACGCCCGCGGGCACCGTGGCGTTGGTGTCGAACCGCTCGTAGCGCACGAACGGGGCGAGGTCGTGGCCCTCGGGCAGGAGGCGCGCAAGGTGGTAGGCCGCCTCCACGTATCCCCCCTGCTGGGTCTCGGCGATCTGGCCACCGCGGTCGGCGAAAAAATCGTCCGCGCCGTCGACGTCCCAGCGGGCGTAGAGAACGCGCCCCTCCCACGGGCCGCTCCGGTACTGGAGGTGGGCCTCGGAAAGGAGCGCTGCGACCGGAGCCCCCGCCCCTTGGGTGAGGTCGTCTTGGTAGACGAAAGAGAGACCGCCGCCCAAGCCGGCGCGCGGCGCGACGCGCACCGTGGCGGAGAGGGCGAGGCGCTCCGCGGTCGCCTCCGCCCCCTGCTGGCGCGAGCCACGCAGGCCACCGCGGGCGTCGCTGCCCGGCGCGAGCGCAAGGCCACTGTGCAGCCCCACTTGGTAGGCGACGGCCGAGGATAGCTCGCCGAAGAGCTGCACCCCCGCCTCGCGCCAGGTGGTGGGAATGATCTGGCTCTCCACCCGGTTGCGCTCCACCCCGAAGAAGGTCGGCGGCTCGTGGGTCTCGTTGAGGATCCCGGCGGGTACGAGCAGGAGGCCGCCGCGCACCCCGAGCCACGCTCTACCCACCCACTCGACGTACGCCTGCTCGATCGCCACCTCGCCCGGGTCGTCATCCGCGGGCGCGGCGAGGGCGTGCTCGACCTCCACCTCGGAGCGCAACGAGAGGGTGTCGCTGAACCGGTAGCCGGCGAACAGGACGAAGCGGTGGAGGTCGATCTGGTCCGCGGGCGCGCTCGCGCCGTTATCGCGCTCGCCGCGCAAGTTGTTGTAGTGGACCTCGCCGTAGCCGCCGAGGCTCACCCGGGGCGCGGCCGGGGTGCGCGCCGTGGCGAGCTCCGCGGCGAGGGCGTCGAGGCGCTGCTCCAGCTCGTCGACCGTGGCCGCACGGCCGCTGGCGGCGGGACCCCCGAGAAAGAGGGAGACGAGGAGGAGGAAAAAGCAGGGTCTGGTCGAGTGCAGCATCGGGCTCTCCTTCGGGATCTGAGTGAGAATCATTCCCTGTGGGTAGGCGCACCTCGCCCCAGTCGTGGGGCGCCGCGGGGGTCGTTCAGGGCGCCGTGTTCGCGGCGGCGCGATCGAGGCGGGGGGCGTCCCCGGCGGGGGTAACGGCCGGCGTGGCAACAACCGGCGCCGCCTGCCGCACGGCCCGTTCTTGTAGGTGACGCCGCCGCGCCCGCGCCACCAGCGGACCGCTGATCGCCAGGCCGGCGAGGAGCAGCCAGGAGAAGAGGACCCCCCACCGCCAGCGGCCGCCGAACAGGTGGCCGCCGTGCAGGTCGATGGTGAATCGCTCCCAAGTGGGCCAGCCGCGCGCGCGAAGCCACGCCCGTTCGGCGCCCGCGGGCAAGAGGTCCGCCACCATCGGCGGCCCCGCGAGGCCCGCGGGTTCCACGCCGGTGGCGGGGAGCCACGACACCCCGCCATCGGTGGAGCGGCGCGGCCCGAGCACGCTCCGCACCCAAAGCGCACCGTCGCTCTGGAGCAGGCGGGTCGCGGGCGGCGGCAATCCTGCGCCCCCGTCGGCGAGGTAGTCCCAGCGCTCGCCACCGGCGGAGATCCAGACGCCGCGGTCGGTGGCCGCGGCGAGGTGGCCGTCGCCAAGCCACGCCAGGTCGTGGACCGTGCCGAGGAGGCCGGTGGCCACCACGCCGCGCCACGGGCCCTGGCCGGTGCGCACGATCACCCCCTCCGCCGTGGCCATCGCCTCACCCGCCGCGCCGCGCGCGGTCGCCACCACGGCGCCGGCCACGTCGCCGTACAGGGGCAGGGCCAACCAGGCAGGCAGGGGGCGGCGGTCGAGGGCCAAGGCGTCGCGGAAGAGGAGACCGATGGAGCTTAAGAGGAGGATGAGGAGGAGGGGGAAGGCGACCGCCGCCACCCCCCCATGGAACTGGCGGGCGGTGGGGCCACGCCTCCGCTCGGCGCGCTGCTCACCCTTGCGGACGGGGGGGGTCCCCTTGCCGGTCGGGCGCGGCGGCCCCGCGCCGCGGGCAAAATGCGGAGGCTGGCATGACGCAGTCGCCCCCTTCGAAGCGCGCGACGGACACTCCGCCACCCCGCACCCGGCGCACCGGCCGCGGCGCACCGCCCGCACCAGGTAGCGGCCCAGGACTACCGCCCCACCACCGAAAAGGACCACGGCCCAGAGCACGTCGCGCGTCGAGATGGCTTGCATGGCAGTTGGATGGGAGGTGGGGCTACACGACTACGCAAAACCGAGCAGCCGCCCCCCCTGATAGGTGAGGAAGGCGAGGCCCCAGCCGAGGCTGAGGAGGTAGGCGGCGGCGAAGGCGCTCCACCGCCAGCCAAGCTCCTGGCCCAGGGCGGCCATGGTGACGACACACGGGATGTAGGTGAGGACGAAGACCATGAAGGCGATCGCCCGGAGGGGGGTGAAGGTATCGCGCATCCGCTGCGCCAAGGCCGAGGGGGGCGGAGCCTGCGCCGGCGCCGGGAGGAGGCGCAGGCCGGCGAGGATCGCCACCACCGAGTCGCCACACGCCGCCACGAAGCCGCGGCCGATCTCGGCGATCTCTGCCGCCACCGCCGGCGGGGTGGCGGCCACCTTCGGCTCCGGGGTGTAGATCTCGCCCATGGTGGAGACCACCACCTCCTTGGCAATCACCCCGGTGAGGAGCGCCCCGGTCGCCTGCCACGTCCCAAACCCTACCGGCGCGAAGAGCGGCGCCACCGTCCCCGCCACCCGGCCGAAGTACGAGTCGCCCGGGTTCTGGACCCCCCACGGCAGGTTGAGGAAGAACCAGATCACCACCGAGGTGGCGAGGATGTAGGTCCCCGCCTTACGCACAAAGCTCTGCAGCTTCTCCCAGATGTAGAGCATGAGGGAGCGGAAGGTGGGAAAGCGGTACGGCGGCAACTCCATCACGAAGACCGGCGCCTCGCCGCGAAAGAGGGAGCGCTTGAAGAGGAACCCCATCCCTACCGCCAGGAGGATCCCCAGAAGGTAGAGGGAGAAGATCACCGTGGACCGCCACTCGACAAAGAAGGCGGCGACAAAGACTGCATACACCGGCAGGCGCGCCGAACAGCTCATCAACGGGATGAGGAGCGAGGTGAGGACGCGATCGCGGTACGAGTCGAGCGAACGGGTCGCGTACACCGCCGGCACGTTGCAGCCGAAGCCGAGGATCATCGGGATGAACGACTTGCCGTGCAGGCCGATGGTGTGGAAGAAGCGATCCATGACGAAGGCGGCGCGCGCCATGTAACCGCTCCCCTCCAGGATTCCCATGAAGAGGTAGAGGAAGAAGAGGATCGGCACGAAGGTGAGGACGAAACCGGCGCCGCCGATCACCCCCTCGCTCACCAGCGAGGCAACCCACCCCGGTGCCCCGATCGCGGTGAGGCCGACGAGGAACCACCGTTCCACCGGGCCGGTGATCACTTGGTTGATGAAGTCCACGAAGGGCTGGGCGCCGTCGAAGGTGGTGTGGAAGACGAACCACAGCATGGCGAAGAAGATCGGGATCCCCAGCCAGCGGTGGAGGACCACCCGATCGATCAGCTCGGTCAGGTCGCGCCGGTCGATGGGGCGCTGGCGGATCACCTCCGCCACCACCCCCTTGGCGACCCCGTAGCGGCCATCGCTGATCACAGTCGCTGGATCGTCACCGGCGAGGGTCTGGATGCGGCGGCGCTGCTCCGCAATCTGCTTCCGCAGCCCCTCCCCTGTGCCGTCGAGAAGCGCCTGCGCCCCGACGTCGCCTTCAAGGAGCTTCACCGCCAGCCAGCGGCACGGGACCCGCTCCACCAGCGCGGCCGCGTCGCGATGGAGCGCCTCGCCGAGGAGGCGCACCTCCGGGTCCACCAGGGGACCGTAGCGGGCGACATGCGGGCGCGCCTCCGCCAAACTTGCGTCGCGACACGCGGCGTTGTGGGCGGCGATCGTCGCCGGTCGCGCCGCGGCCAGGCGGCGCGCGGTGGGCAGCAGCTCCCCCACCCCCTCCCGGGTGGTCGCCACCGTGGCCGCCACCGCCACCTCGAGGACCTTGGCGAGGAGCTCCGTGTCGATCTCGATCCCCCGCTCCTTCGCCTCGTCCCACATGTTGAGCGCCAAAACCACGGGGATCCCAAGCTCCAGGAGCTGAAGGGTGAGGAAGAGGTTGCGCTCCAGGTGGGTGGCGTCGACCACGTCGATCACCACGTCGGGCCGCTCGTTCAACAGGTAGTCGCGGGTCACCCGCTCCTCGATCGAGTACGACGACAAGGAGTAGGTGCCGGGCAAATCGACGAGACGGACCTCTTCACCGGCGAAGGTGAAGGTCGCCTCCTTCTTCTCCACCGTCACCCCGGGCCAGTTGCCCACGTGCAACCGCGTCCCGGCGATCGCGTTCACCAGGGCGGACTTGCCCACGTTGGGATTGCCGGCAAAGGCGATGCGCAGGGTCATTTCCGCCTACCCCCCGCGGTGGGGACCACCTCGACGACGATCGCCTCCGCCTCCGGGTGGCGCAGGGCCAGGGAGGTCCCCTTCACCCGAATCGAGATCGGATCGCCGAGGGGGGCGATGCGCTCCACGCGGATCACCTCCCCCACCACCAACCCCATGGAGAGCAGGCGCTGGTGCAGCTTCTCCGCCGCCCCCACCCGCACGATCCGCCCCGCCTCCCCGGGGGCGAGCTGGGCGAGGTTGCGCACCAGCCGCGCGCCGGCCGCCGTCGCCGGCGGGTCGAGGATTCGTGGCCGGGTGCCGCGACACGCGCTGCACAGGCCGTACAGCTCCATCCGGTGGTCGAGGAGGTCGAACCCCTCGTCCCGTGCCACCTCCTCTTGCAGCGCCTCGATCTGCGCGCGCGCAAACTCCACCACCGTGCCGCAACGCACGCAGATCAGGTGGTCGTGGTGGGACTCCGGCGCCACCTCGTAGCGGGCGCGGCCGTCGCCGAAGTCGTGGCGATCCACCAGCCCCTTCTCCGCGAACAGCTTCAAGGTCCGATAGACCGTGGCGATCCCCAGGTGCGGGTCGATCTGGCGCGCCAGGTGGTAGATCGTCTCCGCATCCGGATGGCCGGTGTTGTCGCGAATCGCCTGGGCAATCACCCGCCGCTGGGCGGTGGGCGCGATCTCCGACTCCTGCAAGAGGGTCTCAAGGTCTCGGGTGGTCTTCATGGCTGAGAGTGATTATCACTTCCGACCCATGTGGAGTCAACCCTCCGGGTCGGAACCCTGGCCGGCGTCGCGCCGCTTGCATGGGTCGCCTCGGTCCCGCGGCGCACAGGGGCGAACCTCGGCCGTCGATGGCACCCCGGGCGCCGCCTCCTTGCCTACCCCTCCGGCCCCCCCGTACCGTGGCCACCCCGTGGCGACCCGTCTGGCCTACCTGCTCCTCGTGGTCGCCCTCCTTCTGGGGCGAGTGACCTGTGGCTGGGGGGTGGGCGCGGATCCGTGCTGTGGGGAGGCGCACGGCAAGCACGGGCAGGTCATGGCGGTCCACGCGGACACCCCCGATGCGGGGGACGAGGACGCTCTCGACCATGCCCTCCATGCCGGCCACTGTCACTGCCTGTGGACCGAGGCCAAGATCGTGGCCCTCGCGGTACCCGCGGAGCAGCCCGCGCGCTGGACGTTGACCGACGACGATCCACCGCCCATCGCGCCACGCGGGATCGAGTGGCCCCCTAGACACGCCTCCTGAGTCGCGCGGCCGCGGCCTCCCGTCGCGGCCCCACGCCGATTCCTGCCCCCGCGGGCAGGACCCCTCAGGAGTAGGTCGTGTCGATCCGCAAGAAGTCCCTTTGCTGCACCCTCTTGGCGTCCCTGCTCGCCCCCCCGGCCGCGCTGGCGGCGCCGCCCCTGACCCTCAACCAGGCGGTGACCGAGGCCCTGGAACACCACCCGCGCCTCCGTGCCCTGGAGGCAAAACGGCTCCGTCTCGCCGGCGAGCTCGCCGCTGCCCAAGGATGGCTGCCGGACAACCCGGAGCTCGCCGGCGATTGGACGAGTCGCAACGACCCGGACGACACCACCACCGACTGGGAGCTCTCCCTCCGCCAGCGGTTCGAGATCGGGGGGCAGCGAAGCCAGCGTGTCGCGGGCGCCGTGCAGCGGGTCGCCGCCCTCGATCGTGACCTCGCCGCCCTGCGGGTGGAGGTTGGCGCGGCGGTGCGGGCGGCGTACGCGCGACTCGCGGTCGCCGAGGGGCGCGTGGCGGTGGCCACCGAGATGGTGGGGCTCAACGAGCGGCTGGCGGCCATCGCCCGTGCCCGGTTTGCGGCGGGCGATGTGGCCGACGCGGACGTCGCCCTGGCCAGCCTCGCCCGCGCCGAGGCGATGCGCCGGCGGCTGGAGGAGGCGCGTGCCAGCGCCGCGGCCCGCCAGGAGCTGACACTCGCGGTGGGGGTCAACCCGTTGCCGCCGATCGCGCCCACCCCGCTCACGCCGCCGCCGCCACCCCCTCCCCTCGCCGAGTTGCAGGCGCAGATCGACCACCACCCCGGCCTCGCCGCCCTCGACCACCAACGGCAGGCGGCCGAGGCCGACCTCGCCCGCGCCCAGGCCGCCCGCCTCCCGGACCTGACGGTGAGCGGTCACGCTGGCGCGGAGGCGAGCCGCGATACCTTGGCCGGCATCGGCCTCTCCCTCCCCCTGCCCTTCGTGCACCGCCAGCAGGGGGAGATCGGCGCCGCCCGCGCCGAGACGGCGCGCCTGGCCGCGGCGGCCGACCAGCTCCGCGCCGAGCTCCGCCAGGAGCTGGAGCGCGCCCACGCCACCCTGGCCACGGCCCTGGAGGAGCTGGCCCTCTTCGAGAGCGAGATCCTGCCGGGGCTCGACACCCACCTGGCCCGCATCCACCGCGCCTACGAGCTGGGCGAGATGGACCTCACCACCCTCACGGTCACCCAGGCGCAGGTGGTGGCGGCGCGCTTCGACCACCTGCAAGCCCTGGGCGCGGCGTGGCAGGCGCGGATCGACCTCGACCGGGCCACCGGCGCCGACTTCCTGGCGACGCCGGGTCCCAATGGCAAGGCCGCGGCGCAGCGCAACGGAGAGCCAGAGGAGAGCGAGAGGAACAACCCATGAAGACCGATCCGCACCGATTCCAGAACCACGAGACGGACCCCTGGACCGCGAGCCATGGGGCGACCCCAAGCAGGCGAACGCGGCGGGCAGGCGCGATGCCGGGATCGCCCCATCCCCGGCGTGTTCACGCCTGTTCGCCACCCCTCCCACCCTTCCTTCGCGGCCTCCTGGCCCCCACGGTCTTGGCGCTGCTCTTGGTCGCGTTGCCCGCCGTCGCCGGCGAGATCGAGGGCGAGGCCCACGGCGAATTTGGCGTGGTGGTCCTCTCCCCGGCGCAGGTGGCGGCGGCGGGGATTCAGGTGGAGGCGGTCACCCGTCGCCCCCTCGCCCAGACCCTCGCGGCCACCGGCCAGGTGACCCTCGACCGCTACCGCGAGGTCCACCTCTCCCCCAGGGTGGAGGGCAAGGTGGTGCGCTTGGTAAAGCGCCTCGGCGACCGGGTGCAGGCGGGCGAGCCGGTGATCTACCTCGACTCCCTCCCCCTCGGGCAGGCGGTGGCCACCTACCTGGAGCTCCGCGCGGAGCGCGCCCTGGCGACCACCGAGGAGGCGCGGGTGGCCACCCTGCGCGCCGCGGGGATCGCCGCGGCGAAGCGGCAGAGCGAGGCGCAGGCCAACCTCGCCCGGGTCGAGGCGCGGCTGGATACGGCGGAGGAGCAGCTCCATCTCTACGGCATGACCCAGGACCAGATCGATGAGCTGGCGCCGCACCACGACCATTCGCACTCGGTCATCGCCCTCACCAGCCCCATCGCCGGCGAGGTGCTCGCCCTTCACGCCACCCTCGGCGAACAGGTGGGGCCGGAGAGCGCCACCGCCCAGATCGCCGACCTCTCCTCCGTGTGGGTGGAGACGGCGGTCTACGAGAAGGATCTCAGCCGCCTGGCGATCGGGGCCGCGGGGTGGGTGACCGTCGCCGCCTACCCCAACCAGCGCTTCCCCGGACGGTTGGACTTCCTCGCCCGCACGGTGGACGAGGAGACCCGCACCGCGCGCGCCCGGATCGTGGTCACCAACGCGGATCACCGGCTCCTGCCCGGGATGTTCGCCAACGTGGCGATCGCGATCGGGGCGGGGGCGCCGGTGGTCGCGGTGCCGCAGGCCGCGGTCCAGCGCGATGGGGAGGAGTCGATCTGCTTTGTGGAGGAGGGGCCGGGCCATTTCGAGCGGCGCGAGGTGGTCCTCGGCGCAGCGGGGCCGGACTACGTGGAGATTCACTCCGGCCTCGCCGAGGGCGAGCGGGTGGTCACCCAAGGCGCCTTCATCCTCAAGTCGGAGCTCGGAAAAGAGGGGTTGGGAGAAGGGCATGAGCATTAGATCCGTGCTCCCCGCAGGGGAGTCCTATCGCCCCCCTCCCCTCGTGGGAGGGGCGGGGGAGAGGGGGCGTGTGGACGGCCTCCGACCGTCGCCGCGATTCCGCCCCCCACCCCGACTCTCCCCCACAAGGGGGGAGCGAGTTTGGCCACGAACGCTCGGGATGTCCCCCTCCCCTCGGGAGGGGGACAGGGGGAGGGCGTGTGGAATGAGCGCTTGGTTCGCTGATGCACCCAACGCACTGCCCGTCCCACGCGACCCCACCCCAACCCTCCCCCATGGGGGAGGGAGCCGCTGTCGACGCGCACCTAGGAAGCCATGCACAAGCTCATCGACTTCTCCCTGAACCACCGCCTCCTCGTCCTCGCTGCCTGGTTGCTGGTGGTCGCGGTGGGCATCCGCTCCCTCGGCCAGCTCCCCATCGACGCGGTACCCGACGTCACCAACGTCCAGGTGCAGATCCTTACCCAGCTCCCCGCCCTGGCACCGGAAGAGGTAGAGCGGTTCATCACCTTCCCGGTGGAGACCGCGATGAGCGGTCTGCCGCGCCTGGAGGAGATCCGCTCCATCTCCAAGTTCGGCCTGTCGGTGGTCACCGTGGTCTTCACGGAAGGGACCGACATCTACTGGGCCCGGCAGCTCGTCGGCGAACGGCTGGCGGCGGCGCGGGAGGAGATCCCGGCCGGCTACGGCACGCCGGAGATGGGGCCGATCTCCACCGGCCTCGGCGAAATCTTTCAGTTCGAGGTGAGGACGGAGAGGCCATGCGGCGATGGGGGGGACACGGCCGAGTGCTACACCCCCATGGAGCTGCGCGAGATTCTCGACTGGTTCATCAACTACCAGCTCCGCGCGGTGGCCGGGGTGGTGGAGGTCAACGCCTTTGGCGGCGAGTTGAAGAGCTACCAGGTCACCCTCGACCCCGCCCGCCTCGCAGCCTATCGGCTCACCGTGGGCGACGTGGTGACCGCCCTTTCGCGCAACAACCGCAACGTCGGCGGCGCCTACATCGCCCACGCCGGCGA
>MNYW01000021.1 GCA_001873295.1 Nitrospirae bacterium CG2_30_70_394 | reverse complement strand
CAGACCGTGGCGTTGGCGCAGTCGGGGTCGGCACAGTCGATGAGGCCGTCGCCGTCGTTGTCGACGGTGTCGGTGCAGATCTCCTGGCTCGGCGGCGCTTGGCAGACCGTGGCGCTGGCGCAGTCGGGGTCGGCACAGTCGATGAGGCCGTCGCCGTCGTTGTCGACGGTGTCGGTGCACACCTCGGGGGTGGGGGGGTTGCCGAGGCCGCAGCCGCCGGCGAAGTCGTCGCTATGGTTCACGTCCCGCTCGGCGGAGCGGCCGTTGGAGGTGGCACGAACCCGGCACGGGATGGCGTTCGGGTGGCGCGCTTCGTACTTCCACTTGCCGTCCCGGTCCGCGGTGACCGTGGCGATGGCGATACCGCTGCCCGCCTCGGCGAGGGCGACGCTCGCGCGCCGGCCCGCCGTGCCCTCGATGTTCAGGCGATCTTCTTCGTCATCGTAGGTCGCCTTGCTGATTGAGACGGAGCTGCTGTGGTCATCCGCCTGGGCGGGTAGCGCCACAGTACAGAGGAGTGCGGCGCAAAGTAGCGTCGCGAGTCCGGTCCAGCGGGGTGGTGTGCGCACGGTGTGCCTCCTGAAAAAAAGTTAAATGATCTTGTGCGTCATGGTGTGACGCGAGGGTTGCTGAGCAAGCCATGTGCCATTTTTTCATCCTGGAGCAACTCCATGGATGACAAGGGTGGCAGGAGACGGCGATCTGCCGATTCTGCCGTTGAGTCCTGTCGGCATGGCAGGTTACTACCAGCCTGACAGCAATCTGCCTCGACGCGACGCGCGGGTGGCCGCATGCCAGTCCATCAGGTCACGGCGCGAGGCGACGGGGGAGCCGGTGCGGCCGTGCCACGGTGGGAAAAATCTTACCCACCCGTAGGGGGATCGACGACGCCGCGCCGGGCGACTCCCAGTGCAGGGCGCGTGGCCCGCGACCGCCACTCGTCCGATTGACGACGGCGCGCCGGGCGACTACCGGTGCAGGTAGTCGAGGTCGGAGCCGGGCTTGGTGGCGGGGAGGAGCGCTTCGAAGGCGAAGACCGGCGTCTGGCTCGCCGGGTGGAGGTGGAGAAAGCGGAGCCGCAGGCGCACGTCGGTGCCGTCGCGCCGGTGTTCGAAGAGGGGGTCCGCCGCCGCCGGGAACTCGATCCGCGCCATGTAGAGGGGCGCGGCAACGATGCGCGCGGTGAAGTGGGTGGGGAGGTCGAGGGTCTGCTCCTTGCCGTGCGGGCGGTCCTTACCCCACCAGATGCGCTGGAAGGTGAATCGCTCCTCGAAGACCATCCCCGCGTACCGCTCCGGATGGGCGCGGAGCTCCTGCACCGCCACCTCCTTGAAGGTGTGGGCCGGGGGCTCGGGTACCGCGGCCGGGGGGTGGGTGGCGCAGGCGAGGGTGAGGGCGAGGAGCGGGAGGAGGAGCAGGGAACGCTTCATGGGGATCTCAGCGCAGGGTGTGGGCGTACTCGACGGCGAGGTCATAGGCGTGGGCGAGGGGTCGTCCTTTGTAGGTGGCACCCGCCAGAGAGAGGGGCACACCGTCACCATTCACCGTGTGGCAGGCGCCGCACTGGATCGGGCCGTGGGAGGAGTCGGGGTTGATTGCCGCCGCCTGACCATAGGTGGTGGGGTCGGGGGTGGGGGTGACCGGGTAGAGGCCGTGGGTCGACTCGTGACACCCCTGGCAGTGGATCTTGGCGTGGCCCGTGGAGTGGCGCATGAGGGCGTACTTGCCCGGCTGGTCGATGGGGAAGGCGCGGCCGCCGAGGGATTCGACGAACGGTGGCGCGTGGCAGTCGGCGCAGTGCGGCTCGCCCGCGGCGAGCCAGTAGTCGCGGCCGTGGGTGGCGGCGTCGTAGGGAACCGCCAGCCCCGGGGTGGCGGCGAGGGGGTCCGGGTCGGCGAGGATCACCGAGCGGTCGCCATCCTCATCCGGGGCGGTGAGTAGGGGCTGGTTGGGGGCGCCGACCAAGACCTTGGCGATCGGCGCGATGGTCTGGCCGGTGCGCTCCCAGGTGCGCACCACGCCGGAGCCGAGGTCGAAGCCGGCGAGCGGCACGCGCGGGTCGAGGTCGTCGCGGATTAGCGCCGGGAGCTCCTTGCCCAGCGCCGCGGCAATCTCGGCCAGCGGCTTGTTGCGCAGGGTGGTGCCCGCCTGGGTCGCCGCGTCGGTGAGGTGGTCCCCCTGGTAGAGGGCGCGCGCCAGGGGGTTGTGGCACTGGGTGCACCACAGCCCCTTGTCGCCGGTGGTGTCACGTAGCCAGGTACCCACCGCGTTGAGGTGGCTCGGGGTGGCGAGGTCCCTCCCCTTGGCGCGGTTGGCGTGGACGTCGCGGCCGGCGTAGCAGCCTTGCGCGTCGCGGTTGTCACCGGTGGCGTAGGGGTTGTCGCCGCCGGCGCTGATTGGGAAGGGGGTGAGGGAGCCGTCGGCGCGGTGGGAGGGGTGGCACCCCTGGCACAGGGAGGTGAGCCCCCCTCCGTCGGGCGACGGTCGCAGCCTTTGGTGGGTGGTGTGGAGCGCCTCGGAGAGGGGAGGGATGAGGGCGTTGGGGTCGGGGTGGAGGTGGTCGAAGTCGGGGCCGCGCTCGCCTTTGGGCACGTCGCCGATCCGCTTCGAGGTGAGCACCCCGACCACGTTGTCCGCGTGGCAGTCCTGGCAACGGACCGAGTCGTGGCCTAGGCGGGTGACCAAGGTGCCGCCGGCGGGGTAGCGGGCGGTGAAGGCGGTACCGTGGTGCGCGTCGTGGATTTCGAGGATGGAGATCGCCGCCGCCTTCAGGCGGGCGAAGTAGTCGGAGGTGCGCATCGCCTGGCGCCAGTAGGTGTACTCCGTCTGGTACTTGGTGAAGGTGTCGCCGTTGGCGTTGGTGGTGGCGTGGCATCGGTCACACGCCGGCACGTCGATGGGGTTGGTGCCGAACCCCTGGATCGGCTTCTGGTCGCGGCCGAGGACTGGCGCGCCGCTCACCGCGTCCACCAGGGTGACCACCGCCCGCTGGAAGGGACGGATGTCGGACTCCTCGAGAAAGAAGATCGAGGTGGTGTAGTCGGAAAACGGGGTCAGGGGGAGGCCGAGGGCCTCCCAGGTGTTTGGTGGAGAGAGCTCGATCGGGACGTTCTCCATCGCCGGGGAGTCGGTGAAGACCCGCGTGCCGGTGGGTCCCGAGTAGCGCAGGAAGTCGCCGGAGACGCGCTGGTTGGTGGGGCCACGGTCGATCTTGATCGGGTAGGCCTCGCCGATCCGCAGCTTCTTCGCGTTCGCCGTCGTCCCCTCGGGGTTCGATCCCTGCAGGTCCTGGTAGACGTAGAGCTGGCGGAACTCCTCGCTCGCCAAGGTGCGGTGGCGGTACTCGGCGGTCCAGTAGAGCATCTTCTGGTGCTCGGAGCGGCTGTTCGGGCTTCCGTCGGGCGCTTCGTGGAGGTAGCGGAGCTTGTACCGGCGGTCGCCGTCGACGAGGACCTCGGGGTCTTTGGGGTCTGCCCCCAAGAGCCGCGGCGCGGCGCCGTCGCGGTCGGTCTTCACCACCTGGGCGAGGATCGAGTTGTATGGCGGCAGGATGCAGCAGTAGGAAAAGTCGAAGCCGGTGCAGTGCATGCCCAGCTCGTAGTGGATGAGGAGCTGGTAGTCGCGCGGCGGCAAACTCGCCCCCGCTGGCAGCGCGGCCGGGGCGGCCGGGAAGCGGCCGGCGCAGGCGGCGGTGATCGCGCAGGCAGCGAGAAGGGCGGCGACGCGGCGGTCCATTACTTCGTTTCCGCCGGCTGGGCCGCGGCCCCCAGCTCGTACACCTCGGGGTGGAGGGTGACCTTGTACCGCTCCTTGGCCAGCCGGTTGGCGTACGCCTGGATGTGGTCGGCGTTCCAGCGCGCGGTGATCTTGTAGCGGGTGTCCGCGTCCAGGGGGACGACCTCCGCCGGGCGCTGATCCACCACCCGGATGAGGTGGTAGCCGGCCTCGGTCTCCACCGGCGGGCTCACCTCGCCCACCTTGAGGGCGAAGGCGGCGCTGGTGAGGCGCGCGTCGCCCTGGGCGCGCGTGACCCAGCCGAGCATGCCGAGGGTCTGCTCGTGGTCGGGAACGATGGAACGGTCGCGCGCAAGGGTAAAGAAGGTGGTCCCCTTGGGCGGCGCCTGGAGGATCTTGGAGATCGCCTCCGCCTCCGCCTTCGTCTTCACCACGATCTGCTGCACCTTGCGTTGCTCCTGGAGGGTCCACAGGTCGAGGTGGTCCTGGTACTGCTTCTCCACCGCCGCGTCGTCGAGCCCCTCGCGGGCGACGATCTCCTCGCGCACCAGATTCACCAGCTCCTGGCGGTGGAAGCCGGCGAGCGCCTTGGTGAAGGTCTCATCACGGTCGAGCCCCTGCTGGCGCGCGGCGTTGGCGAGGAGGTGCTGGTCGATGAGGCGCTCCACCGCCTGGGTGCGGTCGCTGACCGTCTTGGGGGTGGTGGGCAAAAGCGGCAGCAGACGGCGCCAGCGGATCGTCGCCCGGTCCACGGTGGCCACCGGGGCGAGGGGGTCACGCGGCACGTCGTTCGCGGGCTCCAGGTTTTCCTTGTGGATCGCGATCTTCGCCCCCGCACGCAGGCGCGTCGCCGCGTCCGCGCGGAGCTGTTGCTCGTGGTCTGCGAGCAGCTTGCCGCGCAGGCGGAGCTGGGCGGCGGGGTCGGTAGCCCCCCCCTTCTCGACCGCCGCCCGGAAGGCCTCGTCCGTAAGGGGATGGTCCTGCTGGAGGCGTTGGAGGTAGCTGGCGGCGAGGGTGGGGTCGGCGAAGGCGTGGAGGTCCTGGTCGTAGAGGGGGGTCTGGTCGAGCTTGCGGTCGCGACCGTCGAGGTACAGCAGGCGGGCGGTGATCAGCCGCTCGAGCATCTGGCCGCGCGTCGAGGGGGCGTTGGGGGTGTTCTCGGCGCCGATGATCGGCAGGCTACCGGCGGCGCTGAGGATCTCGCCCAGGCGGATGGTCTCGTTGGCCACCTCGGCGGCGACCGCCGTCGGGTTGGGGGGGGCGGCTTGGGCACCGGTGACGGGGAGGAACAGGATGAGGAGAAGAAGGGTCAAGCGGCGCATGGAATCCCTTTCGCGGGGTGGCGAAGCGGGGTGGGCGGGTGGCGAGGGTGCGGGCAGGAGCACAGATTGGGTCGTCCGAAAACGGTTGGGTAGAGGCGATCGGCGCGCGGGCCAGGCCTAGTTTGCACCGCCGAATCCGGGCCGATGCAACCAAGAGCAAGGCCCGATCCCGGCCGCAACCTGCCGCGCCACCGCGGCTCGGGCCAAAGTCCGGCCGGCTCCTAGGGGTTGCCGGCGATCCCGTATTTTTTGACCGCGTAGCGCAGGGCGTTGCGCGACAGACCGAGGCGGCGGGCGGCCTCGGTCTGGTTGCCGCGGCTGATCTCCAGCGCCTGGCGGATGAGGTCGCGGCGTAGCCCCTCGATGTCGATTTGGTCGACGGCGGTAAAGTCGATCGCCACCCGGCGGTTGGTGGTGATCTG
Organism: Nitrospirae bacterium CG2_30_70_394; assembly: GCA_001873295.1. GTDB lineage: Bacteria > CG2-30-53-67 > CG2-30-53-67 > CG2-30-70-394 > CG2-30-70-394 > CG2-30-70-394. The sequence goes on along the minus strand of MNYW01000021.1, from coordinate 3,023 downwards.
GATCGGCTGGGGCCGGCTGAAGGGGGACAGTAGGGGGGTTGGGGTGGGCTCAACCCCACCCTCCAAGGTCGGGCGGGCGAGACCGAGGTCGGTCGCCCGCAGGATGTGGGTCGGGGTACGCATGGCGGCACGGAGGAGGGCGTTGCTCAGCTCGCGGACGTTGCCCGGCCACGGGTAGTGGCGCAGGGCGTGCACCGCGCCGGCGGACAGGGCGAGGGGCGGGGTGGCGTGCTCCTCGGCGATCTTGTGTAGGAGGTGGCGCGCCAGGAGGAGGATGTCATCGCCGCGGGCGCGCAAGGGCGGGAGCTGGAGGGTGAGACACTCGACGCGGTGGAAGAGGTCGGCACGGAACCGCCCGGTGGCGATGGCGCGTGGCAAATCCTCGTTGGTGGCGGCGATGAGGCGAAAGTCCATCGCCGGGTCGTGGCTGGTGCTCATCCGCTGGTGGGCGCGCTCCTCCAAGAGGCGGACGAGCTTCGCCTGGGTGGCGGGGGAAAGGGCGAGGATCTCGTCGAGGAAGAGGACGCCGCCCCGGGCGCGGCCGATCGCACCGCCGGTGGGCCGGGAGGGGTGGGGCGCGATCCCCTCGGCCGGCTGCCCAAAGAGCTCACCCTCAAGCTCCTCCGCCCCGCGGGCGCGGCAACTCACGGTGACGAACGGGCCGTCCCGGTGGCCGCCGAGCTGGTGGAGCGTGCGGGCGATGTGACCCTTGCCGGTGCCGGTCTCGCCGTAGAGGAGGACGGGGAGGGGGATGGCGCCCGGGCGGTCGAGCTCGGCCCAGCGCCGGATCAGGGTCTTTACCCGCTGCATCGGCTCAGAGCGGCCGACGATCTCCGGCAGGGGGTCCTTCCCCTGCACGCCGACAAGGAGGCGAAAGGGCGGCGACAGCCACGGTGAGGCCTGGGCCTCCTCCAGGATCCGGCGTAGATCGTTCGTGGCCAGGCGGGCGGGGAGGGTGAGGGTGGCGCCATGGAGGAGGGCGTGGGTGACTGCCAGGGGGTCCGACTGCTCGGCAACGACGATCAGCGGCCGGTCGCCCACCAGGGCGCGCACCTCCGCTACCGGCGGGCAGTGGTAGCCGGTGCGCTGGCACGCCGGACGGCTGCCGTTGGGTTCGCCGCACGCCGCCCCCTCGCAGTAGACCACCGCCGCCGTTTCCTGCTCCGGCGCGGTGCAGTCGGCCAGCGCCGTGGGGCTGAGGGGGATGAGTTGCCAGCCAAGCTGCGGGGCGACCTCCGCCCAGTTCGGGGGGGTCTGGCCGGCGGGGCAAACAAAGACGACGCGGAGCGGCGAGGAGGGCATGGTTTGAGGAGGGTGAGCTAGCTATTGCGTGCGTTGATGAGAAATAAGTTGCTCAGCTGTCCGCCGCTCCGGCTACCGGTCGAGGGTGGCGGGAGGGGCGCGGGGCCAGGTGTGGCGCGCCTTCGCGCCGAGCAGCCACCTAAACCCTATGAAGGGATTCTACGCAATCATCATGCCACTGGTTAGGTTCGGCGGGCGGCGATTTTTTCGGCGTGCGCCACCACGTTGGGGAGAGACCGAAGAGGGGGGTGGAAAAAGATGATTCGTGGCTGTATTCTCTTCGACCGGCCGGTGGGCCGCGGTTAGGTGCAGCGGCCTGTGCGGCACTTTAGGAAGCGCCATGGTCACCGTGACACCTCGTGCAGCGGAACAGGTGCGTCGTTCGATGGCGAACGACCTCGACGGTATGGCGTTGCGGATTCAGGTGCGACGCCGCGGGGCGGCCGGGCTCTCCTACCGAATGGGTTTTGACCATCCCGCGGCCGGCGACACGACCTCCACCAGCGCAGCGGTGGAGGTGATCGTCGATGCGCAGAGCATCCCCCTGGCGGACGGCCTGGTCCTCGACTTCGAAGACGGCGACGGCCATCCAGCGGAGGGCGAGTTCGTCTTCATCAACCCCCTGGATGTCCCTGCAGGGTCGCAAGTGGAGGAGAGGTCGTAGGCCCGTGGCTAGAGGACCTGCGGAGGACGATTTGCGGCCCTTACGGTTTGTTTAGAACCCCGCCGTCGATTCGGATGGCGGTCCCTGTGTAGCCCCCCACCAACCTGCTGGAAGGAGACCACTCCATGTCAAAAACGAAGGGTACCCAGGAGACTTTTCTCCACCCGACCCCGATGCTCGATGAGCTGGAGTCGGGACCGTGGCCGAGCTTCATCACCGGCCTGAAGAAGCTCGCGAACCGCACCCACAACCCAATGGTGCGCGGCGTCCTCGATCAACTCGAGTACTCCTACGAGACGAAGATGGGGTACTGGAAGGGCGGCGTGGTCGGGGTGCGCGGCTACGGCGCCGGGGTCATCGCCCGCTTCTCGATGGTCGCGGACAAGTTCCCCGAGGCGACCGAGTTTCACACCCTGCGCATCCAGCCGCCGCCGGGCTTTCATTACTCCACCAAGTCGCTGCGTGCGGTGTGCGACGTGTGGGAGCGGGAGGCATCCGGGATCATCTGCATGCACGGCCAGACCGGTAACCTGCAGCTCATTGGCTGCACCCAGGACAAGGTCCAGTCGATCTTTGACCAGCTCAACCAGCTCGGTTGGGACATGGGCGGCGCCGGCGCGGACATGCGCTCCGGCATGTCGTGTGTCGGCCAGGCGCGCTGCGAGCACGCCTGCTACGACACCCTCGGGACCCACTACCGGGTCCTCCAGAAGTACGGCGACGACGTCCACCGGCCGTCCTTCCCGTACAAGTTCAAGTTCAAGTTTTCCGGCTGCCCAAACGACTGCGCCAACGCCACCCAGCGCTCCGACTGCGCGGTGATCGGCACCTGGCGGGACGACATCCAGATCGACCACAAGAAGGTCGGCGCCTTCATTGACCAGCACGGCCTCGACTACGTGGTGAATTCGATCATCAGCATGTGTCCGACGCACGCGATCGAGCTGAAGGGGACGCGCGACATCGAGATCCATAACCACGACTGCGTGCGGTGCATGCACTGCATCAATGCGATGACCGAGGCGCTGTCGCCGGGCAAGGACCGCGGGGTCTCTTT
>MNYW01000166.1:30381-46790 GCA_001873295.1 Nitrospirae bacterium CG2_30_70_394 | reverse complement strand
GCGTTGGCGGTGGATGTGGTGGTCGAGGCGCTCACCGGCAGTGCCGGCGGCTTCCCCCTGACCGCCACCTCGCTGCCGGCGCGGGTGGAGTGGCGCGACGGCGGAGTCCACCTCCACGACCTGGCGGTCGCCAGCGACGGCTTCACCGGCGTTCTCGACGGTGGGTTTGTCCCGGGCGGTCCCCTCGCCCTGGCGGTCCAGGCGGATGCGAACCTGGCGACCCTGGCGCGGCGCGACGACCGCTTCGCCGGCGTGGAGGGCGCCCTCTCCCTGTACGCGGAGGTGGCGGGGACGGCGGCGTTGCCGGAGATCTCCGGCGGTCTGGTGGTCACGGAGGGGAGCGTGCCGCTTCCCGGGGTGGGGCTGCCCCTGACCGGGCTGGGGGTGGAGGGGATCTTCTCCGGCCAACACCTCCTCATCGACCGCCTCCACGGTCGCCTCGGCGACGGCACGGTGGAGGGCCAGGGGCTCGTCCGTCTGAGCGAGAGCGGGGTCGACCACCTGGTCCTCGATACCCGCCTGGCCGGGGTGGGGGTGCAGGTGGCGGGGGCGGAGGCGACGGTCGACGGCGATTTGGCCCTGCGCGGCCCGCCGGCGGCGGTGGTGATCGGCGGCGACCTGGTGGTCCGCCGCCTGCGCTACGACCAGCCGTTCGTCGCCGGCAGCCTCAGCCGGCGGCCGCTCGCGCTGGCGGCGGGCGGGCCGACCCTCGACCTGCGCCTGCGTGCGCCGCAGACGGTGGAGATCGCCAACGACCTCCTCGACCTGCATCTGGGTGGCGAGCTGACCCTCCTCGGGCCGCTCGCCGGGCCCGGGGTGGTGGGCTCCCTCAGCGGCGCCAACGGCACCCTCCATTTGCGCGACCGCGACATCCACCTCACCGCGGTCGCGGTTACCTTTGTCGACCCGGAGGGGATCGAGCCGATCGTCGACGTCCAGGGGGAGACGGTGCTGCGGGATTTCACCGCCAGCTCCTTCGGGGCGGGGATCGCCAGCGCCGCCAGCGGGGCGCCGCGCAACTACCACGTCATCCTCACCGCCAGCGGCCCCCTCGACGACCTCACCATCCATGCGAGCTCGACCCCACCCTTGGATGAGTCGGTGATTCTCGCCGCGGTGGTGGGTGGCTCGGTGGGCGGGGCGGTGGGCGAGGAGGCGACGGAGCGGCTCCTCTCCATGGTCACCCATGGCCTGCGCCGCGGCTTCGGGGCGGGGGGCGAGCTCCTCGGCGATCCACTGGAGCGGCTGTTGAAGCTCGACCGCATCGACTTCGACCCGTTCGCCGTCTCCCAGTCGAACGTGGTCTCGCCGCGCCTCACCCTTGGCAAGGACCTCGCCGACCGCCTGTCGCTCATCTACTCCACCAGCTTCGTGGCCAATGAGCAGCCGATGATCGAGCTGCGCTACCGCCTCTCGCCCGCCTGGGAGGCCCGCGGCAACAAGAACGAGATCGGCTCGTTGGGCGGGGATCTGCGCTACGAGTTCCGGTTTTAGGGTAGGGGGTCGGGGGGCAGGCCGGCGCTGCGGGCCGGCGATGGTGAGGGGGGAGCGACCTTGCACCCCCATCGCCGGCCAGCGGCAGGCACCATCCCCCTATTTCCCACCCCGCAAGAGCCGCCCTTTAAGCCGGCGATCATGACAGGGGTGGGGCAGGACTTCGGGCTGGCGGGGGTGAGGAGGGACGCCGCCGGCGCACCCGCCCTCGGGGTGCGCTTGCGGCCAACCGCCCCGCTCTCCTCTTCCCGCTGTCCGCTGCAGCTCCGCCACGCTAGGCTCCCGCGCGCCATGGGGTGGATTGTCCGCAGATGGGTGGGGGTGGCGTTGCTGCTCGGGGGGGTCAGCTCCGCCTTCGGGGCGCCCCTGATCACCGCGGTGGAGGTGGAGGCGCGGCGCCGCTCTGCCGAGTCCCTCGCCGCGATCGTTCGCCTTTCGGTGGGCGACGACTACTCCGCCGAGGCGGCCGATGCGGCCCTCAAGCGGCTCTACGCCACCGGCGCCTTCGACGACGTGCGCCTGAGCGTGGAAGAGGAGGCGGGGGGGGTACGCCTCCTCTTCCACTGCGTCGATCGCACCTTCCTCAGCACCGTTCGGTTCACCGACCACCGCTTCTCGAACCAGGCCCTGCGCGAGGCGGTGGGGCTGGCGGCGGGCCAGCCTCTAGATCCAGACGCCCTCGCCGCGGCGCCGGAGCGGCTGCGCGCCTTCTATCGCGGCGAGGGGTACCCGCGGGTGAGGGTGGCGGCGGAGGTGGAAAAGGAGATCGCGGCGCGCACCACGGCGGTCACCTTTCAGATCGACCCCGGCCCACCCCTACGCCTCACCGCGGCCCACTTCACCGGCCCGCCGGCGGTGGCCCGCTGGCGGTTGTGGTGGACCCTCGGCCTCCACCTCGGCGACCACCTCCGCCCCACCGCCTTTCCCGATTACGCCGACCGCCTCACCCGCGCGCTGCGGCGGCGGGGCTATCTCGAGGCGCGGGTGGGGCCGATCACCGTCGCGGCGGAGGAGGAGGATCATTGGGGGGGGCTGGTGGTCCCGGTCGCGCCGGGCGTGCACACCCGGGTGGAGGTGAAGGGCAACCACGCCTGGTCGCGGCGCGAGGTGGTGGAGGCGCTGGACCTCGCCCGCCACCCGGCGCTCGACGAGGCTGGCCGCAAGCAGATGGCGGCGGCGGTGGAAAATGGCTACCGGCAAGCGGGCTACGACGACGCCCGAGTGGAGGTGGACGAGGTGCGCGCGGGGCGGTCGGAGGGGGAGCAGCGGCTGACCGTGCGGGTCCACGAGGGGCGGCGGCTGAAGGTGGCGGCGATCCACATCGACACGGGCGGGGTGGTGGAGGCGAAGACCCTCCGCTCGGTGATGGCCTTGGCCCGGGAGCGCACCTTCGGCCGGCCGGTCTGGTTTCGCCGCGACCTGTTCGAGGCGGACCGGGGGGCGATCGAGGCGCAGCTCCGCCTCCTTGGCTACTACGAGGCGCACCTCACCCGCTACACGAACGAGCGCACCGAAGGCGGCGTGGTGATCGACGTGGCGGTGACCCCCGGGGGGGTGGCGCAGGTGGTGGAGGTCGAGGTGAGCGGTGCCCACGCCGTGGATGTCCCCACCCTGCTGACCGGGTGGGTGACGCCGGCGCCCCTCCGCCTCCAGGAGGTGCGCGCCCTGCGCCGGCGGATGGTCGACGCCTACCGGAGCCGCGGCTATTTGGACGCGGAGGTGAAGAGCCAGCTCGTCCCCCTGGGCGAACGGCGGTGGCGGTTGGAGCTCACCGTCGAGGAGGGGGTCCAGGCGCGCGTCGGAGCGACCCACGTGGTGGGGCTCGAGCGCACCGCGGAGCGGGTTGTGCGCCGCGAGCTGCGCTACCACGAGGGCGAGCCCCTCGACCCGGCGCGCCTGCACGAGACCCGCCAGGCCTTGGCGCGCCTCGGCCTCTACGAGCAGGTGGAGGTGGCGCCCGATCCGCTCCTCGCCGGGGACCCGGTGCGCGACGTGGTGGTTGAGGTGGACGAGGGCAAGCAGGGGACGATGGCGTGGTCCCTCGGCTTCGGCTCCGCCGAACAACTCCGCACCACCCTCGAGGTCTCCCACCTCAACCCCCTGGGCTACAACCGGCCGGTCGCCTTCCTCACTCGCCTCTCCGGCCTGGAGCACACCGTGTCGCTCTCCGGGCGCGAGCCGCGGCTCTTCGACAGCCACACCGGTCTGCTCCTCAACGTGGTCCAGACGAGCCGCCAGTTCGAGAACTTCACCAAGACGACCGTCGGTACCGCGGCGGTCCTCGAGCGCGAGCTCCTCCCCCACCTCCACGGCTCCGCCGGCTTCCAGTACGACAACTCCAGCCTGTCGAACGTCACCGGCGACGTGCGGGTCACCGACGCCGACCTCGGCCATATCGGTCTGGCGAGTGCCATCGCCTCGCTCCTCCGGGAGGGGCGCGACAACCCACTCGACCCGACCCGCGGCTGGGTGGTGGGTTCGGACCTCCAGTGGTCCACCGACCTGCTCCTGTCGGAGCGCAACTTCCTCAAGCTGGGCGGCCAGGCGGCCACCTACCTCACCCCGCGGCCGGGCTGGACCACCGCCCTGGGGGTGCGCCTCGGTTCCATCGTCACCACCCGCGGCGGCGAGGTGGAGCCGATCCAGGTGCGCTACTTCCTCGGCGGCGCCTCGACCCTGCGCGCCTTTCGCCAGGACGAGCTCGCCGGCGACACCGCCGACCAGCTCGGCGGGAGCTCGTTCTTGCTGGTCAACGCGGAGGAGCGCTTCCCCATCTACCACCTCCTGCGCGGCGTCGTGTTCACCGACATCGGCAACGTCTTCCCCGGCCGCGACCCGTTCGAGTTCGCGGGCAGCCTGCGCCGCACCGCCGGCCTTGGCCTGCGCCTGCGCACCCCGGCGGGGCCCTTGCGCATCGACTACGCCATCAAGCTCAACCGGCGCGGCGAGGAGCGGCGGGGGGAGATCAACTTCTCCCTCGGCCAGGCGTTCTAGGGGCCGGTCGGACGTGGGGCGGGCGTAGGAGGGGGGGCAAAGGGGGAGGCTTCGCAGCCACGGTGACGATGGTTCCCCCCTGCGCCGGCCTCCGCTGTTGCCCCTGCCGCGGTGGGCGGACCCCCGGTACCCTCCCGGCCATGGCCGAGCTGACGGGGGTGGCGAACAACGGTGGCGGGGCGGTGTTGGCGCTGATCCCCGAGGGGCGCCATGACGGGGCGGACCAGCGGATTGTCCTCTATCGCCTCGTCTTCACCGGCGGCGGCGTGGCGGAGCTGCGCTACCGCGCCGGGGCGGAGCTGCGCGAGATCGCCCGCTTGGCGCGCGGCCTGCGCCGCCTCGCCCGCGAGCCGCAGCCGTTCGCCGGCCTCACCCTCGGCTGGGCGATCACCGTGGGCGGCGAGGTGGCGGCTTCGGGCAGGCGTGTCACCGTGTGGCACGAGGCGCGCGAGGGCGGCGCTTTGGATGGCTATGGGCTGCTCGTCGAGCCGGATGCCATCGAGGCGTTCGTCGATGCCTTGGAGCACGAGATCACCGCTTTGCCGTGACGGTGCGGCGGCGGCTTGGCGCGCCAGTCTGGGCCCTGAGCGCGCCGCGCAACGGCTTGCCGGGCGACCGCGGCGGTCGCCGGCCGAGCAGCGCCGCACCGGTGGCAGCGGGACGTGGGGGCCCTCGCGGTCGCGCCCGCACCACCCTCCCCGCCGCGGGCGTGGTCGTGCCATCCTCGCCGCCGTCATGGCCACCACGCGCCGAGCCCTCGCCCTCCTTAGCCTGTTCGCGCTTGCTCTCCCGTGGCCGGCGGCCGCGGAGAGCCTGGCGGCGCGCGTCGACCACACCTTCGGTCGGTTGGTGGCGGGGTTCGCCACGGTCCTCTTCTGGGAGCCCTTCTCGGTGGCCGGGAGCGGCAGCGATGGTGCGGTCCGTCACGGGGTGCCGCTGATCCTCGTGGTGTTGGTGGGCGGGGCAATCTTCTTCACCGTCGCCATGCGCTTCATCAACCTCCGCGCCTTCCGCCATGCGATCGCGGTGATCCGTGGCCACTACGACCGGCGCGAGGACCCGGGCGAGATCACCCACGCCCAGGCCCTCTCCTCGGCGCTGTCGGCCACCGTCGGCTTGGGGAACATCGCCGGGGTGGCGGTAGCGGTGGGGACCGGTGGCCCGGGGGCGGTCTTCTGGATGGTCCTGGAGGCGGTCTTCGGGATGACCTCGAAGTTCGTCGAGTGCACCCTCGCCCAGCTCTACCGGCGCGTCCTCCCGGACGGCACGGTCCACGGCGGCCCCATGTACTACCTGGAGATGGGGCTGGCCGAGCGCGGCCTCAAGCGCCTCGGCCGGGGGATGGCGATCCTCTTCGCCTGCTTGTGCATCGGTGGTTCGTTGGGCGGCGGCAACATGTTCCAGGCGAATCAGGCCTACCAGGCGGTGGCCGGGCGGCTGCCGGGGTTGGCGCGCGCACCGTGGGCGCCGTGGCTCTTCGGCCTCGGCCTCGCCTTCCTCGTCGGCCTGGTGATCCTCGGCGGCATCACCCGGATCGGTGAGGTCACCGTCCGCCTGATGCCGTTCATGGCCCTGCTCTACTGCCTCACCTGCCTCTCGATTCTTGCCCGCCACCTGGGCGCGTTGCCCGCGCTCTTCCACCAGATCATCGCCTCGGCGTTTACCCTGCAGGCGGGGTTGGGGGGGTTCGTCGGGGTGCTGGTGACCGGCGTGCGGCGCGCCGCCTTCTCCAACGAGGCGGGGATCGGCTCGGCGGCGATCGCCCACGCGGCGGCGCGCACCACCGAGCCGGTGCGCGAGGGGATCGTGGCGATGGTCGGGCCGTTCATCGACACCATCGTCATCTGCTCCATGACCGCGATGGTGGTGCTCGTCACTGGGGCCTGGAACAACCCGGCGGCGGGGGAGGGGGTGCAGATGACCAGCTACGCCTTCGCCACGGTCTTTCCCTGGTTCCCCGACCTCCTCGCGGTGGGCGTTTTTCTCTTCGCCTACTCGACCCTGATCTCGTGGTCGTACTACGGGGAGAAGGCGGCGGGCTACCTGTTCGGCCCGAGCCGGCGGGTCGCCCTGGTCTACCGGCTCTGTTTCTTGGTGTGCGTGGTGGTTGGCACGGTCTCGTCGCTGCACAACGTCCTCGACTTCTCTGACATGATGGTCCTCGCCATGGCCTTCCCGAACATCCTCGGCGCCTGCCTCCTGACCCCCAAAATCCGCGCCCTGGTGGACGACTACTGGGGCCGCTACCGGCGCGGCGAGATGGAGGTGGTCCGGTGAACCGCCTGCTTTGGCGGTGGGGGTGGCTGGCGCTTTGCGGGGTGGCGCTGGCGGCGTGCGCCGCAGCCGGGGGGGGGCGCCCCGACTGGCCCATGGTGCAGATCGCGTGCGGCGGCCAGTCGGGGAGCGCGGGGGTGGCGCCGGGCTTTGCCGTGTACGCGGACGAGTCGAGCTTCGCCGCCGCCTTTGCGGCGATCCACGCTGGCGAGTTGCCGTCGCCGCCGGTGCCAGGGGTGGACTTCGACCGCTGGCTGGTGGCCGCCGGCTTCCTCGGCCAGCACCCCACCGCCGGCTATGGGATCGACCTGGCCTCCGCCCGGGTCGAGGGCGACCGGCTGGTGGTGACCGTGGTGCGCCGGGCGCCGCCGGCGGGCGCGATCACCGCCCAGGTGATCACCACCCCCTACTGCTTGGTGCGCCTCGCCCGCGGCGGTGGGCGCACCGTGCGTTTCGTCGACGAGGCGGGGCAGCGGCTCGCCGAGCTTCCCTTGCAGGCACCGTGATCGGGCGCGTCGCTCCCGTGGCCGCCTTGGTGCGGTGGTGGTGCACGGCGCCGGCCGGAGGGCGTCGATCGTGGGCTGAAAAGGGGTGGCCACGCGCCGCGAGGGGGCGCGGCGCACCCCCCGTCGCGGCGCTCGGTCACCAAGGAGGTGGCCCGATCCAGGGGGCGTGCCGCCTCTTCGCGGTCGCGCGGACCCAAGGTCGGCCGCCTTTCCGGTGCGTCGCGATCGGCATGATCGCCATGGCAGCCCTCCTCCTCCTGGCCACCTCGCCCGCCTGGGCGGGGGGCGAGACGGTGGTGGTGCGCGCGCGGGCGAACCTGCGCGCGGGCCCGTCCACCCGCGCGGCGCGGGTCGGGAGGGTGGCGAAGGGGGCGAGTCTGGCGGTCCTCGACCACCAGGGGGAGTGGTACGCGGTCGAGCGGCCGGGGGGTGGAAAGGCGTGGATCTCGCAGCGCCTGGTGCGGTCGCGGCCGGCCGCAGCCGGGTTGGCGGCGGGTAGCCAGGTGCAGCCGAAGGAGCGTTACGCGACGTTGCGCGCCGGTCCGTCGCGGCGCGCGCGCGCGCTCGGTCGGCTCGAACAGGGCGCCTCCCTGGCGGCGCTGGCGCGGGATGGGGATTGGTTTGAGGTCCAGCGGCCCGATGGCAGCCGGGCGTGGGTCGCCGCCGCGGTGGTGCGGCTCGTCGTCCCGCAGGCTGGGGGGGTCGCGGACTCGGCCGGCGCGCTCCTCGCCAAATTGCAGGCCGACTACCCCGGGGTGGTGCGCTGGGCGGCGGTGAACGACGTGGTCCTCGACCACTACCACGAGGCGGAGCTCGACATGGTGGTGGAGTCGTCGTGGCACTTCCTCCCCGAGGGCCAGCGTCTCGCCCTCCTCCGCCAGGCGGCGCGCGCCTTCGCCGAGCTGCTGCGCACCCAAGCCGCCTACCGCCAGCGCTACACCAACCGCCCCCTGGTGGTGGTGCGGGATGCGTCGAACACGGTGGTGGGGAGCGCCACGCCCCAAGAGACGCGGCTCTTCTAGGAGTCGGTCGGACGGTGGCGATCGGATGGGGAGGAGAAGCGGGCGCGAGTCTGGATGGGGAGCTGTTCGGAGGGGCGACGCGGGGCGATGCGACAGAACGGTCCACGAGTCCTGGCCCGCGAGCCAGCCACCGCCCGCGCGCGGCAGTCGATCGGACCCAAGGCCGACAGGCTCCCCGGGGGCGCCGGCGCGGCCCGGGGTGGCGGCCGCGGCATGGGGGCGGCGGCCGGGCGCGGCGGGTCGTGAGGGGGAGTACGGCCTCCCACGCTCCGCCACCCGAACCACGCTCCTCCCCGATTCCCTAGGCAGTGGCTACGTGCCCGCGACCCAGGTGAGTTGCGGGACTCGCGCGACCGCGCCGAGCTCGGCGGCGAGGGTGAAGAACCGCTCCAGCCCCGCCCGTTCCCGCGCCCCGAAGTGGTAGGAGAGGGTGCGCCAGTAGGCGCTCAGGGTCGCCTGCTCTAGCGTGGCGGTGGCGTGGGCGCGGGCGAGGTCGTCGAGGTGGGCGAGCCCCTCGTCGCGCGCCGCGGCCAGCCGTTGGGCAAGCTCCGTGCATGCCGCGGGGGCGCGGGCGGCTTGGGCGCGGTGGAGGAGCCAGAGGGCGAAGACCATGGGCAGGCCGGTCTGCTCCGCCCACCAGGCGCCGAGGTCGACCACCGTTACCCCGGTGGGGGCGGTGGCGGCGGCGGCCATGGCGCGATCGCCGATCAGCAGGCGGGCGCTGCGTGGCTCGTTCGGTTCGCCGTTGCAGTAGATCGGCCGGACGCCTGCGAACCGCTCCAGCAAGATGCGCAGGAGGACCACCGAGGTGGCGGAGGCGGGGGTGAGCCACACCTCCTTGCCGCCCAGCGCCGCCACCGGGTGCGGGGTGAGGAGGAGGACCGAGCGCGCCGGACCGCGAGCGGCGATGGCGAGGTCGGGGATGACTTGGTAGCGGTCCGGGTGGCGGGCGAGCTCGATGGAGGAGACCGGCCCGCAGTCGATCGCGCCGGTGGCGAGCATCTGGTTGACCGCTGCCGGCTCGCCGGCGGCGAAGCGATAGGCGCCGCCCCAGCGGGCGCGGAAGGGCGCCTGCACCGGGATGCAGTTGGCGTAGCGGATCTCCCCGAGGGCGAGCATCGGTGCAGGGTGGCGTGGGCGGCGTGGCTCGGGAAGCCGCGCGGCCAGAGGGGTGGACTCCGCCCGACCCGGAAAATGCACGGCGCCTGGCGCGGGTGGCGGCGGGTGAAGATTCACGGTGGTGCCGGCGCGCCTCTTGGCTACTATGGACCCTTGTAGCGCCGCCACGCCGCCAGCGGCCACCGCCACCCGATTGGAGACCCGGCTATGCACATCGCCCTCCTCGCCCCCCTCGCCACCCCCGCGTTGAGCGGGGCGGGCGACCACCTGGCGGCGGTGGCCCTGCTTGCCGACGGTCTGCTGGCGCGCGGCGTGGCGGTAACCCTGTTCGGTGGTGCGGGGCTATCCACCCGGGCGCGACGCGGGGTTGTGGCGCCGGCCGCGGGGGCGGGGAGCGGCGTCGATCCGGCGGTGTGGGCGCCCCTTGAGGTAGCCGCCTGTTTCGAACAGGGCGACGACTTCGACCTCATCCACAACCACGCCGGCAGCGCCCCCCTCACCCACGTGCGCGCCACCGCCACCCCAGTGGTCACCACCCTGACCACCCGACCGAGCGCGGCGACCCTGCCGCTGTGGGCGCGCTACAACGGCGAGGCCCACTACGTGGCGACCGACGACGCCCTCCGCCACCCGTCGCTCACCTACGTGGCCACCATCGCCGACGCGGCCGACGGCCCGGCCGGCGAGGCGATGGTGACTGCCTACCTGGCCTTGTACGAGCGGCTCATCCGCCTGGCGGCGCGCGTCGACCACCGGCCGTGGGGGAGTTACTACGTCTACGCCGACCGGCCGGACCACAAGGTGAAGCGGATCGTGGTCCTGCCCAAGAAGCGGCTATCGCTCCAACTCCACCACCACCGCCAAGAGCACTGGCTGGTGGTCGCGGGGCGCGGCATCGTCACCCGCAACGACGAGCGGATCGAGGTGGGGCCGGGCGAGGCGGTGGACCTGCCGCGGGAGGCGCGCCACCGGGTGGAGAATCCGGGCGACGAGCCCCTGGTCTTCATCGAGGTGCAGCTGGGCGACTCCTTCGGCGAGGACGACATCGTCCGCTTCGAGGACGACTTCGGCCGCGCCGGCACCACGAGCCCGGATGGGCGATGAGAGCGCCCCCGGGAGTGGGTCGGTTGGGGTCGCGAGCTGTGGCACAACGGCGGCCTCGGTGCGGATCGGGGTCGGCTCTGGATGGCTCTTGGCCAACGATGCGTTGCGCACGGTTTGCCACCCGGGGGGGCGCCGGTTTCGCCGCGCGCCGAAGCCCCAAGTTCGACTGCCTGCGCGGCGCTGCGCGGTGGCTGCTCGTCGCCCTCTTGCTGCGGGTCGCCGGCGGCGCGGTCGCGCATGGCCAGCCGTTGGGGGGAGCGGACGCGGCGCCGGCGCGGATTATCGCCATCGAGTTCGTTGGCAACCACCGGACCAAGCAGCCGGTCCTCGTCCGCGAGATGCTCGTGACCGTGGGGCAGCCGTTCGACGCGCACCAGTTCGAGGACTCCCTGCAGCGGCTCCGCAACCTCGGCCTCTTTTTCCGGGTGAGCGGCGAGGTGCAGCCCGCGGGGCCGGGGCAGGTTGTACTGACGGTGCGGGTGGTGGAGAAGTGGGCGGTGTTGCCCCTGCCGCAGGTCGACCTCACCGAGGAGGGCGACGTGAAGCTCGGCCTCGACTACACCGACTACAACTTCCGCGGCCAGGACCAGCGCCTGAACCTGAAGTTTAAGCACGCCTTGGGCACCGACACGGGGGGCAAGGCGGGGGAGTCGGCCTCTATCGCGTACGACGTCCCGCAGGTGGGCGAGAGCCCGTATGACGTGAGCACCGGCGTCGGCCTGGCGACCCACAACGAGGCCGCCGCGCGCACCGCGCTCACCGGTACCCGCGGGGGTAACGCCACCAGCGTCGATTTCGACCTGGACGTGGGGCGGTTCGAACGGGTGAAGACGTGGCGGCGGCGGAGCGCCCTGGGCCTGACGGTGAACCACATCACCGCCTCCGAGGACCAGCCGCGCTGGCTCAACAGCCTCCGCCTGAGCCGCTCCGTCGACGCGGTGGACGACTTCGTCTACACCTTCCGCGGCTTCCGCGCCGGCGGCGGGGTGCAGCTCTTCAGCGATTGGTTCGGCAGCGAGGTGTCGGCGGCGAAGATCACCGGGGAGTACACCCGCTTCTGGAAGCGCGATGAGCACAACGTGGTGGGCAAGGTGAGCGGTGGCTACACCTTCGGCGTGGGCGCTCGCGACGTGGGGTTTGAGCTCGGCGGCGGCAACCTGCGCGGCATCGACAAGGCGTCGCTGCGCGGGGCAGGGATGTGGCTTGCCAACCTCGAGTACCGATCGCCGCGCGCCTGGCGGTGGCTCGGCGGCGCCTGCTTCACGGACCTGGGCGTGGCCGGCGAGGAGGCGGATCTGGTGGACCCGTCGCACCTGGCCGCGGGCGGAGGTGTCGGCGTGCGCGCCACCATCGGCCGGTTGGTGAAGGGGGTGGCGCGCCTCGATGTCGCCTATGGCACCGGCCCCGACGGGGTGGGCAGCCTGAAGGTCTACTTCGGCCTGAAGCAGCCCCTGTAGCAGAGCCGCGCCTACCCCCGGTCGACCGGGACAAAGGCGGCGGCGACCGCGTCGTGGAGCGCTTGGGCGAGGCGCTTGCGGTCGTCGGTCGGGGGGACCGGGGCGCCGAAGGTGACCGTGTAGTCGATGCGCGCCAGGCCGAGGAGGTGCAGGGCGTGGCGGCCGGCGGGGAGGGAGCCGTGCCAGCACACGGTTTGGGAGACGTCCGCGCCGCCGCCGGGGAGGGCCGGGCGGAGGGTGACGGGGTGGCACGGGACGGAGGCGCGGATCGCCGCTTGGAAGAGGGCGGGCTTGAACGGGGCGACGCCACGGCCGTCGGAGGTGGTGGACTCGGGAAACCAGGTGATCCGCGCGCCGGCGCGCAGCCAGACGGAGAGCTCGCCGAAGACCCGGCCGGTGTCGCGTGTCTGGTCGCGGTCGATGAACAGGGTGCCGGCGGCGCGGGCGAGGAAGCCGATGAGCGGCCAGCGGGCAAGCTCCGCCTTGGAGAGGAAGAGGGTAGGGAGGCAGGCGGCGAGGACCGGGATGTCGAGGTAGGAGAGGTGGTTGGCGACCACCATCACCCCGGGAGGCGGCAGCGGTCCGCGACAGGTGAGGCGCACCCCCAAGATGCGCAGGACGAGCTGCGCCCAGCGGTGGGTGGCGTGGGCCCCGAGGCGGGCCCGCAGGCGCGGCCGGCGGGGCAGGCCGAGGTCGAGCAGGAGGGTTGGCAGGGCTACCGCGCCGGTGGCGAGGAGCACGAGGAGGAGGCGGCAAACGATGCGCCCGGAGCGGACCATGGCGGCGAGTCTAGGGGCGTGTCGGACTTTGTCGATCGGGGCGAGAAGCAGCGGGCTCGAGTCCAAAGCGGGAGCCGTTCGTAGCGCTACGTGGGGCTCGGGAACGAAGAGGGCGCCCGATCCGGGCGGAGGTCCGCCTGCTAGCGCAGATCGGGACAAAGTCCGACTGGCGCTTAGCCCGGCTCGGGCAGGTCGATCTCGTGGAGGTGGGCGAGGAAGCGGAGCCACGCCTCTTCCTCGGTCTCGAAGAAGCCGCGTTCCGCCATCCACCGCTCGAAGGTGGCGTCCGCCTGCCGCCACGAGGTGACCAGGCGGCGCTGGGCGCGCGTCTTGAGCTGGTCGAGGCGCGGGCAGGCGCGGGCGCCTGGGGGTGGGTCGCCGTGGTCGAGCCAGGTCAGCGGGGCGGCAGGGTCGCCGCCGGCCAGGTACGGGTCGCCCGGTTCCGGTTGCCACGCCAGCAGGCGCACGCACGCCGCTTGGCAACAGAGCCAGCGGTAGGTCGCGTACTCCTCGCCATGCGGGTAGCTCACCCGCCTCCTTTCGGCCCCCCGCGCGGGGGGGTGAAGGGGGGAAAAAGGTCGAGAGGGGGAGCGGGGTGAGAAGGGGGCGCGCGGCAAGTGGAGCACGTCTGGCCAGGGCCTCGCCGGGCGGTCCGCCGGCGGGGGGAAGGCGGTTGCGTCCGCCGTTCGGGGGGTGGACAAGTGGGCGGATGGGCCTACATTGGGGGCGGTGGGTGAGGGGTTTCCCCTCGGCCCGCCCGCCCCCGGTGGCATCCCCTCCCCTCCCCGCCACCGGGGGCACGTTGATCACCGCCGGCGCGCTACCACCTGGCCACGCAGCGCCGGCCGGCCGCGGGCGCGGGTCTCACCCTCCTCGTAGGCGACGAGGGTGAGGGTCGAACAGGCCTGACGGAGCTCGTCGAGGCGGAGCAGGTGGTCCGGGTGGGTGGGGTGGCCGTAGCGCTCCTGTCCGGTCCGATAGGTGGTGTAGACCAGCAGGCCCCCGGGGGCGAGGCAGTCCGGGAGGGCGGCCAACAACGGCCGGTGGAGGAAGTTGCAGCAGGTGATGAGGGCGTAGCCGCTTGGCTCCGGGAGCCAGCCCGACTGCAGGTCGAGGCGGCGCCATGTGACCGTAACGCCGCTGGCGCTGGCCAGGCGTCGTCCCTTGGCCAGGGCCACCGGCGAGGCGTCGATCGCCTCCACCGTGAGGCCGCGGGTGGCGAGCCAGACCGCATCGCGCCCCTCGCCACAGGCGAGGTCGAGGGCCCTGCCCGCGGCCGGCAGGAGGTCGGCGTGGGCGGTGAGCCAGCCGTTCGCCGCGGTACCGTAGCGGTACCCCGCGCCGCGGTACCGGTCGTCCCACGGGGAGGGGGCGGCGACCGGCGGTGGTCTTCGGAGTGGGTCGCTCATGATGACGAGAGGAGGCGGGCGCGCGTCTGGGGGGCGAACCGTGCGTCGCGCCACGGCGGGTGAAGAGGGGGTCGGCCTTTGGCCCGGTCTACCGCGGAGAGCGGACCGATGGCCAGATCGTGGACCCGGATCGGGCCCCGTTCCTCGTCGCCTCGTCCCGCGGTGGTCGACGAACGCATTTCATCCTGACGCGCGCCCGCTTCTCCGCGCCACCCGATCGCGAATGTCCGCCCGGCCCCTAGGAGGCTGTCGGACTTTGTCCCGATCGCCTGCAGCGAGCGGACCCCTGGCAGGACTCGGGGGCCAGGACTCGTGCCACGTTCTTCGTCGCACGAGGACCGCGGTGCGCTATGAACGGCTCCCCATCCGGGCTCGCGCCCGCCTCTTCTCGGTTCACGATCGCCAAAGTCCGAGAGACGCCTCGACCGGCGAAGAGGGCGCCCGCTTCGGGCCCACGATCCGACCACGGAGCCGCCCCGCGCCGTCGATTGACCCGCTCCGCCCGATGCCGCGGCCTCTCACCCCGCGCCGCCGGTGTGGAAGAACTGCCGCGCGCGTTCGGAGAAGGTCGCGAAGAGGGTAGGGTCAGGAGGGGGTGGGGCGGTGGCCGCGAGGGCGGCGGCGGAGGGGCAAAGGGTGGTGTAGACGCGCCACACGGGCGGCGTGTAACAGCCACAGCCGTTGCCGC
Source organism: Nitrospirae bacterium CG2_30_70_394 (assembly GCA_001873295.1). Lineage (GTDB taxonomy): Bacteria > CG2-30-53-67 > CG2-30-53-67 > CG2-30-70-394 > CG2-30-70-394 > CG2-30-70-394. The sequence continues at coordinate 31,944 of MNYW01000166.1, read as the reverse complement.
ACTGCCTGGGGTTGAAGACCTTGATGAGCCACTCGTGGCCGTGTTCACCGACGAAGGTCCAGCCGGTGCCGCGGTGCAGGGCGTGCAGCGCCGCGAGCTCGGCAACCAGGTCGAGGAACTGGGCGTGGACCACGTCGCCGGCGAGAGGCTCGATGGTGGGGGTGGGCTGCGCCTGGGGGTGGATGAGGTGCCAGGTGCACTCGCGCGGCAGGGCGGCGGCGGTCTGAGCGTGCAGCTCCGCGGTGAGCATCCCTTGCAGCCGGCCGTTGTACAGGGCGAGGAAGGAATCGGCGGAGGGCGGCCGGACGATCATCGGCTCACGTTGCCAGGGGGGTTTTTTCAGGTCAAGCAAGACGGCGAGGAGGCGGTCGGATGGGGCGCGGCGCGAGTCTGGATCGGGAGGTGCTCGTAGCGCTCCGCGGGGCTCGGTAATGCAAGACGGCGCAAGATTCGAACCCCCCTCCCCTGCATCAACCGGTGTGGCCCGTGGTGTGGCCCGATGGCGTCGATTCTCAAGGTCGGTCCGGCGCGCGGCCCGCCCTTTCGTGGGTCGGCGCGGGCGCCTACCTTGTGCGGATGATGCGCGACGATCGTTTTCTCCCGGAGTGCGACGTGGTGCGGGACTGGGCTTGGGCGGCGTTGCTCGCCGCCTGGGAGGGGGGCGACAACCTGCGGCTCGCGGAGCTGGCCGAGTGTTGGCTCAAGGACCACCCGGACGACCGCGACTTTCGCCTGTGGGCGGCGGACGGGCTGGCGGCGGCGCGCCATCTGGAGGCGGCGGCCGGTCATCTGCAGGCGATCCTGGACGCCGATCCGAGCGACGTGGAGGTGGTGGCGCGTCTGGGTCACCTCTATTTTCGGGGTGGCCAGATCGACCTGGCGGCGCGCCTCTTTGGCGAGGCCCTGGCCCTCCGAGACGACGTGGCCGACGTCCACTACGGCCTCGGCCTGGTGGCGGAACAACGGCACGACTACGTGGCGGCCGAGCGCGCCTTCGCCAATGCCCACCGTCTCGATCCGGACGGCTTTCCCCTGCCGGTGCGTCTCACCGATCGCGAGTTCGAGCACTGTCTGAAGGAGGCGGTGCAGGAGCTGCCGGCGGAGCTCCAGGTGGCCCTCGATTTGGTGGCGATCGTCGTCCAGGACCTGCCAGACGAGGAGTCGATGCGGGCAGTGGAGCCGCCCGACCCGGAGCTTCTCGGCCTGTTCACCGGCCCCACCCACGGCGAGCGTCACGCGGGGATGGGCGAGATGGTCCCGACCATCGTCCTCTACCGGCGCAACCTCGAGCGGTTGTCTGAGGACCCGGACCACCTGCTGGAGGAGATCACCACCACCCTCTACCACGAGCTGGGCCACTACCTCGGCTGGGACGAGGAAGAGGTGGCACGCCGTGGTTTGGAGTAGCCGCCCGGCGGGCGCGGGAGGCTCGCAACGAGCTTTGGGGTGGGTGCGGCGCTCCTCCATGGACCGGGGGAGTGGCCGCCAGGTCCATTTCCGGGCGACGCGGGGGGGTGCGGGGTGTCCTGCTCCCGATGCGGGCGGCGGTGCGATCGGCAGCAC
>MNYW01000166.1:0-30336 GCA_001873295.1 Nitrospirae bacterium CG2_30_70_394 | reverse complement strand
GCTGGAGTGGTTATACTTCGCCCCCGTTTCGACCCCATCCAAGGAGTTGCCCCATGGCCGATCCCGAAGACAAGCAAGAGCTGAATGTTCCAGGTGCATGGTACGTGGACACGGAGTGCATCAACTGCGATGTCTGCCGCGAGACCGCCCCCGAGAACTTCAAGGAGGCGGAGGACGACGAGTACTCCTACGTCTACAAGCAGCCGGCGAACGACGAAGAACTCGCTGCCTGCGAGGAGGCGAAGGGGGAGTGTCCGGTGGAGGCGATCGGCAACGACGGTTGATGGAGAGCCTCCCGTGGCCGGCCTAGCCTTGACGGCAGGCTGACGATCGGCGCCGCCCGGTGTGGGATCCCTCGCACCGGGCGGCGTTATTTTTTCCGCAATGGCTCCTGCTCCGCGCTACTCCCTCGCCGACCTCGACGCCGCCTTGGCGGCGATCGTGCCGCGCATGCGGGCTTAGGCTCGGCGAGCCCGGCCGGATCACCACGCCCCTGACCCTCGCCGAGCTGGCGTCGCGGTTGGGTGGTCTGCTGCCGGAGGTGGGGGGCGACTGGGAGGCGCTGGGGCGCCGACTCGACGACGACCTCCTCGCCCACGCCCTGCGCATCCACCACGCCGGCTACGCCGGCCACCAGGTGGCGTCTCCCTGCCCGCGGCGGCGGTGGTGGACGGGCTGCTGGGCCTCCTCAACCCGATGGCGTCCCTGTCGGACATGGCCCCTTCCGGGGTGATGGTGGAGCGGCAGGTGGTGCGCTCCCTGGCGGCGCTCGTCGGTTTCGATCCGGCCACCGCCGACGGGGTGTGCACCTCGGGCGGGACCGTCTCCAACCTCATCGCCGTGCTAGCGGCGCGCAACCGCGCCTTTCCCGAGGCATGGGAAAAGGGGGTGGCGGGGATGCGGCCACGGGCGTTTTGCTCGGAGGACGTCCACTACTCCGTGCGTCGCGTCTTCGGCATCGCAGGCATGGGGAGCGACGCCCTCACCGCCATCTCCACCGACGCGGCCGGGCGGATGCGGGTGGGTCTGCTGGAGGAGGCGATCCACCTGGCACGGCGTGCCGGGGAGAGTCCCTTCTTGGTGGTCGCCGGGGCGCCGTCAACGCCCATCGGGGCCTTCGACCCGATCGGTGCGATTGGCGCGGTGGCGCGGGCCGCGGGGCTTTGGCTGCATGTGGACGCGGCCCACGGCGGTGGCCTGCTCTTCTCCGAGCGGCTGCGGCCCCTGCTCGCCGGGGCGGCGGTGGCCGACTCGTTTTCCATGGACGGCCACAAGATGGTCTTTCAGCCGTCGAGTCAGGGGTGGCTGCGGTTTCGCCACGGCGCCGACGCCTACGCCGCCTTCCGCCAGCGGGTGCCGTATCTGCTGGGGCCGGACGGCGCGGACTCCGACTTCGATGCGATCGGCAAGTCGCTCCAGTGCACCCGGCGGCTCGATGCCCTCAAGCTGTGGGTCACCTGGCACCTCTACGGCAGCCGGACCCTCGGGGGGTGGGCGGAGCAGTGCGTGGCCACGGCCCACGCCTTTTATCAGCGCCTCGTCGACCACCCGGACTTCGAGCCGGTCCACGTGCCGGCGTGCAACATCGTCTGCTTCCGCGCTCGCCACCCGTCGGGACGCCACGACGATGGCTTCCACGATGCGCTCCGCGCGCGGTTGTTGGTGCAGGGAAATGCCTGGGTCGTCCTCACCACTTGGCGCGGCGAGCGGCTGTTGCGCACCGCCTGGATGAACCCAACCCAGGGGGAGGAGCAGGTGGCCGCCGTGGTGGCGGCCCTCGCCGCGGCGCGCGCGTCGCTCCTCGCCGCGGGGTGACCCGCTTGGGTCGGGGGGAACGCCGCGGGCGGGGGTGAGGGGGAGTTAGGCGCCCGCCCGCGGGTTCGAGGGACGGCCGGCGGGGTCAGCCGTCGATGCAGTCGTACGGCTTCGGCAGGCCGGCGAACTTGGTCCCTTGGAAGGCCGGCCCCTTGGGGAAGAGCTGGTACAGGTGGTCACGGTCGAGCTGCGCATCGCCCCACTCCTCCTGCAGGTGGCGGAGGAGGATGCGGACATTCGGGGAGATGAGGTACTCGGCGTAGTAGCGGCGCAGGTAGTCGAGGATCCGCCAGTGCTCTTCGGTGAGCTCCACGCCGTCGAGCCGGGCGAGGAGCTCGGCGACCTCCGGGGTCCACTGATCCCGCTGGAGCATGTAACCGTCGTGGTTGGTCTTGATGGTCATCCCGTGCAGGTCGATCGCGCGTCCCTCAGGGATGGGGCGAACGGTGACCGCGCCGGTGGGGGTGGAGAGGGTGGTGGTGGACATGGGGTCTCCTCAAGGCTGGGGGTTGCTCCGCCGTGCCGTGCTCCGTGCCGCCACTTCCCCTCTTTGGAAAGACGGCCCGTGGGGCGCGGGGAGAAGGGGATCTCGCCCTCCACGGGGGATTGGGCACTCGGATTGGCTAAAACCATAGCAGATAGGACGTGTTTTGTCCGTGGCCCTCTCGCGGGGTGGCGGAGCGGCTCTTGACCTACTTCCAGTTGCCTGAGAAATCGAGTTGGGGCATGGTGTCCGCTGCCTTGCTCCCCCCTCTTGTGGCCCCTTTTGGATGGCTGTTCCTATGGCCGATTCGATTTTTCCGAGTGCGGAGTTTTCCGCCCACGCCCGCATCTCCTCCATGGAGCAATACCGGGAGATGTACCAGCGCTCGCTGGACGACCCCGAGGGTTTTTGGGGCGAGCAGGCCGACCGTCTCACCTGGACGAAGCGCTGGCAGCGGGCGGCCCGCTGGGACTTCCACACCGCGGAGATTGCCTTCTTCGAGGGTGGTGAGCTGAACGTCTCCGCCAACTGTCTCGATCGCCACCTTGCCACCCGCGGCGCCCAGACGGCACTCATTTGGGAAGGGGACGACCCGGCCCACGACCGGCACATCACCTACCGCGAGCTGCACGAGCAGGTGTGCCGCTTCGCCAACGTCTTGAAGGCGAACGGGGTGAAGAAGGGCGACCGGGTGACCATCTACTTGCCGATGATCCCGGAGCTGGCGGTGGCCATGCTCGCCTGCGCGCGCATCGGTGCGGTGCACTCGGTGATCTTCGCCGGCTTCTCTCCCAACTCGATCCGCGACCGCGTCGAGGACTGCAAGTCCGACGTGGTGATCACCGCCGACGAGGGGCTGCGCGGCGGCAAGGTCATCCCCCTGAAGCAAAACGTGGACGAGGCGATCGCCCCTCTCGCCCACGTGCGGCGGGTGATCGTGGTGCGCCACACCGGGTTGAAGGGCACGGCCTTCGATGCTACGCGCGACCGGTGGTGGCACGACGAGATGGCGAACGCCGCGGCCGACTGCCCGGCAGAGCCCATGGGTGCCGAGGACCCCCTCTTCATCCTCTACACCTCCGGCTCGACCGGTAAACCGAAGGGGGTGCTGCACACGAGCGCCGGCTATCTCCTCTATGCCGCGCTCACCCATGAGCTGGTCTTCGACTACAAAGATGGCGAGGTCTTTTGGTGCACCGCCGACATCGGCTGGATCACCGGCCACAGCTACATCGTCTACGGCCCCCTGGCCAACGGCGCGACCTCGGTGATGTTCGAGGGGGTCCCCAACTATCCCGACTGGTCGCGCTTTTGGCAGGTGTGTGACAAACACCGGGTGGCGCAGTTCTACACCGCCCCAACCGCCCTGCGCGCCATCGCCCGGCATGGTGACGACTTCGTTACGGCGACGTCGCGCAAGTCGATCCGGGTGCTTGGCACCGTGGGCGAGCCGATCAACCCGGAGGTGTGGAAGTGGTACTACGACGTGGTGGGTGAGGGGCGCTGCCCGATCGTCGACACCTGGTGGCAGACCGAGACCGGTGGCCATCTGATCACCTCGCTGCCCGGTTGTACGCCGATGAAGCCGGGCTCGGCGACCCTGCCCTTTTTCGGGGTCGAGCCAGTGGTCGTGGACAGCGACGGGCGCGAACTGACCGGCGCGTGCGAGGGGCCCCTGTGCCTGCGACGCGCCTGGCCGGGGATGATGCGCACGGTCTTCGGCGACCACGACCGGTTCCGCCAGACCTACTTCTCCACCTTCAAGGGGCTCTACTTCACCGGTGACGGTTGCCGCCGCGACGCAGACGGCTATTACTGGATTACCGGCCGCATCGACGACGTGCTCAATGTCTCTGGCCACCGGATGGGGACCGCGGAGGTCGAGTCGGCCCTCGTCTCCCACGCGGCGGTCGCCGAGGCGGCGGTGGTGGGCTTCCCGCATGAGGTGAAGGGGCAGGGGATCTACGCCTACGTCACCCTCAACCAGGGGATCGAGCCGTCGGAGGTCCTGCGCGCGGAGTTGGTGGCCCACGTGCGCAAGGAGATCGGGGCGATCGCCGCCCCCGACGTGATCCACTGGGCGCCGGCGCTCCCCAAGACCCGTTCCGGCAAGATCATGCGCCGCATCCTGCGCAAGGTGGCCGAGGGGATGCCGGATCAGATCGGCGACACCACCACCCTCGCCGACCCGTCGGTGGTGGACGACATCATCAAAAACGCGCCCAAGCGGTGACTCGGCGCTCCGGGAAGGGGAGGTGTTCCGTGGTCCGCGCGGGTGGTTTTTCCTACCGCCGCGCGGTGGGCGGATTCGATCTTTGTGCAGCCCACATCAGACCCTCCGCGTGGTCACCGGGCTTTTTGCCCTCGCGTGGTCGCCGGGCTTTTACCCTTTTCCAGACCGGGGAGAACCCGATGAGGGTGGGGTATGGGATGTTCGCTTGACTCCCTCGGGCCGAGATCGGCAGGATGCGATAAGGTTGTGGGGACGCGCGGTACGCCGTGGTCCTCCGGGGGGAGGAGAAGGCAAGAGTCGTGACCCATGGAGGAGAGAAGCCCCCGGCGTTGTCCGCGCCGACTGCCTCACGGCGGCCGGCGTTCTCGTGGCGTCACCTCGGTTGGATGCTCCGTCACCTTTGTCCATGCGCCATCCTCCTCACCCTCTGGGGCGGGAGGGTGGCGTTTGCGCAGGAGCTCAGTACGGATCGTGGCACGGTGCAGAGCCACAGCCTCGCTTCCGACCCGACCGCCGAGAACCGGCTCGCCCTGCAGGAGCGCAGCCGCGAGCTGGGGCGCTGGCGTCCCGGTGAGCGCGAGGGGTACTTCGACGAGCAGGAGCGCCAGCGCGGCGCGCGGCAGGTGATGGGGTATTACCGCAAGATCGCCTTGGAGACCCTACGCCGCTGGTCCGGCGACTGCTTCGGCGCGGTGCTTACTGACGACGGCCTGCGGTTGCCGTGCGTGCTCGATGGTGCCGACCAGCGAGGCTCCACCGGGACCCTGGCGCGGCTCGTGAATGACACCAACGTCGAGCTTCACTATGGCGACCGTGGCGCCTCCATCTCCCTCGGTCGCGACCTCGACCTACGCCGGATCGGTTGCCGCGCGGGCCGCCTGGAGATGGACCCGGTGCACGGTGAGGTGGAGTTCGGCCTCGGCCTCGACCGCACCTCCCTCGCCTGGGTCATGGGCAACGGCCAGGTGCGCCTGAGTTGGTCGATCCCGTTCTAAGGATCGTGCGGGTCGTTGCCTCCCTCGCCCCATCAGGAGAGGGCGAGGGGCGCATCGCCCGTGGCGTGCCACGTCGGCCTTAGGCCGTGGGTTCCGGCCACCCAGGGGAGGATGGCTCGCATCGGTATCCCCCTTCCCGCCCGAGCGGCCCGGCCGTGTGGCCCGTGGCGTGCATCGGATCACGTCACGTATGAGACGGGGTGGTCCGATAAAAAGGGGTACGCTCGACCGAGGGCGGTGTCCCCGGGGTCAATGATCGGATCGGTGAATGAGATGGCGAGGTCAGGAGTAGTCCGAGAGGGTGGAAAGGGTGCGGCAGGCGGACCCGAAGCGGGTAACCAGCGTGTCCCCTCCGCCCGCCGGATTCGCGGCCACCGCCTGCTGCAGGGGAGCGTCATGTCCCCCTTCGACCTGAAGGTGGCCGATGGGCTCGACGACGTCACCGCCGCCCTTGCCCTGGTTCACGACAGCTACGTCGCCCTCGGCCTCATCGACCCCCACCCCTCGGGGATCCGCCTCCTCCCTCACCACCTCCTTCCGGAGACGCGGGTGCTTCTCGCCCGGGAGCGGGCGGAGGTGGTCGCCACCCTTACGCTGATTCCGGACACAGCCTACGGCTTGCCGTTAGACGATGTGTATGGAGATCGACTGACTGCCACTCGCAGTCAGGGTAGACGAGCGGCAGAACTCTCCTGTCTTGCCCTTGACCCGCGTTATCGTCGTCATGACATCCTTTTTCATCTGATTAGGCTCATGCATCGCTGCGCCAAGGCCTTGGCGGTTGACGACATCTGGGTAGTGGTCGCACCGAAACACGGGCGGTTTTATCAGAACGTTATGCTGTTTGAGCCCGCTGGGGGACTCTCTTATCTCGACAAGCTGAACGGAGCACCTGGCGTGTTATACCGTCAAAATTTGACGACGATTGAAACCCGAAGTCGGCAGTACTTTACGGGTGCCGGTCCCGAGAGCGACCTCCACACGTTCTTCTTCGGCGAGGTAAAATCCTCGCATGCCGTGGAGAAATCCGGTAACTGCCTCCGTAGGGACGAGAAGGCACGTTTGTTGAAGCTATGTCCCGAGGTTACAGCACAGATTGCACACCAGGGGAAGTCGCTCCTTAGCTCGTTCTTGACGGGCGGCGATCCGGCTTCTCCGAAGGCCAGTTAGTGGGTTGTGCAAGTTATGCGCACTTGCCCTCGGCTGTGACCGCGGGAGGACTTGTTGCTGATACCCGGGAACAAAGTCTGTATGTAGATCACAGACACCAGTGTATAGTAAAAAACTACATGACTAACGGTCATGTTACTTGAACTGCGGTGTGGACGTGGAATGGGAGGAGTTTACCCGTAGATGGAAGGCGACCGTGCTCGAAACCATTGGCACGGGATTTGCTCTAACCTCGAAGGACGCCATTCTTTGCTGTTTCTCTTGCCCTCCTTGGAGACCTGCCATGAACCATGCCGTTGCTCCCACAGGGGACCGTCGTGCCGTGAGTACTGACGATGCTTGGTCCCTTTCCTTTGCAACGACTGATATGGATCTCTTGGCGTCGCTTAGACTCGTGCAGCGGCGGTATGAGCTCCGCGGATACCTTCCCGAGGGCGAAGAGTGTGCTGACCTCACACTCTTCCACATCCTTCCGGGGAGCCGGACGGTTGTGGTTCGTGTCGGGAGCCGAATCGTCGCAACGGCGACTTATGTTCGCGATTCCCCTCTCGGGTTACCCGCGGATCTCGTCTTTTCTGACTCCCTGACGGCGATCCGCGCCGAGGGACGGCGGATGGTCGAGATATCTGGGCTGGCGATTGACGAGAGAATCCGCGCGGAAGATCGGGGCCGTGTTGGGATTTGGCTCTTTCAGGTCCTCGAGGAGATGGCGCGAAGGAGTAATGTTGATGACATGGTGATCACGGTCAACCCTCGCCATGTGGGATACTACTCCCGGCGCCTTGGTTTTGGTCCGATGGACGGGCCACGTCCCCACCCGAGTGTGCAAGGCGCGGACGCCGTGCTTATGAGGCAGGTCAAGGAGGCGGCGGTCGATCACCTCGTCTGGTGGAACCGGAAGAAAGAGGTGAACGAGGTGTTCGTCAGTGCATTCCTTAACAAGACCCAGCCGTGGGTGTGGGACAGCGCTCGGCTTACGGAATGGGCGCAACGCATGCGATTCGCCGTCGCGAATATCACCGAAGGCGGGTGCAGTTATTTGCGTAACCTTTTCCCGGAATTCGAGTGGTCCCGCCGGTGTGCCGGGTCGAAGATGTTCCGAAGCCATGTCCCGTTTACTGATTGTGCATCGGCCTACACCCTACCGCTTGCCAGTTGATGGGGCACGTTGAGGGCTATTTGGCGGAGTCCGGAGTGGTCGCAGGGTCTTTTTCCTCCGCGAACTCGCTGCGGTGATGTTTTGTCAGCTCCACGGGTAGGACCCGAAGGGTCATCCTATAGTCGCTTTCCATGAGTTTTTCTTTTTCTCAGTGGAAAATGTAGCTTAAGTCGCTGTATCATGCCGACGTCTATGCAGACTATATGACTCCACGCCCACGGTCCTAACCTCCGAGAAGAGGTTGCGTGGATGTAATGTGTCGACGAGCAACCCAAAGTAGTCAGGGGACTGAAAGCGCAGCCGACGCTGGAGGTGGTGGGCACATCACGCTGTTCACTTCGAATGCGAAGGGGGCGTGTTTCGTCGTCGTGTCTCCGCCAGGACCACCTCCGTCGCGATGATCTCTCCGTCGACGAGGACCATGTCTCCGTGCCCCTCGTAATCGAAGAAGATGGGAATTCTTGTGGAAAGCGGACTGCGCGTGGACCGGGAGATCGGGTGTGGTGGACCGGGAGAAAACACCGGCCCGCAACGGCGAACATCCGTCGCCACGAACGCTAGATCCAGTGGCGTGTCGGCGAAAGTGGCCCCACCCAAACCGCCGATCCATCCATCAAACCGGACATGAAGCTCCGCAGATGGCGCAGAGTACCCCGATGTGAGTGGGAAAACGCGTACCACCGCTTGAGGATGGGGACGATTCGCCTGTTGCTCATGGGGGATCCTTAGCTGTGGGCGCGCCCATGGGGACCGTCTTGCGAATTTGTAGAGGTCAATGAAATCGCCTGTCCATGTACCAGATCTTGAAAAATTGGAGCGGGTTACGATATCCCCACATTCTATAGCCCTTTTTGTAAAGGCGTCGATATGCGTCGAACTGTACCCAGTTGGGTACTGCCTTGATCCCACCTCGGTTGAGGAGAATGCGAATTACTTCAGTGGCGACCATCCCCGCACAGAGATTCGTAGCAAGGGCAAGGGATGGGCCCTTCGCTTTCTCAAAGATCTCTGTGGAGAGTGGTAGGTAGGGTAGGTGGGTCGCACGCGGTGTAAGTCCAACTGCGAAACGGTTTCGTTGTTGAACATCCGTTTGGCCGTCAGTGAAACCGAAGTAATCATCAAACCCCATGCTATCCGGCGAAAAGATCAGCATCGGACACGAAAAGCCGATCGGCCCGGCAGTGATCGCATATAGCCCCATCTTCTTTGCCGTGGTGAAGAGCAATCGTCGTGCGGCCATTGCATAAAAATCTAGGCCGTCAACCACAATGTCCGAGTCCGCGACAAAGGTAGCTACGTTAGTTGCATCGATGTAGTCATTGAATATTGTTACTCTTGCACCTGGATTGATCCCTTTGATCATTTCGCTGATTACCTCGACCTTGGGTCGGTCGAGAGTGGCCAAATTAGCGCCGATCTGACGATTGAAATTGGCAAACTCGAATGTGTCCGCGTCCGCAAGATGAAACCGACCGATCCCTAGCCGAGCCAAGGTCAGCGCATGGATGCCACCCACCCCGCCCATGCCTGGAATTGCAACGCACTTGTCTCCCAAAATGGCCTGCTCCCGCTTCGTGAGTAACCCGATGTTGCGTGAGAAGGCCTCATCCGCCGAAAAGCCGGCGGGGACTACTGACCGTTGTCGGGCATCTCTCTCGGGGCTTGTCGAAGGCATGGTTACCACACTGTGTCGGGTTAGGGATGGCAGGGGGCCACAGAGCCCGCATCAGGTGCTGGCAGCTCCAACCGGAGGGACAGAAGTCCCAAGTAGAAATACACTGGGTTCGCGTTCAAATCAAGCCTTCTGCCATGCGGAGTTGCCGTTGTCGTGTCGCCTTGGATTCTCCAAACACGGGTACATTGGTGCTGTTGGATCAGTCCGCGTGCTAAACGATCGAGCTGCGTATCGTCCGTTCTCACCCTAACCGGAGATCAGACTAATGGATGTGTCTAAACGGAAAGTTGTCGAGTTGTTCGCCCTTGCCGATGTGCAGGTAGATGGACCGAAGCCCAGCGACATTCAGGTTCACAATCAGAAATTCTACAGGAGGTTCCTCTCTGATGGGCGCCTTGGATTGGGTGAATCATACCAGGATGGATGGTGGGACTGTGAGCGTATTGATGAGCTTCTCTTTAAGATGATCTGCGCACAAAAGATCATTACCAAGCACGTGCAGACGCCCGCCACTATCGCGAATGTTGTGTGGAGTAAGCTGTCACCGCATGGTGCCGAAAGGCGATCAAAAGAGATCGGAAACTTTCACTACGACATTGGCAACGAACTCTACGAGGCAATCCTCGATCCCTATTTCAACTATACATGTGGCTACTGGGAGGGTGGGGCGCGGAGCCTGGAAGAGGCGCAGATCGCCAAGATGGACCGGATTTGCCATAAGCTGCGCCTCAAGTCGGGTATGAAGCTACTGGACATTGGATGTGGTTGGGGGGGCTTTTCGAAGTTCGCAGCTGAGCGTTACGGAGCGCATGTGACTGGCATATCAATCAGTGAGGAGCAGTTGAAGAGAGCGCGGGAACTCTGCAACGGTTTGCCTGTGGAACTTCGCTATCTTGACTACCGTAACCTGGATCAAACATTTGATAGGATTACCGCAATCGGGATGTTTGAGCATGTTGGAAATCGCTACTATCGGACGTTTATGGAGAAGGTTTTCTCTTGTCTGAATGACGATGGCCTATTTTTCCTCCATACGATTGGCTTCAATACCTCGGATTTCGCCAATCCGTGGCTGCAAAAATACATTTTCCCAGGTTGTTTCGTACCCTCCATGAAGCATATTTCCGAGGCGTACGAGGGGCTATTTGTTCTGGAGCATCTGGAAAATATAGGCTATAGCTACGCCAAAACGTTGCAATGTTGGGATGGCAATCTTGAAGCTCATTGGGAAGAGATTCGACGCCACAATCCGTCCGTATATGATGACCGATTCTTGCGTACATGGCGCTACTATCTTCTTTCTTCTGTGGCTGGTTTCAGAGCACGGAAGATCCAGGTGTGGCATCTTGTGTTCAGTAAGCATGGTGTTGGGGGTGGGTATGTCTTTCCGGATCCTGTCTTACTTGCGGAAGGAACTTCGCAGTAAATTACGTAAACCACCCAACAAAGTATCTCTGGAGATGCTCATTTGCGGGCGACGCGGTGGGTTAGTGGTCATGCTTGGTCGATGGATCAATAGTGTAGCGACAGTCTGGATAATGGCGGCGGAGGGGAGATGACTATCCCCATCGAGGTCGTAGACAACATAACGGCGGCAGCCGTCTGTGCTCCATCCGGCGATAACTCTCAGCCGTGGTGCGTTGAAGTAAATTCTACTTCGATTCGTCTCTGGGTGGACAGGTGCCGCGCTGACTCCCTCTCCGACGTGGGTCGTGCACTCACTGCCATTGCCTGCGGTGCGGCGGTCGAAAACATGGTTATCCGGGCGAGTACCCTCGGTTACCGCGCGTCGGTTATCCTGTGCTCAGACAGGGAGTCTCCGGATCTTGTGTGTGTGGTTGAATTGACTCCGGCGGATCCCTGTGCAAGCGAACTGGATGACGCCATTCCAAGGCGGTGCACGAATCGGCGGTTGTTTCGCTTTAGGCCGGTATCACGGACGCTGTTGGATGGTGTCAAAGGGGAGGCGGAGGTAATCTCCGGTAGCCAGTTGCTCTGGATGGACACGCGAGAGAAGCGGTCTGCGGCGCTTAGGTTATTGCGACTTGCGGAGCGGGAGCGTTTCCGATGGAAGCCGTTGCATCGGGAGTTGTTTAAATCGATCCGCTTCGATGTGGGATGGCATCTTACGGCGGAGGAGGGGTTGCCTCCCGGGGCACTCGAGGTTGAGATCCCTTTCCGCCCGATCTTTGTGGCACTTCGCCATTGGTCCGTGATGCGGCTTTTAAACGGTATCGGGGCATGGCGTTTCCTGGGGTGGCGAGTGGCGGATCTGCCGTGCCGCTTTGCTCCTGCTCTGGGTCTGTTGACCGTGCGTTCCCCTGACTGCTTTTTCGAAGGAGGGCGGTCGTTGCAGCGTCTCTGGTTGAAAGCGACGGCCGCCGGTCTTGCGATGCAGCCCTTCGCGGCCGCGGGTATTCTGCCGTTGCAACTTCGGACCTCGGCGCCAGCAGTTCCCGAGGATGTGTTACGAGAACTGCGTGATCGCCTCGCCGCCCTGTCGGATGGAGGCACGGGGGTGGCTTTCGTGCGATTGGGGTGGGCAGGGGTGCCCTCGGTGAGGAGTGGTCGGCGCAACCCGCGATCGTTTGTGCTCCCGCGCTGAGTCGGGATGGGAAACGTACTTGCGGCGATGGCCCGGCTTGTGTTTCCGCGCCTGCCACTGCCGACAGGAACAGGTAACCATTTGTTAATACAAGAACTTATGTTCCGGAGCACCGGCTGTTGTTGACGGCTCCGGCAGGTGCGTTGAAATCCTTTACAGCCGACAGGTGTGGCGATAAGTGATTGAGATATAAGGGATGCATCGTGTTCCCACACCCCGGACGTGACCGTTGCCGCCCCCAGTTGTCAGCAATCTTTGCAGATTTCTGGCGTGGCAGTGGCGAGTGAAGGCGAGCGTTTAGGACACGCACTCCGTCGAATGGAGTGTAAGCCGTTGTAAGTAAAGGAACTCATGATGATAACCGGCGGACGAAATCTCAATGGCATCGCACTTGCTTGTCCGTGGGCAGAGAGTCGGATGCGACGACCTAACCGGTTACCTCCCCCAACCCGCAGGTAAGGAGAAACAAAGATGAAATCGACCAACAAGTTCTTGCTCGGTGCCCTTGCGGCACCCCTCCTGTTTGCCCCGTATGCAAACGCCGGACTGTCGGTGGCGGGGTTGTTCGATGGCCACAATAATCCCACGCTCCTGTCAGACAACAGCGCCGAATTGATCTTTGATCGCGATGGCAGTGGGACCGTGAACGTGGGTGACATGACGATCAGCATCGTCGGCATCAACACCATCGAGAAGTCGACGGTCCCCGGTTCCCAGACGCTCATCGGGCAGGGCACCGTCTACAATGAGTTGACGATGCTGACGGCCACGAAGATCGCTTCGGCGGGCGCGCCCTTTGTCAACCTCCAGGGCATCCCCATGGCGCAGTACACCGCGGCGCCCCTGGATGGTACCGATGTGGCCTGGTTCGACTGGTCCACCGGTACCATCGACGACAATGGTGCAGCCGCCGGCGGAAACATCTATAACTTCATCGCTCCTGTCGGTCTCGGCGCCGTCGCCAACGACGGTAAGCTTGCCGGCTTCCTCTACGAGGATGGCAACGTCAATTACGACCGGGACTCAGGTATCCAGACCGGTATTACCAGTGCGTCTGATGGTACCGCCCGCCTGCGGGCGGACATTGATCCGGCGACCGATCCCCTCGATGTGTTGGCCGTTATTGCGCCGACGATCATCCTGCCGCCCGGCACCCCGCCGCCCCTCACCTTTATCCAGGGTTCGGACTTCTTCTTGAATGGAACGATCTCTGCGCAGAACTGGAGCCCGTTGCTCTTCGGGCCTGACATTTTCGGTGGCAACGCTGGTTTCAGCGCTCCGAGCGGAAGTTCCGGCTGGGATCTGTTTGACAACGCGGACTACACCCTTAACGCCTCCGCCATTCCGGAGCCTGGCACCATCATCCTGATGGGACTCGGCCTCGTGGGGCTGGCCGGCGTCGCCCGCAAGAAGATGGACATCTGATCTAACTAAAAGGGTCCATCCGCCAAATCGTCTGGGGCAGGGAGGCTGCATGGCTCCCTGCCCCTTTGTTTGTGCGTCCGGCGAAAAACTCGGAATACTCGCGAGGCAACCCTTTGCCATCGGTTGGAAGCATTGGAAGTAGCGGGTAACCCGTATCGGTTTTCCATCAAAGTGGGCAGGGAGTTGTCTCAATGTGAGATCGCGTTTTTATCGAGCGGATCGCATTTGCCTCTCCACCAAGGTCTAACAAAAGGTTACCGAACAGGATGACCTTCTCGGACGTAGGCATGGCTCTTGCTGTGGTTCTGGTAAGCCCGTTCCTTGGTGGCGCAACTTCTTTATAGGGAGATCGACTATGAAACGTCTTTGTTTCTCCTTTGTCTTGCTCTGTGTGCCGTTGCTGGCTGCCTCTCGGGTTCTGGCAGCGAGCCCTGTCGCGCCTCTTTTCTCCTCCGGTGTGGCGACTCTCCTATCCGACAACAGCGCCGAGTTTCACATCAACCGCGATGCCGACCCGAATGTCACCGTTGGAGACATCCTTTTTACGATCGTCGGGATCTCCTCGATCTCCGGGGTCAACATCGGCTCCGGCACGGCGTACGACGAGGTCACTGCCCTTTCAGCGGTAAGGATCGTCTCCGGCCCCACCAATCCTCACATCAATTTCCAGGGGATCACGGTGGCGACCTATATCGGCATGCCCCTTGATGCGGCTGACGCTGCGTATTTCAACTGGGCCACGGGGCAGATCGACCTGCTGGGTGACGGCGGCGCGCCGGATCTCACCTTTCCGGTCTTTTCAGGATTGACCAACGACGGAAAGCTGTTTGGCATCGTGCTGGAGGACGCAGGGCAAAACTTCGATCGTGATTCCACCCTCCAAACCGGTATTGGAACGGCAACGGATGGGTCCTTGCGGCTCGTGGTGAATGTCGATCCGACCGTGGATTCCCTCGACACGATCGCGGTTCAGGCACCGGTGAGCGTGGCGGCGATCTCCATCCTGCCGCCGGTCACCTTCATCCAGGCTACCAGCATCTTTATCGACGCCACGATCGCCCAGCAGAGTTGGCCAGGCCTCAACTTCAACGCGGACTTTGATGGCGGCAATTCGGGCCTCTCTACCTCCACCGCGAGCAGCCAGTGGCCCATCTTCGACAATCTCGACTTTACGGTAACCGCCGTGACCTATGCCTGTGGCAACGGCATCCTTGATCCCGGAGAGCAGTGCGACGACGGCAACCAAGATAACCTCGACACCTGTCGCAATGACTGCACCCTGCCGGTTTGCGGCGACGGCATCACCGACCTGGGCGAGGCGTGTGACGACGGCAACCTCGACGACACCGACGGCTGCCGCAGCGACTGCACGATTCCGGTTTGTGGCGATGGCATCACCGACGCGGGGGAAGAGTGCGACGACGGGAACCTCGACGAGACCGACGGTTGTCACAGCAACTGCACGGTCGCTCGGTGCGGCGACGGTTACCTCGACCAGGGTGAGCAGTGCGACGACAACAATAACGTCGATGGCGACGGCTGCCAGGCAAACTGCAGGAATCCGATCTGTGGTGACGGCATCCTCGATGCGGGTGAGCAGTGTGACGACGGCAACCTGATCAATGGTGATGGCTGCCAGGCCGACTGCATGAACGCGATTTGCGGCGACGGCATCGTCGACGCGGGTGAGGCGTGCGACGACGGCAACGCGGTCAACGGCGACGGTTGCCAGGCCGACTGCTCCCTGCCCCGCTGCGGCGATGGGACCCTCGACGCTGGCGAGGAGTGCGACGACGGCAACAATGTCAGCGGCGACGGTTGCCAGGCCGACTGCATGTTGGCTCGCTGCGGCGACGGCATTGTCGACGCGGGTGAGGCGTGCGATGACGGCAACAACGTCAGCGGCGATGGCTGCCAGGCCGATTGCTCTCTGCCGCGCTGCGGTGACGGCATCGTGGATCCCGGCGAGCAGTGCGACGACGGCAACACCGTCAACGGTGATAACTGTCAGGCCGACTGCACCCTGCCCTTCTGCGGTGACGGCATCGTGGATCCTGGGGAGGCGTGCGATGACGGCAACACGGTCAACGGCGACGGCTGCCAGGCGGATTGCTCTCTGCCCCGCTGCGGCGACGGAACGCTGGATTCGGGTGAGCAGTGCGACGACGGCAACACCGTCGATGGTGACGGTTGCCAGGCCAACTGCATGTTGGCTCGCTGCGGCGACGGCATTGTCGACGCGGGTGAGGCGTGCGATGACGGCAACAACGCCAGTGGTGACGGCTGCCAGGCGGATTGTTCCCTGCCCCGCTGCGGCGATGGCGTCGTCGATTCGGGTGAGCAGTGCGACGACGGCAACACCATCGACGGCGATGGCTGCCAGGCGAGCTGCATGCTGCCCCAGTGTGGTGATGGCATCCTCGACATGACTGAGCAGTGTGACGACGGCAACACCACCGATGGTGACGGCTGCTCTGCCAACTGCACCGTCGAGACCTGCAACCTGACGGTGGTGAAGACCGCCTCTCCGGAGGTCGTCGACTGCACCGCGGTGCCCCCGGTGGCCGGCGAGTGCGGCTGTGAGGGCAAGGTGACGGAGCTGACCCTGCGCTACAACGGCGCGGCGCCGGCCTTTGTCACCATCCAGCAGAAGAAGGACGGCCACGTGGTCTTCAGCGCCACGGTGGCACCCGGTGAGGTCTTCTCCTTCATCGGAACCGACAAGAACTGGACCTTTGGCACCGAGATCCAGATCTACGTTAGCGGCACCCTCCACACCACGATCCACACGAGCTGCTCGCAGCCCATCGGGCCGGGGCTGGTGCGGGGTGACTTCGTGGTGGTCGACGGGTCGAGCAAGACGGGCGGCAAGCTCTGCCCCATCACCTCCACCCCCTCGACCAGCTACGACACCGACTCGGGCGTCGACACGAACCACGACGGTGACAGTGACTCCGAGGCGGCCGCATCGTCGAACTGCACCGGTGGCCACACCGACACCGACTCGGGCGTCGACACGAACCACGACGGTGACAGTGACTCCGAGGCGGCCGCATCGTCGAACTGCACCGGCGGCCACACCGACACCGACTCGGGCGTCGACACGAACCACGACGGTGACAGTGACTCCGAGGCGGCCGGGGGTGGCTGCACGCCCCCGCCGACTCCGGGCTGCAATGCGCAGAACGTCACCTACACCTACGTAGTGACCAACAACGGGCCTCCGATGACCAACGTGCAGGTGGTCGATGACAAGCTGGGCGTGATCGCCACCCTCCCGGCGCTCGCCACGGGCGAGAGTCAGACGGTCTCGAAGGTCGGGAGCGTCTGCGCGACCACCACCAACACGGTGACGGTCACCGGCTCCTTGGCCAGCGGCGCGGTCTGCGAGGCGTCGGACACGGCGACGGTGACCTGCAAAGAGACCCCTCCCGAAGAGCCGTGCGGCTGTGAGGGGAAGGTCACCACCCTCACCCTGCGTTACCACGGCACGGCCGCGGCGGTGGTGCGGGTGGAAGAGAAAGACGACACGGTGGTCTTCGAAGGGAACGTCGCCCCTGGCGCCAGCTTCTCCTTCACCGGCACCGATAAGTTCGGGACCCTCGGGACGGAGATTGAGATCTACGTCAACGGTGTGCTGCAGACGAAGATCCACACGAGCTGCTCCCAGCCGATTGGTCCCGGCCTGATCCGCGGCGACTTCGAGGTGGTGGATGGGGCCAGCCGCGGCTTCTCGCTCCTCTGCCCCGTCGAGTCACCGTGCGGCAGCACGGGCACGGGCAGCGACTCGGGTGAGGATTCGAACCACGATGGCGACAGCGACTCGGAGGCGCTCCCCGGCCATTTGAACAGCGACTCGGGCATCGACGCCAACCACGACGGTGAC
Source organism: Nitrospirae bacterium CG2_30_70_394 (assembly GCA_001873295.1). Classification (GTDB taxonomy): domain Bacteria; phylum CG2-30-53-67; class CG2-30-53-67; order CG2-30-70-394; family CG2-30-70-394; genus CG2-30-70-394. Next base: position 12,889 of record MNYW01000166.1, on the reverse strand, counting down.
AGTGACTCCGAGGCCACCCTCTCCGGCTGCCCGAAGTCGGACGGCGACTCCGGCGAGGACTCGAACCACGACGGTGACAGCGACTCCGAAGAGGTCACCCCGCCCACACCGCCTGCACCGCCGGCCGACGACACCGGGCATAGCTGTGACGGCAAGGTTACCCACCTGACCCTGCACTACCACGGCGCCACCGCCTGCTTCGTCGAGGTGCAGCAGAAGAAGGGGAAGAGGGTCTACACGGGGCATGTCCGCCCGGGCGATGAGATCAACCTCGTCGGGGCCAACAAGGATGGCACCCTCGGCACGGAGATCACCCTCTACGTGGAGGGTAAGTTCCACACGAAGATCGACACGAGCTGCGCCCAGCCGATTGGCCCGGGCCTTGAGCGTGGCGATTTCGAGGTGGTGGACGGCGCCAGCCGGAACGGGGGCAAGCTCTGCCCGCTGAAAAAATAGGAACGCCCAAAGGGCGGCAGTAGCGTGGACGGCGGGGCGGGCAAGCCTGCCCCGCCGTCCACCAAGATCCGAGGCCCGCGGTTGCGGGCCTCTTTTTTTTCTAAGGACCCTAATGGAGACGTTCCGCCGCACCGCCTGCATGGGAGGCCCGGCTGGCATCACCTCCGGGCGTCGCCGATGAGATAGGATCGCCGTCTCTCCGCATCGAGCCGCCCCATGGATCGTCGCGACACCGCCCTGTTCGTCTCCCTCCTCTTCGTCGCCGTCGTCACCCTCTACGGGGTGCTCGCCATCTGCTTTCCCATCGCCTACCTGTGGGCGACCTATGAGGACATGGTCGGTGAGTGGGCGCAGTTCTGGTTCTTCGCCACCGCGTTGCTCTTCTCTTTTCGCCTCGCTTGCGTGCGCTCGCCGTACCGGTGGTACTTCGCCCTGTTGGCCGCGAGCCTCTTCTACGTCACCGGCGAGGAGATCTCCTGGGGCCAGCGGATCTTCTCCTTCGCCACCCCGGCCCTCCTCCAGGCGCACAACCTCCAGCACGAGGCCAACCTCCACAACCTCGTTACCGGCCCGGTGGCGACCCCCCTCAAGCGTGCAATCGAGTACGGGATGGCGTTGGGCATGGTGGTCTACGGCGTCGTCTACCCATGGGTAGTGCGCTGGCGGTGGTCTCCCGCCTTATGGTTCAACAGACGGGGAGTCGCGTCGCCACCTTGCTTCCTGTGGCCCTTCTTTTTTACCGGTGCCGTGCTGGAGCTCGACCCCCTGCACTTCAACGAGGCGGAGCTCGCCGAGGTCCTGATCTCCTCCGCCCTCGCCTTCATGGCGATTGCCTACTGGCACGACCACCGCAGCCGTCTTCGACAGGGGGAGGTGACGGAGGGGCGCTCGCACCGCGGCCTCACCGCATGGATCGGCACCGCCACCGCGGCGGTGGTCCTCTTGGCCGTGGCCTCCACCTCCGCCTCTTACGCCACCCCGGCGGCGCGTGCGCGGGTCGACAACCGGATCTACAACGGCTTCGAAAAGTTCGCCGGTCGCTACGAGCGGTACGGGCGGTGGCAAACCGCAGCCACGCTCTACGCCCGGGTCCACGACCGGGAACCCAAGCGCTGCTCCATCCTGCGCAAGCTCGCCACCTGCCAGAGCCGACTCGGCGACGAGCAGACGGCCCAGAGGTACCTCGTGGAGGCGATCACCCTCGACCTCACGCGCATCGCCAAGAAGCGGGAGCAGGGGCAGGAGAGCGTCTCCACCAACCTCTCCCTCGCCCGCAGCTACCGCCAGCTCGGCAACAACGCGAGCGCCGAGATCCATTTACGCCGCGCCCGGGCCGTTGCCGAACAGCGGGTCGCCCGCCAACCGGAGAGCGGCAGCGCCACCTATTGGCTAGGGCAGTGCCACGAACTGGCCGGCGACCGAGTCGCGGCCCTGCACAGCTACCGCCACGCCATGGAGCTAAGCCCCAGCGTCGTCGAGTACCAGAAGGCATATTACCGACTCGCTGCTGATTCTTAGGGGTTCAAGAGACACCTCTCACGAGTTCGGGGCGTGAGCAGGCGCGGGGCCGTGAGCAGGAGTGCCGGGGTGAAGAAGAGGTCTGCCAGGAGTGCAAAGACCATGGTCATCGCCGATAGCGCCCCGAAATGGGCGGTGGGGAGGAAGCGGGAGACGGTAACGATGGCGAAGGCGGCGGTGATGACGAGGGTGGTAAAGATGCAGGCGCGTCCCTTGTCCGCGAGGGCGAGGCGGACGGCCTGGGGCGGGGAGGCGCCGGCCACGAGGTGGCCGTGGTAGGTGGACATGAGGTGGACGGTGTCGTCCACCGCGATGCCGATGGCCACGGCGGCGATCATTGCGGTGGCGGTGTCGAGGGGGATCCCGAGCCAGCCCATGAGACCGAGGTTGAGGAGGATGGGGAGCAGGTTGGGCGGCATCGCCAGGAGGCCGGTCCGGATGGAGCGAAAGAAGAGAGCGACCATGGCGAAGATCACGACCGAGGCGAGTCCGAGGCTTTGAATCTGGGAGCGGATCAGGGTCTCGATCAGGTTGGTCACCAGGACCGCGGAACCAGTGACGTGGCTGGTGAGGGTGGTGGGGAGGTCGGCGGCGAGGTAGCGGTGGGTCTCGTCGATGAGCTGGCTGATCTTCGCGGAGGAGTGTTCGTGGAGTCGCATGTAGACCGCGGCCCACTGGCGGTCCTCGTCGAGGAAGTGGCGGAGGTCCTTGCCGTCGTAGAGCAGCATGTATTGCTGGATGAGGGGCTCGCTGTCGGGGAGGCGGTGGTACGCCGGCTGTTCGTTATGGAACGCCTGGTTCATCTCCTTGAGGTAGTCGAGGAGGGAGGTGACCCGGTCGACCCCCGGTTGCTGCTCAAGGAAGCGGACGAGGGCCTCCATGTGGTGCAGGGTATCGAGGGTGAGGATTCCGTCGGGTTCGTCCGCGCGCAGGGAGATGCGCACGTCCTCGACCCCCGCGAGGTTGTGCTCTACGTAAAGGGTGTCCCGGACGAGGGTGGTCTCCTTGTCGAAGTACTCGAGGAGGTTGGTCTCGACCCGCAGTCGGAGGACGCCGATGGCGGCGAGGATGGCGGCGAGGATGGCGACGAGGATGATTCGCCGCGGCTGGTGGGTCACCAGCCCACCGAGGCGGAGGAGGAGCTCGTCGAAGAGGTCTGGCTCTAGCGGGTTGTGGCGGCGCGCCACCGGGCGGCGGACGAGAAGCCAGCACGCCGGCAGGAGGGTGAAGGCGATCAATAACGAAAAGAGCATCCCAATCGCCGCGGAAACGCCGAAGTGGCGCATGGGCGGGATGTCGCTGACGACCAGCGATATGAAACCAGCCACCGTGGTGAGGGTAACGATGACACACGGTTTCCACAGCTCCCGGATCGTCGCGACGATAACCTCACGGTTGTGGGCGAGGGAGGCCGTTTCATCGCCGAGGCGTACGCTCCAGGCGGCAAGGTCGCTGGCGGCACCCGCGGGCGGCGGTGGTGCTGGGGTTGATGGGTCGCCACCCAGGCGGCCGAACCAGCTCGCCATCAGCCGGTGGGTGGAGGGATCGGGGTTCTCTTCCGCCTCGACTGGCACCCCCTCCGGTGGCGCGGCGAAGCGGGCCGAGGCGAGGTTGTCTTGATAGATGCTGAGGAGGTGGATCGCTACGCTAACCGTCAGGGCCATCATCACGGGGGGGAGGATGGTGGTGATGTTGTTGATCGTCCCACCGAGTAGCCCGAGCACGCCCACCGACCAGACGAGACAAAGCCCCATGGCGATGAGGGGCAGGACCGCGCCGAAGCCGTTGCGTAAGAGGACCCAGAGGATGATTGCCATCAGGGCAACGGTGAGGGGAATGAATCGCTGGAGATCCAGGCGCATGAACAGGGCGGTGTAGTGGTCCATCACCGGCTTACCGGCGAGATGAGTTCGCCCACCGCCCTCCCGCTCCACGTCATCACGGATCGCGTCGATCACCTGCTGGTGATCTTTCCCCTGCAGGTGGGGGGTGAGCTCGACGATGACCGAACCGGTCTTGGCATCTTTGGAGATCAGGGCACCGCGGTAAAGCGGTTTGTCCGTGGCGCGCATGCGGAGCCGGCGCAGCGCTTCTTCGTCCTTCGGGATCTCCTCAAGAAAGGGGCCGACGGTGAAGGATTCCTCGTCGCCCACGATGTCCTCGACGTTGGTGAGGCTGGTGGTCTCGTCGACCCCGTCGATTGCCGCCAGATGGTTGGTGAGTTGGGCGAGCAGGGTGAGATTGTCGTGGGTGAAGATGCGCTGCCCTTCGAGGGCGACGACGACGAACTCGCCGGTATCGAAGTGGTCTTCAAGCTGCTCAAAGAAGACACGATCAGGATCGTTCTCCACGACCAGCGATTCGAGCGAGGTGTCGAACGGGACCCGTGCCGCCTGGGTGCCGAGGAAGAGCGTGACCACTCCGATCACCAGCAGCGTTAGCCACGGATGGTCGAGGTAGGCGAGCCAGACTCCGCCCGGTCGCGGTGCGCGTTTGTCTGGCTTCCGTGGAGGGTGGTCAGCCATGGATCGGCCCGGTGGGCCAGCCGTGGAGGTTCAGGGTCTGGGGCCAGGGGTGGGGTTGGGCAGCAGGGAATCCTGCAAAGAGGGGGAAGGGGCGATGTGCCGTGGACCCGGCGGCGGGACGTGGTGGGTGGAACCCGACCGTTAGAATCCGAGCGTCGCCAGCACGTACCCCTGGTCGTTGGCGGTGAAGGAGCCCAGCGCGGTGTGCTTGTTGCCGGTGAAGAGCTCCAGCCCCGCCTCGACGGTGAGGCGGTCGTTGACCTTGTATTCCAGGCGCGGCCGCAGGTAGCTGGCGTTGTCACCCAGGTCCCAGGCGGCGTAGAGGGCGGGGGTGAGGGTGCCGGCGAGGAGGTCGTATTGGAGGGTGGCGACCACCGTCGCCGCCTGCTTGCCGACGAACAGGAGCGAGCCCGCCTCCTCCACCCATTGCTGGACGAGCTGGAGGTTGCCGTAGAAGGCGTTGCGGGTGAGGTCTCCGCCAACGCCAAGGAGGGTCTGGTCCGCGGTGAAGACGGTGACCGTCCCGTCCGGGGCCTCACCTTGGTACTGGCCGCCGAGGGTGCGGGCGACCTCGGCGCGCACCCCGTAGTCGCCGAGGGTGGTCTCGACCTCGCCGCCCAGGGTGGCCACCCACGGGTAGCTCGCGGTCGCCTCCGGGTTGGCGTTGAGAAAACGGTTGCGCACGACTCCACCGATCGTCGGGCTGGTCAGGGCAGCTCCGGTCGCCTCCGGGGCGAAGAGGGCGGCAAGGGTGGGTCCGTCGCCGTGGAAGACCGGGAAACGCTGGTGGTAGACGAATCCGTCGATGGCGAAGTCCACGGTCCCGGCGGTGGAGCGGAGGCGGCCGCCGATCTCGCTGTCGCCCCACCCGGGGGCGTTCACGTTGACGCCGAGGTCGAGATAACGCGCCGCGACGTCCGGGTAGCTACTGGTGGCGTCCGCTCCCACCTGCCGGTTGTGGCGGAACAGGGCCCAGTCCGAGTCGAAGAACGGCACGCGGTGGATAAAGGGGCGCGGCAGCAGGAGCAACTCCACGGTGGTCGGGCCGAAGTACGCCTCCGCCGCCACCATCGGGACGGCGAGCTTGCGGTCGTCGAGCCACGGGATGATGAACTGGTCGAGGTCCTGCGGGTTGACGTTGTCGGTGATCACCAGCTCGTCCATCTTTCCCCACTTGACGATCTGGTTGCCCGCCTGCACCGCGAACCGGTCGTTCTCGTAGCGGAGGTACGCCTCGCGCAGGTCGACATCCACCTCGTTGCGCGTCTCGCCGCGGCCAAAGAAGCCACCGTCGCCGAACGAGTCGCCCTGAATCCGTCCCGCCGTCTTCCACTGCCACGGCTCGGCGCAGGTGCCCTCGGCAGTGAGGTCAATCTGGCTGCGACCGTCCCAGCGGTCCTCGTGCGCCTCGTCGTGGCGCAGGTCGGTGGCGCCTTGGAGGGTGAGCTCCGACTTCAGCCCGGTGGCGTGGCCGGCGGCGCCGAGGGCGAGGGAGAGCAGGAGCGCAACAACAACAGGCGTGGGTGTCGCCATGGGACCTCCGTGTCGGTGGATGGGGATTGGCGCGGGCCGCGGCGGCCGCGTGGGCGGCGGCTTGGAGCGGAGAGGGGTGGTCGCGGTGGTTACGGTTGCAGGGCGCGCTCGTTGAAGTCGGCGGCCTTGAGGCCGACGTTGTAACGGATCTCCCCCACCTTCAAGCGGGTAGTGTGGTGCGGGTCGATGGTGGTGACCTCGCTCTCCATGGCGGTCCAGATCCCCTGCACCTCCGCGAGCCGCAGGACGCGGTTCTCCTTGATCTTCTTCTCCTTGCGATCAAAGGACTCGCCCTGCACGGGCATCAGGGTCGCCTGGTCGATCCAGGTCACGCTCTTGCCGTAGACGCTCGACTCGGGATCGACCGGGATCGATTCGAGGATCCAGCAGAGGTACGGCCCCACCTTCGCCTCGCCCAGGAGGCGATGGCGGTCTTGGTCCGGGCGGCGGCGATCCAGGTCCTGATAGTAGAGGTCGGAGTTGACGAAGCTCTTGCCCCTCTGCTTGGCGACGATCCGCCGCGCCCGGCGCAGGGCTGGGAGGTAGAGGAACTGCTCCGCGTCGTCGCCCTCCCGCTCGCGGGTGAGGAAGGCGGTGGCGTCGATGTCCCTGGGGTAGGTGAAGCGGATGAGAGAGTCCTGCAGGGTGTCGTGGCGCACCATCCGGCTTTCGAAGCGGCGCACCCGCTCGTGGCCCGAGCTGCTGGTGAGGACCATCTCAACGGTGGCGACGGAGTCGCGGCCAGTGGCGCGGTTGTAGAGCCACTGGGCGAGCTCGGCGCCGTCGCGCGGCGGGCGGTGGGAGTGGGCGGCCGGCTCCCCCCCCGGCTGCGGCGCCGAGGCCGCAGGGGGGGCGGGCACCACCGGGGTCGCCTCCACCCCGGGTACCACCGGGGTTGCGGGGGTGGCTGGGGTGGCGGCCGGGGTCGCGGCCGGGGGTGGCGCCGAACTCACGCGGGGCGGGGCGGTGGGCAGCGGGGCGGGCGCGGCAGGGGGTTGCTCGACCTTTGGCGTGGCCAGGGGTGGCGGCGTGAGGGATGGCAGCGGCGATGGCCTCAGGGTGGGCGGTTGCGGCGTCGGGGGCGGCGTGAGGCGGGGCGGTGCCCCCCCCGGCGGTTGCGTCGCCGGTAGCGGCAGGAGTGGCGCCGACGGGGTGGCAATGGCGGGTGGGGGTGGCGGGATCGGTGGCGGGGTCGCCGGGGCGGTCGGCGCCGGTTGCGGAGGGGCGGCCGCGGGCCCCGCCGGGGGGTGCGGCTGTTCCACCGCGGGCGGCTCGATCGCCAACGGTTGGACCGCCCCCAGCGGCGCGCCCGGTGCCACGCCGACCGGCGGGGCGGGCGGCGTAGCGGTCGGGGCTTGGGGTGAAGCAGTCGGCGCGGATGGCGGCCCTGCCGTAGCTGGGGCGGCAGGTGTTGGGGGCGCGGGGGTGGGTGACGGCGGGGTCGCCACCTCCCCCTGCTCCTCCCGCGGGGCCGCCTCTTTCGTCTCCTCCGTCGTGGGTTGGTGGCGGTGGAAGAGGGAGGGGAGGTCCCAGGCGAAAAGGAGCTCGCACGGGGGGGCGGCGGGTGGCGGGTCTGCCGCCGCCCCCGCTACGGCAAGCGCGACGAAGAGGAGCGCGACAAGCCCGGGGGCGAGGCGGAGGCAGGGGGGTGGGGTTGCCATAGGTCTTGGGGGTAGGGGACTCTCCACGAACGTTCGGAGGGGCCGCAGGGGTGGGCAGCGGTCAGCTTACGGGAGTCTCACGAGAGGATGGAGTCCATGTTTCGTTCTGTCTGGCCTGTTCTGCTGCTGGTGGCTGCTTTCTTATCGGTGGGGTGCGAGTCCGCCGACACCCGCTACACGAAGCACATGGGCAACGCCGCACGCTACCTCGCCGAGGGGGAGCTGCAAGGGGCGATCCTCTCCGTCAAGTCGGCCCTCGCCGCCCACTCGGACGACCCGGCGGCGAACAAGCTGTTGCTGGAGTGCTACCTCGAGCGCGGCACCACGGAGCCGGCGCGCAAGCTCGTCGACGCGCTGAAGAAGGGACTTCCCGACGACGACGCGGTGGGGCTACTGGAGGCGCGTGTGCTCTTGCTGGAGAAGCGGCCGGACGACGCCCTGGAGCTGCTCGCTGGCTACATGGGGGTGCACGGGGAGAGCGCCGCCGCCCTCACCATTGTCGGCGACGGCCACGCGGACAAGGAGCTGTGGGCGGAGGCGCTCGACGCCTATGACCGTGCGACCCAGAAGGATGCACAGGCGGCGCGGGCGTGGTTCGGCAAGGCGGCGATCCTCGCCCGCCTGAAGCGCGATGACGAGGCTGCGGTGGCGGCGGCGAAGGCGGTGGCTGCCGATCCCCATTTCGGCCGTGGCTACCTCCTCCAGGCCACCCTCGCCGAACAGGCGGGGGACCGGAAGGGGGCGGTGGAGATCTACCGCCAGGCGCTGAAGAGTGACCAGCGTGTCGAGCTCCCCGCCCGCTTCGGCCTCGCCCAGAACCTCCTCGCCCTGCAGGAGGTGAACGACGCCCTCACCGAGGGCAAGCAACTGGTGAAGGAGTTCCCCGACGCCCCCCACGGCCACTTCATTGTCGGCGTTGCCCACTACCTGCAGCAGCAGTTCGACGACGCGGTCACCGACCTCCAAACGTGCCTCGCCAAAGCGCCGAACCACGCCGGCGCCGAGTTCTATCTGGCGTTGGCCCAGTACCAGCGCCAGCAGTGGGAGCAGGCCCTTGGCGCGGCCAAGGGGCTGCAGGCGCAGCACCCCGGGGTGAAGCCGGTGGAGATGCTCATCGCCGAGTTGCTCCTGCGCACCGGCGATCCCAAGGGGGCGGAGAAGCAGGCGCGCAGCACCCTCGAGTTGGAGCCGGAGTCGGCCTTCCTGTACCGGGTGCTCGGCGCGGCGCTGATCGCCCAGGGCGACGGCGAGGCGGGGAGCGAGGCCCTGGAGAAGGCCCAGGAGTTTGCCCCGGACGAGAAGCTCGAGTTCGCCCTCGGCGACCTCTACCTGTCGATGAACGAGCTCGACAAGGCGTCGACGCGCTTCGAGGCGGCCGCCGCCGCCCACCCCGACGAGCGCGGTGCCCAGGTTCGTCTCTTCTACACCCGCCTGCGCCAAAAGGACTTCGACGGCGCCCTCGGTCTGATCGCGACCCTTCTGGAAAAGCAGCCGGGCGACCCCATGTGGCTCAACCTCAAGGGGGCGGCGCTGCTCGCGAAGAAGGACAAGGCGGGGGCGTTGGCCATCTGGCAGGAGGTGGTCGCCAGCCACCCGGAGCTGGTCGCCGCCCACCTCAACCTCGCCAGCCTCTACCAAAAAGATGAGAAGTGGGCGGAGGCGCGCACGGAGTACCAGATGGTCCTCGCGGTCAAACCGAAGCACAGCGTCGCCCATCGCCAGCTCGCCGTCCTCGATTTGAAGGAGGGCAAGCTCGATGACGCCATCGGCCACCTGGAGCAGTCCTTGGAGAGCGTCGCCGATGGCCAGGTCGCCATGGCCCTCGCCGCCGCCCGCCTGCAAAAGGGCGATGGGGCCGGGGCGGCGGTGGCGGCGGACAAGGCGACCGAGCTCGCCCCGAAGGCGCCGGCCGTGTGGCTCCAGGCGGGGGTAATCGCCCTCGCGCAAGGGGATCTCAAGGGGGGCGAGGCGCGCCTGCGCAAGGCGTCCGAGCTCGATCCCAAGTCGGCGGCGGTGGCGTACCACCTCGGTGGCGTGGCCGCCGCCCAGAAGCGCTGGGACGAGGCGCGTGGCCAGTTGCAGCGGGCCGCCACCTTCGCCCCGGACGACCCCACGATCTGCCAGCGGCGGATCGCGGTGGAGCTCGCCACCGATGCGGGTGCGGCTGGAGATCGCATCGCCGCCGACTACCTGCAAAACCATCCGAAGCAGCTCGCCGCCTACCAGCTCGCCGCCGAGGCGGCGGAGGTGCGCAAGCAACCGGAGCGGGCGCGGCAGATTCTCGACCAAGGTCGCCAAACCCTCGGCGACAACCTCGGCATCGTCTTGCTGCAGGCGGACTTTGAGCGGCGCCAGGGCAACAACGAGGACGCCGAGGCCCTCTACAGCCAGATCCTCGCCAAGGAGCCGAAGGCGGCGGAGGTGATCATGCGCAAGGCGCAGGCGGAGATGGCCGGCGGCCGCTTCGAAGAGGCGGCGAAGAGCTACGAGTCGGTCCTCGCCCTCGCGCCGGAGGAGCCGGTTCCCCTCAACAACCTCGCCTATCTCTATTCCGACGTCCTTGGCCAGCCGGACAAGGCGCTAGAGCTTCTCGGCCGGGTCAAGGCGGAGGTGGTGGCGAAGAGTGCCACGGTCCGCGACACCCTCGGCTGGGCGCAGCTCAAGGCGGGCAAGGTGAAGGAGGCGGTGGCGACCCTGGCGAAGGTGGCGGCGGAGCAGCCCGCGGTACCGGCGGTGCGCTACCACCACGGCGCCGCGCTGATCGCCGCGGGGGAGGTCGAGGCGGGGCGGGCGGAGGTGAAGGCCGCCCTTGAGATCGGGTTGAAGGGCACGGAGGCGGAGGCGGCGCGGGCGCTCGTGGAGGGCAAGTAGGCGGGCGGGGCGTTCGCACCCTCCGCGCGCCGCTCGGCCAGCCGCCTGCCGCGCGGCGGCGCGATGGCCGCGGCCGCCGGCCGTCGCCGGGATGGGGATTGGGGGCAGGACGGCCGCCGGCCAACACCCCGCCATCCGTCACCCCCCTCCCCTTTCTTCGCCGCGCCCCACGATCCTTCTGCGTTGCTGGTCGCCGGCCGCGAGCACCGAAAGGCGTCTGCGGGGCTCATGTTGGGTGAATGCGCCTCCCTGGACGGAGGGCGTGGTCGTGTCCACACTGGTAACCAGCTAGGGGGGAGCCCCGAGCGGAGACGAGGAGGTGGCCGATGGCCGACTCTCACGATTTTGAGCCCGATGGCTTTTTGGAAGGTTTGGCGAACGACCTGATGCAGGCGATCGGCCGGACCCTTAACCAAAGCGACCAGGTCCAGGAGGTGATGGAGCGGATCCAGACCCAGGGGTACCGGGTCGCGGTGGTCCTTGCCGCCCTCACCCATGTCACCGCCAAGGGCGAGGGCGAGGGCGCGGACACGGGCGAAGAGGCGGAGCGCCAGCCCGCCCCCCCGACCCCCTTCGACCGGCTCTTTCTCCGCCAGGTGGGGATCAAGGGCGAGCTGCCGTCGTAAGCGCCGGTCGGAGCCGGTCAGTCGACCCTGGAGGCAGGGCGTGTGGCCGTGGGTAGGGGGGGGTCGTCGCATTCGACCGACGTGACACGGTGAACCGTTGCCCGCCCGGACCGGGGCCGCGCCGCCGCCGGGTTGCCTCCCGGCGTGGATGTGGCGCCGCGACCCCGTCCGGACCCACCACCGCGGCTACCCCTTTGCGTATCCGCCCGCTTGTCCGCCTTCGAGGGGGCGAACCGGCGCTGGGGGGGCGGTGGAGCGCCGTGGGCGCACACCGCGGATGGCGGCAGAACGCAGAGGCGCGGGCGCGGTAGGCTGAGGCGAGATCCCCGGAGTGCCCTATGGTCAGCCGCACCGTGGTCCTCGCCGGCCACCTTCTCGATTCCCTCCTCCTCTCCAAGCTCCTCGACGAGCTCGCCACCCTGGGGGTGGGGGCGGAGGTGGTGGTGGCGGCGGTGGGTAGCCGGCGCGAGGAGCCCTCCACCATCACCCTGCGGATCGACGCCGGCGACACCGCGGCGATGGCGGCGGCGGAGGGGGTCCTCGCCCGCCACGGCTTCGGCGACGCGGCCGAAGCGCCCGCCGTCCACCTGGTCTTGGCGCCGGCGGACGGTGTCTTTCCCGAGTTGTTCTACGCCACCACCAACCTCCCCACCCGGGTGCACCACGCCGGCCGCTGGTGGGAGGTGGCGCCCATGGAGATGGACTGCGGCCTGGTCTGGCTCGACGACCACTTCGCCTGCGTGCGAGTCGGAGAGGTGCGCGCCGAGCAGCCGGTGGTGGTGGGCGAGGCGGGGGTGGAGGTGGAACCCGTGGCGCGCCCCCGGCGCGGCGAGACCTTCACCTTCATGGCGAGCGACGCCTCGGTGGAGGAGCCGAAGGGGGCGCGCATCCGGGCGGTGGCGGAGCAGTGCCGCGCGACCCACGCGGCGGGCTGCGAGATCCTCTGGGTGGCGGGGCCAGCGGTGGTCCACACCGGCGGTGGCGACGCCCTGGCGCGGCTGGTGGCGGCGGGGTGGGTCGATCGCCTCTACACCGGCAACGCCCTGGCGGTCCACGACATCGAGGAGGCGCTCTACGGCACCGCCCTCGGCCGAGAGACCGCCACCGATCGCCCCACCGACGGCGGCCACTGCCACCACCTGCGCGCGATCAACCGGATCCGGGGAGTGGGCTCCATCGCCGCGGCGTGCGCGGCGGGGCTGCTGACCCGCGGGGTGATGCACACCTGCTGGCAGCGGGGGGTGCCGGTGGTTCTGGCCGGCTCGATCCGCGACGACGGCCCCCTGCCCGACACGATTACCGACGTGATGGCGGCGCAGCGGGCGATGCGTGCCGGCCTGGGGCGGGTGGGGATGTGCATCATGGTTGCCACGACCCTGCACGGGATCGCGGTGGGGAACCTCCTGCCCGCCACCTGCGGCGTGGTGATGGTGGACATCAACCCGTCGGTGGTCACCAAGCTCGCCGACCGTGGCACCAGCCAGGGCGAGGGGTTGGTCACCGACGCCGCCTACTTCCTCTCGGTGCTGGCCGGGGAGCTCATCGGCGCCCCCGGCGTGCATTAGGCGCGCCGCGCGCGGGGAGGGGGGGTGAGGGTTGGGGGGATGGTGTTGGCCGGCGGCCGCGGGGAGGATCACTTCAGATCGTCGCCCTCGTCATGAGGGCCGGGCCGCACGGCCCCTACCCCCCAACCCCCACC
>MNYW01000059.1 GCA_001873295.1 Nitrospirae bacterium CG2_30_70_394 | reverse complement strand
GTGCCGGCCACATGCACGTGAATGCGCCCAACGCCTACTTCAATCCGTCAGAACTCGGTTATGAGAGCACCATCCCCCTGCGCCTGTGGACCGCGCCGTGGGATAGCCCCACGAACCACGGCTATAGCTACGGCTATAAGGTAGACGGGAGCCCCTTCGACGGCCAGAATTTGCGTCTCGTGTCGACCGGCACGGTCGCCGACGGACCGTTTGCGACGCAGAAGTACCAGATGGTCCTCGAGCTCTCCCTCGCCCCGCAGGTCCCCGAGCCCACCTCGGTGGGGCTGGTGGGGGGCGTGGTCGCGGGGCTGCTCGCCTGGGTTCGCCGCCGGCGCGCGGCCTGAGTGGAGCGGAGTCGGGCCACCTCACCGGCGGTGAACGGTGGCCGAAGAGGGGTGGCGCGGTGGCGGCTGCGCCACCCCTTTTTGTCCTTGACCCTGCTTGTTAGGCTCCCGCCCCGGTTGTTGCCCCGTCGCCTCGTCCACCCCGTCGCTTCCTCCCGCCGCCTCCCTTGGGGTGCGCGGGCTCTCTCTCTCGGAGGTCGTTCGTGAATCAGCTTCCTGTCGTGGTGCGTGGCGCGATCGCCATCGTTGCCTGCCTCGCCCTCTCGCCCCTCACCCCCGGTACGGCCCGGGGAGCCGGCGCGCCCCCGCAAGCCGGCGCCCCCCCCACGGCCGGCGCGCTCGCGCAAGCCGGTGCGCCCGCCAAAGATGAGGGGGTGGTGGCGACGGTGGCCGACCTGCCGATCCACGACTGGGAGGTGATGCAGGCGATCAACTCCACCCCCTTGCAGGCGTATGCCGACCAGCTCGACGCCTCGGATCAGGGGCGTCGGGTCAAGCAGGGGTTTCTTGAAAGCCTGGTGAACCAGCGCCTCCTCTACCTGGAGGCGAAGGGCCAGGGGTTAGAGAAGAGTGACGACTATCTCACCCAGGCCGCGGCGTGGGAGACCCAGGCCCTCGCCGATCTCTACACCCGGGATTTTTACAACCGGCGCGGGGAGATCACCGACGCGGAGGTGGAGGCGGCGTGGGCGAAGGAGAAGAACACCAAGCGCGGCGCCAATGAGCTCGACGCGGAGATGCGCCAGGTGGTGCGCAACAAGCTCGCCGCGCGCCGCTTCAGCGAGGTGCGCAAGGAGATCGCTGACAGCCTGGGGGCAGAGGCCAAGGTGGAGGCGAAGGACGCGGACATCGCGATGGACGGCGACGAGAGCCGCAAGCCGGAGCAGGTAGTTGCCACGGTGGCTGGAGAGGAGGTGACCTGGGGCTTGGCGCGGCCGCGCCTGTGGAACAAGAAGAGCGCCGGCGAGCGGCGCGCCGAGCTGGCGGCCATGGGGGTCGAGCTCCTCAAGGCGCGTAAGGCGCGCTCCCTCGGTCTTGATCAGGACCCCGCCTTTCGCCACCGCCACGACGACTTCCTGCGCGACCTGGTCACCGTCCAGCTCGTGAAGCAGCTCCGCGCCAAGTACATCCCCACGGACGAGCAGTTTGCCGCCTACTACAAAGACCACCCGCAGGACTTCACCATCCCCGAGCGGCGGCGGTTGCAACAGATCGTGGTGAAGACCAAGGAGGAGGCGAAGAAGCTACGCAAGCAGATCGCCAAGGAGACCACTGCCGAGAACGACCCGTTCTACAAGCTTGCCCAGGAGAAGTCCCTCGACCCCGCCGCCGGGCGGACCTCCGGGGTCCTCGGCTGGGTGACCCAAGGCGATGGGAAGGTCATGGCGGAGCTGGAGAAGGTCGCCTTCGCCCTGAAGGTGAAGGAGGTGAGCCAGCCGGTGGAGTCGCCGCGCGGCTGGCACCTCATTCGCACCCTGGAGGTGGTGGCGCCGGAGCAGCTCACCCTGGAGAAGATCAACGACAGCGACAAGCGTGAGCGCTACAACGAGTTCTTCTTCAAAGAGAAGATGACCCCGTACCTGGCGGAGCTGCGCAAGCAGCACAAGGTGGTGGTTGACCCCGAGTGGTTCGGACGGGTCACCCTTCCGAGTGGCCCACCCGAGGCACCGTCCGCGGTGAAACCCTCCCTCGGTGCGCGGACCCTCGCCGCGCCGCCGGCCGCGCCGGCGCCAGCCGCGCCCCAGCAGCCGGCAAAGCCGGGGGAGGGGCGGTGAGTCCCAGCCCACGCCTGGCCGGGGTGCTCCTCATCGCGGGGGTGATGGCGCTTGCCCCCGCGGCGGGGGGCGCGGAGCCGGTGGTGCGCCGGCCGCTCCACCCCTACGCGGTGCTCGTCCACTCCGAGCTGGGGATGCACATCACCAGCTTCGACTTCAAGTACACCGCCGCCCTGCCCCCCTTCAACAGTGTGCAGGTGCAGGTGGTCCGCACCGAGGGCGACGATGGCACGCCGGCGAAGCTGCTCACCCCGGCGGACGGGGTGCAGCCACAGTTTGGCTTCCAGTCCAACTCCTACTCTGCCGGTAACAAGCTCGCCTACTGGGGGATCAAGTTCGACGTCGACCGCAACGGCCGCCGTCTCGATCCCCTTGACCAGCCGCCGGTGGAGTTCGTCCGCCCCTACTACACCTACGGCACGACCGATGGGGTGCGCCCGCCGAAGGCGACGGCGGGGGAGCGCGTCTATCTGTGGAACACCCGCGCGCCGGACAACGACCACGGCCCCACCGGCCAGCGCATCGCCGGCTGGCCGCCGATCCTCGCCCGCGACCGCGCCCTGCCGTATACCGGCGCGCGCGGCGTGCGTCTCTTTGTGGATGGGGAGAACGGCTCCACCGACCTGCCGATCACCCTCGCCCCGCCCAACCTGTGGAGTGCGGTGGGGTTGCCGCTCACGCCGTATCTCGACTACTCGCGCGGCAACAAGAGCCTGCGTTCGGGCCAGGAGGTGGAGTACCAGCCGTACCAGCGGGTGATCATTACCCTGAACGATGCGGCCGGGAAGCCGGTCGCCGACCGCGACTCCACCGCGCTGACCGCCTTGGGGGTGATCGCGGTGGACGCGCCCGCCTGCGATCGGTGTCACGGCAGCGCGCGGGCGAACGGCGAGCGGGCGAAAAAGTGGCGTGACGAGGCCGCCTATTGGCTGAAGACCTACGGCGACGCCACCGAGCACTTCGCCGCCACGGAGGCGGCGGCGATCTCCATTCTCGAGCTCCACGACCTAAACGAGCACACCCACTTCACCTGGGACTACGACACCCGGTCGGCCGTCAACCGCCTCGGCCGGCAGACGGTCCTCTGCCCGTCGTGCCACGCGGACAACGCCATCGGCCGATTCCAGATGAACGACGCGCCGGCGACCAACGAGGCGGACACGAAGGTGCGGGCGAAGCTGTCGCTCACCGAGGCGCTCCACCGCAAACACGCCCGCGCCATGCCCGCCCCCGACGCCAAGGGGCGGCCAGGCAACTGCCAGATGTGCCACCCGGCCCACTCGGACCGCGGCCTCTTCGACCGCTTCCCCGCCACCCGCGACGGCGCCAACCGCTACGCCGAGGGCGACAACCGCGATGGCCTGGGCTCCTACACCGGACGCGACCTCCACTCCAACCCGTACCGGGCGACCGAGCTGCACGCGGGAAGCCACCTGAACGCCATTGGCCAGTGGTACCGCGACACGGTGTGGAGCGAGGACGGCAAGGACCGCGGCCTCTACTGCACCCACTGCCACAACCCGCTGAGCAACGCCCTCTACCAGGCGGATCGCCTCACCGATGCGGCCACCGGTGGCGGTGCGGGGCTGCGCAGCAAGACCATCCCGGAGCTTGCCGCCGCCCTCACCGGCGGCAACGTGCAGCAACTCATCGACCGCTACCTCGACCCGAAGGTGGTAGACGGCACCGACCACAACGCGGCGACCTGGGACCACGGCAACGGTCCGCCCCTGGGGTACCAGCGCGGTGACGGGACCGTCGTCGCCAAGGCCGAGCCCGGGGCCACCCCGATCGCCTACGGCGACCTCTCCGGCTCCAAGGACTTCTGGTTTTCGCCAGGCCTCCCGCACTGCGCCGATTGCCACGCGCCGCCCTTCGTCGAGTCCATGGGGGGCGAGTTCTTCCCGATGGACCAGCCGGCGAAGTACAGCCTCATGCGCTTCTCGCACGGCCACGCCCAGATCACCTGCCAGGGGTGCCACCAGTCCGCCCACGGCCTCTTCCCGGTGAACCCCCTGGGGAACGACGCAGCGTCGCCGCAGCAGGCGGCGCAGTACAACGCCGACGGCTCCACCGGACCGGTGGGATGCGGCGCCTGCCACCGCACCACCGCCGCCGGCGTCCCGCTGGTGGCCCGCAACCTCATCTATGGCGGCTCGCCCATTGGTGATGACTACGATCGCGCCGTCGCCTGGGCCCACGCCGACCGCTGAGCCCTTATCCGATGCCCTTGACCCGGAGATCCCCCATGGCCGCTTGCCGCGCCCGTTGCCTCGCCTCCCTCATAGCCCTGTCGCTTGGCCTCGCGTGCGCCGGGGGTCCCGCCCGCCAGGCCTCGCCGCCGGTCGAGATCCCGGGGATGGTCTACATCCCCGCCGGCCCCTTTCAGATGGGCGCGGACGACTCCTTCGATGACGAGCAGCCCGCCCACCAGGTGGAGCTGCCCGGCTACTACATCGACGTCTACGAGGTGACCGTCGGCGAGTACCGCAAGTTCGCCGCGGCCACCGGTCGCACCCTGCCGGTGGAGCTGGACAACCCGGTGATGGGCAAGGACGAGCTGCCAGTCATGGACGTGACCTATGAGGACGCCGCCGCGTACGCCGCCTGGGCGGGCAAGCGGTTGCCCACCGAGGCCGAGTGGGAAAAGGCGGCGCGCGGCACGGATGGCCGACGCTACCCGTGGGGCAACGAGCCGGTCTACCACGGCGGCCGCCAGTGGGCGTGCTACTCCGCCACCCTCTTCGCCAACCCCATCTACACCCGCACCGTCCCCGGCGACTTCTACGCCACCGACAGCTCGCCCTTTGGCGTCCGCAACCTGGCGGGCAACGTTGCCGAGTGGACCGCGGACACCTACGTCCCCTATCCGGGCAACGACCGGCCGAACCGTCTCTACGGCACAGGTGTCCACGTGATCCGCGGCGGAGGCTGGGATTCCTCCCCGGACCTCCTGCGCACCACTCGCCGCCAGGCGATTGCGATCGCCGGCTACCACCACAACGGCGTCGGCTTCCGCTGCGCCAAAGACGCCCGGTAGGGTGGGCCCGGCATGGCGCGTTGAGATAGGCGCCGACACCGCCGGCGAACCCGGCCCGTGGCCCTCTTGCCGGTGGCCACCTGGTGGCGTGCGGAGGGGTCTGGCGGGGGGCGGCGCGCGGGCGTGGGCAGCGCACCTTTCCGTTCGGTGGTCGCCGAGACCGCCGGTCTTGTAAAGGGGCCGCCCCGCCTCCGGCCGCGCCAGCTCCGGCGGGTGGCCGCGGGGCGTGCGCATGCTCGCGGTAACGGCCGGCCATCTGCTGCACCAAAGAGGCCCGGGGAGATCCGCCCGGCAAGGCCCCGCCCCGAGGTCGGCGCCGGCGCGTTGGAGGCGACCCGGGTCTTTGCCGGCCCGGTTGGGGGCTCTCGTGGCGGCGCACCGCTCGCCGGAGGCGCACCACGCGGGGGGTTGCCCCTATCGGGAGCAGGGGTGGAACGCCTCCACCCGGGGCGCCATCTGCCCGACGCTCCGGGTAAAGCGGCGGACCTTGGCGAGCGTAGGGCGAGGGGGGCGCCCGCTTCGGGTCCCGCTCCGCTTCGTCACCCCGTTGCGCTTGGTTGCGCGTTTCGCTCGGCGCGGTCGATCGGGCCAAGGTCCCACAGAGCCCTGGGGTCACACCCGGTGGTCGGCGCGCGGTTCGTTCCCCAGCGGGCCGCGGGTCTCCTCGCTTGCCAAGGCGACCCAGCCGTCCGCCGCGGTGTGGCGTACCACCCGTTGACCGGCGGCGGCCAGCGCCGTGGCCACCTCGGTTTCGCGCTCGGCGAGGATGCCGGCGAGGATCAGCAGGCCGCCCGGGGAGAGGCTCGCCAATAGGGTGGGGAGGAGGGCGAGGATCACCGAGGCGGTGAGGTTGGCGACCACCGTGGGCACCTTCCCCAGGGGGGTGGTGGCGAGGTCGCCGTCGACCACCGCGATGGCCGCGGCGTGGTTGGCCGCGGCGTTGGCCCGCGCGGTGGCGCAGGCGATCGGGTCGTTGTCGATCGCCACCACCGGGGCGAAGCCGAGGTGGTGGGCGGCGATGGCGAGGAGCCCCGAGCCGCAGCCAGCGTCGATCAGCCCCCCGGGCGCGGGGCCGAGGTTGTCGCGTCGCTCCACCAGCCACGCCAGGCAGGCGCGGGTGGTGGGGTGGTGGCCGGTGCCGAAGGCCATCTGCGGGTCGATGCGCAGGCAGATCGCCCCGGGCCACAAAGGTGGCTCCCACCAGGTGGGTGCCACCACCAGCCGGTCGCCGATCGCCAGGGGGGTGAACTCCTGGCGAAAGGCGGCCTGCCAGTCGCGCTCGGGGTAGGGCTCGGTGCGCAGGGAAAAGGGGGCGTCGATCCCTGCCGCGGCGAGAAAGTCGGCCAGCCCCGCGGCCAGCCCCGCGGCCACCGCCTCCGCCAGGGGCACGGTGAGCTCGCTCTCCCCGTGATTCTCGACCACCGCCACCACCCCCGGCTCCAGCGACCAGAGGAACTCCTCCACCGCCCCGGCCGCCTCGCTGGGGAGAACCAGGCGGATCTGCACGACCGGGTCCATGGCGCGAGTCTGGCGAACTCGGCCGCCGGGGGCGAGGGGTGCGGCTACGACGGGTCGGCGGGGCGCGGGCGAGCGCGCCTCCGTGATCGCCGATGGGCGAAGTTGCCACTTTGCAGGACTGACCCCGGGGCTTCCAGGGTCAGTCCTGCAAAGTGGCAAGTTGTCGCAACCCCCGGGGCTCACGCTGGGGGCTGCGGCCGGGTACTGTGGCGCCAGGAGGTGGGGAGGCGTTCAAACCTTTTTTTGTGGAGGCGGCCGTGGCCGAGCGCTACCTGTTGATCATCACCCACGCGAAGGACGACGAGGACCGGGCGAACGCCGCCCTCGCCTTTGCCGCGGCCCTGGCGGCGGACGGCCACGAGGTGGCGATCTTCTTCCTCTTCGAGGGGGCGAACCTCGCCCGGCGCGGGGTGGCCGAGACGATCGCCGGGCGCAACTACGCCCCGGTGCGCGACCTCCTGCCGCTCCTGCGCGATGCCAAGGTCGAGCTGATGGTGTGCGGCGCCTGCGCCAAGACCTACGCGATCGGCGCGGCGGAGCTGATCGAGGGGTGCAAGATCGTCCAGATCCCCACGGTCACCGCCCTGATGGCGGGGCGGCAGACCCTCACCTTCTGAGATGGGCGTGGAAGCCGTCCTCCGCCTGACCAGCGCCGTCGCCCTGTTCGCGGCGATGGCGCTGTGGGAGATCAAGCGGCCGCGCCTGAGTCTGGCGCAACCCCGCTCCCAACGGTGGCCGGTGAACCTGGCGCTCACCCTCCTCGACGTGGCCCTGGTGCGGTTCACCGTGGGGGCGGCGACGGTGGTCACCGCGCAGGCGGCCGCCGCCCACGACTGGGGGCTCTTCCATGGGCTGGCCCTGCCCGGATGGGTGGCCTTCGTCGCCGCCTGGGCGCTCCTCGATTTTGCCGTCTACCTCCAGCACTGCCTCTTTCACGCGGTCCCCGTGCTGTGGCGGCTGCACAGGGTCCACCACGCCGACCTCGGCTTCGACGTCACCACCGGCCTGCGCTTCCACCCGCTGGAGATCTTCCTCTCCCTGGCGATCAAGGTGGCGTTGGTGGCGGCCCTCGGTCCGCCGGTGGGGGCGGTGATCCTGTTTGAGCTTCTCCTCAACGGCGGCTCGCTCTTCAACCACGGCAACGTCGCGATCCCGGAACGGGTCGACCGGTGGCTGCGCTGCTTCTTGGTCACCCCGGACATGCACCGCGTCCACCACTCCGTGGTGGTGGCGGAGACCAACTCCAACTTCGGCTTCTTGGTGCCGTGGTGGGATCGTCTGTGCGGCACCTATCGCGCCCAGCCGGCGGCGGGCCATGGGGAGATGGAGATCGGCATCGCGACCGAGCGTGACCCCGCCCGCCTCACCCTCCTCGGCTCTCTCCTCCTGCCGGTCACCGGTGACCCCGGCCGG
The DNA here is from genome assembly GCA_001873295.1 of Nitrospirae bacterium CG2_30_70_394. Classification (GTDB taxonomy): domain Bacteria; phylum CG2-30-53-67; class CG2-30-53-67; order CG2-30-70-394; family CG2-30-70-394; genus CG2-30-70-394. The sequence continues at coordinate 644 of MNYW01000059.1, read as the reverse complement.
TACAGCCTCCGGCGGGAGCGGCCGGAAGGGGAGCGCCGGTCGTAGACCGGGCGGTTCGCCAGCCTAGGAGCCTCATGGACTGGGTCCCGAGCGACTGCGCAGCAGCAACACGAGGCGATGGCGCGACTTGGCGCGCGGATCGATCCGGACTCGCGCCCGCGGCGCTGCGCGACGATCGACCCCGTCCGACAGACTCGTAAGTGTTGATCGCGGGGCCATGTCCTCCCATCGCCGCCTCGTCTGGTTCACCCTCGGCCTCCTCGCCGCCTTCTTCGCCTGGCGCATGGTCCGGCCGCTGCACATCTTCGCGGTGGCGGACCGCTTTGCCCTCCCCGTCGCGGTGGCCGCCCTGCCCGCGCCCCTGGCAAGCCTCTCCGCCGAGGGGTGCGTGGGCTGCCACCCGGCGATCGCCGACGAGTGGCGCACCTCCGTCCATCGCCAGGCGTGGGACGACCCGTACTACCAGGTGGACCGCCGCTTCGACGGCGACCCACAGGTCTGCCTCAACTGCCACACCCCGTTCGCCGCCCAGCAGCGCGAGCGCGTCTTAGGCTTCCGCGATCGCGCTCGGTGGCAGCCGCTCCTCGCCCCCAACCCGGACTTCGACGCCGCCCTCCAACACGAGGGGGTCACCTGCCTCGCCT
>MNYW01000096.1 GCA_001873295.1 Nitrospirae bacterium CG2_30_70_394 | reverse complement strand
GGGGAGCGGCTGCGGCGGGGGGGTGGGGATGGGCGCCAGGGGGTGGAGGACGAGGCGCACCTCCGCCGGCCACGCCTCGCCTGCCCAAGCGTGGATTCGGGCGAGGAGTTCGGCGCGGCGAAAGTTCAGCTCGGTGAGCCAGCCGGCGTCGTCCACGTGGACCACCAACCCTCGCCCTTGGAGGTGGCTTGCCTGGGTGTGGCCGGCGATCGGCGCGCCCACCACCTCTTCCCACGCCGCGCGCAACGCCGCCACCCGGCCGCTGGTGGCAACCCTCCGCGGGCTCTTGAGGATCTTCCCGAGGAGGGCGTCGAGCGGTTGAAAGGAACGGGCCATGGGGGGGTGGGGGATAGGGGAGGTCGGCCCTACGGGGTGGCGATCAGACGGAGGGGAGAGCTCGAATCACCATCTTCGCCGGCCACCGGCCGGCTCCAGCCCCGCAATCCGCAATCCCCATCCCCCACCCGCCTACATTGCCTCGCTCGCCGGACCGCCGAGGAGCCGCGCCACCACCTTCTGGTTGAGCTTGATCTGCGCCTCGTCGCGCAGGCGGGCGGTGAGGACCTCCATGGCGAGCTGGTGCTTGGCGGTGAGGAGCTGGTTGGTGAGCTCCGCCTTCGCCGCCTCCAGGCCGGCCGGGTCGGGGGCGATGTGCTTCACCACCTCCACCACCGCCACCCCGCCCGGCGAGTCGAGGAGCAGGGCGGAGCGGTCCTGGGGTAGGTCGAACGCCTTGCGCACGTCGCCCAGGGCGGTGAGCGGCGCGGGCGGTTGACCCCGGGTGAAGGGCGGTGGCTCGACCACCATCAGCCCGAGCCCCTTGGCCAACTCGGCCAGGGTCTTGCCACCGTGGATCGCCTCGATCCACTGGCGCGCCGTGTCACTCGCGAGGGCGGTCGCCCGCTCCGCCAGGAGGTCGGTGCGCACCGCCTCCTTCGCCTCCTCCAGGCTCTTCGGCCGCGCCGCGCTGCGCTCTTCGGTGCGGACCAGGTAGAAGAGGCCATCCGCCTCCACCGGCGGGGTTACCGTACCCGCGGGGTTGGCCATCGCCGCCTCGACCACCGGCGGAGGTAGGGCGTGGCTGGTGGCGTCGAGCCAACCGGCGTCCTGCCAGGTGAGCTTCGCCTCGTTGGCGAGCTGGTTGGGGTCGCCGCCGTTGCTGATCGCCTCTTGGAGGGCCGAGCCACGGGCGAGGGCGAGGGCCTTCGCCTGCTCCTTCACCAACTCGGCGCGTACCGCCTCCCTCACCTCTTCGAGCGGGCGCAGCCCGCCCTCGGTGTGGCTCTCGATCTGAATCAGGTGGAAGCCGAAGGCGGTCTGCACCGGGCCGACGATCTCCCCGGCCTGGGCGGCGAAGGCCGCCTCCTCGAAGGCGGGGACCATCTGGCCGCGGTGGAACTCCCCGAGGTCGCCCCCTTGGGCAGCGGTGCTGTCCTCCGAGTACTGCTTGGCGAGGGCCGCGAAGTCGCCCCCCTCCTGGGCCTTGGCGAGGAGCTCGATCGCCTTGTTCTCCACCTCCTTCACCTTCGCCGGGTCCGCATCTTGGGCGACGCGCAAAAGGATGTGGCGGGCGCGCACCCCCTCCGGGACCTCGTACCGGTCGAGGTGGGTCTCGTAGGCCTCGTGCAGCTCGCCGTCGCTGGGGGTGACCTCTTGCTCGAAGTCCGCGGGGCGGAAGGTGAGGGTGGCGACCTTCACCTGCTCCGGGACCATGTAGCGCTCCGCGTGGGCCGCGTGAAAGGCGGTGAGGGTGGCGTCGTCCACCTGCACCTGGCGGGCGAGCTGGGCGGGATTGATGCGGCAGTAGGCGACCTTGATCTGCTCCCCTTGCAGGCGGTAGGCCTCTGCCACCTCGGTGTCGCTCACCGTCAGGGTGCCCCGCACCAGCCGCGCCAGGTGGAAGCCGGCGAGGAGCTCGCGCCGGTTGGTCTCGAATTGCTCCGGCGCGAGGCGCTGGCGGCGCAGATAGGCGTCGTAGTTCCGCCTTTGGAACTGGCCCCCCTCTTGGAACTCGGTGATCGCCTGGATGGTGTCGAGGAGCTCCGCATTGCTCACCGGCAGCCCCATCTCCGCGGCGGCGTGGGCCAGGAGCCGCCGGCTGATCAGGTTGTCCAGGGCCCGCTGCTTCAGACCGAGCTGCTCCACTAGCTTCGGGTCCACCTCGCCGTTGGTCGCCTGGCGCAGGGAGTCGAGGAGGTTGTTCAGCTCCATCTGGTAGTCGTTGTAGAGGAGCTGGTCACCATCGATCCAGGCGACGATGCCGGTGGGATTGTTCGCCGCGCCGCCCTTCCCCCAGGCGTAGAAGATCGTGACCACGAAGGCGGCGATGACCAGCCAGAGGATGGCCTGAAGCGAGCGGATCGACTCGCGCATGGTGGTGAGCATGGAGGGACCCTTCAAGGTGAAGCGGCGAGGTACGGCACGCCGTGGCTGAACGCCGCGGCGGCGATCAACGGCGAACGGGGACTATAGGGAAGGGGTACGGCCCGCCACAAGAAACCCCACACGGGACCGAACAACTGGCAGTTGTCACCCGCGAAAGGCCGCTGATATGATGGCTCGTTTCCCACTTGGCGTTCCTAACCACCTGATTTTTTTGCGCTTTATCTACTCCCCACTGGGGTGATCTCGATGCTCTGGAATTATCTTCTTGGTCTCTTTTCGAATGACCTCGCCATCGACCTGGGGACCGCCAATACCCTCGTCTACGTGAAGGGGCGGGGGATTGTCGCGAACGAGCCGTCGGTGGTGGCGATCTCCCAGAACTCCAAGAAGGTGCTGGCGGTCGGCAAGGACGCCCGCGACATGCTCGGCAAAACGCCCGCCTCGATCAGCGCGATTCGGCCGATGAAGGACGGGGTGATCGCGGACTTCGAGATCACCGAGGCGATGCTCCGCTATTTCATCCACAAGGTGCACAACCGCCGCGCCTTGGTGGCACCGCGAATCATCGTCTGTGTTCCCTCGGGGATCACCCCGGTGGAGCAGCGGGCGGTGCGCGATGCGGCGATGAGCGCCGGGGCGCGCGAGGTCTACCTGATCGAGGAGCCGATGGCGGCGGCGATCGGTGCCGGTCTGCCGATCACCGAGGCGAACGGCAACATGGTGGTGGATATCGGTGGTGGGACCACCGATGTTGCGATCATCTCCCTGGCCGGCATCGTCTTCTCTCAGTCGGTGCGCGTCGGCGGGGACAAGATGGACGAGGCGATCGTTCAGCACATCAAACGCAAGTACAACCTCCTCATCGGCGAGCGAATGGCGGAGAGGGTGAAGATCGAGCTGGGTTCCGCCTTCCCGGTGGGCGAGGGCAGGACCATGGAGGTGAAGGGGCGCGACCTCGTCTCCGGGATCCCGAAGACGGTGGTGATCGACGACGAGGAGGTGCGGGAAGCCCTCGCCGAGCCGGTGGCGCAGATTGTCGAGGCGGTGAAGTTTGCCCTCGAGAACACCCCGCCCGAGCTCTCCGCGGACATCGTCGACAACGGCATGGTGCTCGCGGGTGGCGGGGCGCTGCTCACCGGCATGGAGGCGCTGTTGCGGGAGGCGACCGGGGTGCCGGTGGCGCTCGCCCCCGACCCCCTGTGCGCGGTCGTCCTGGGGACCGGCAAGGCCCTCGACGAACTGGAACTCCTGCGCCAGATCACCGTGGACTAGATCGGTGCGCGGTCCGTTGCCATCGTCACCGGGCCACCCGCGGCGCGCGGGGCTTCGCCAGTCGGTCGGCTGCTGAGGGAGGGGATCGTGGGATCGTTTCTCGGTCGTTACCACCACGCCATCGAGCTCAGCGGCTGCCTCTTGCTCGGGCTGGCCCTGCTCTCCGGCACGCGCCACGATCCCCAGCGCTTCGCCTGGGTGGAGGAGCTTTCCATGGCCCTCGTGTCGCCGGTGGAGCGGCTGGTGACCACCACGGGCCAGGCGGTGCGCGACGGCTGGCACCGCTATGTCTACCTCGGCCATCTCGCCCAGGAGGACGTTGCCCTGCGCCAGCAGGTGGCCGCCCTGGAGGCCCAGCTCCACCGCCAGGCGGAGGTAGAGCAGGAGAACGAGCGCCTCGCCGCCCTCCTCCATCTCGCGCCGGCCCACACCGATCTCCCCATGGTGGTGGCGCGGGTGATCGGCCGCGATGCGTCGCGTTGGTACGGCGCCATCGACCTCGACCGCGGGGTGAGCGACGGCGTCCACGCCGGGCTGGCGGTCATCACCCACTCCGGCATCGTCGGGGTGGTGCACCGTGCCAGCGCCCACGCCTGCCGCGTGCGCCTGATCACCGACCCCACCTCTGCCCTGCCGGTCCTTCTCGATCGCCAGCGGGCGCGGTGCATTCTCGTCGGCGGTGGTCGCCTCTGTTGGCTGAAATACCTGGAGACCGGGGTGGCGGTGGGCGACGGGGAGGGGGTGATCACCTCCGGCTACGGCAACACCTTCCCGAAGGGGTTGCAGGTGGGCCGGGTGGTCGCCACGGGGCCGGGCAGCGATCGCCTCTTTCAGGAGGTCACGGTCGCCCCGGTGGTGGACTTGGCGCGCCTGGAGGAGGTCTTCGTGTTCCTCGAGACGCCGAGCCCGGAGGAGTGAGGGCCATCCGAGGGGTTGGGGGTTGAGGGCTGGGGAGGCCGGCGGGTAGCGCAGATGGTTCGGGGTCTCTTCCCTCCGTCATGATCGCCGGCCCGCAGGGCCGACCGCCCCTACCTCCTACCTCACTACCTCCTATCCCCATCCCCACCCCCCAGCGGGCGCGGCGCGCCCGCTGTCGCCCGCCTGCTGCGGGTGGACCCTCCCATGCGCACCGTCGCCGGCCTCATCCTCCTCTTCTTGGCGGTGCCGCTGCAGGTGGTCGTCTCCAGCCAGACGCACGCCTTTGTCGACCTCTCCCTGGTGGCCACCTACTTCTGCGGCCGCTACTACGGAAAGGGGGCGGGGGTCGCGGTGGGTGGGGGGCTGGGCCTCTTTCTCGACGGTTGTACCCTGGGCCCCGCGGGCCAACACCTGATCGGCCGGGCGGTGGCGGGCTACTTGGCCGGGGTGCTCGGGGCGCGCGGGTTCGCCCCCTCCCCCCTTCTCCATCTCGTCGCCCTGGCCCTCCTCACCGGGGCGATCCACACCCTGGAGTGGCTGCTGCTGCCCCTTGCCGGCGGGGTGGTGCCGTCACCCATGGACTTTCTCATCGCGGTGGCGGTGGACACGCCGCTCACCGCCGTCGTGGGCACCCTCCTCGTCCTCGCCGTGGCCCGCCTCGGCCTGGGGCCGATGGACACCACCTACTATCCGCACCGGTAATCCGTGGCCCCCGCGCTCCACCACCGGCAGACCGAGATCACCCAGATCAGGCGGCGCCTCACCTGGCTCGCTGCCCTCCTCTTTCTGGGCATCGTGGGGGTCGTGGCCCGCCTCTGGTTTTTGCAGGTGTTGGAGGGGGAGCGGTACGCCAACCTGGCGAACCGCAACATCTACCGGGTGATCCGATTGCCCGCCCTGCGTGGCACCATCCGCGATCGCAACGGGGTGCTGCTCGCGGGCAACCGGCCCGCCTACAACCTGGTGGCGGTTACCGAGGACCTCGCCGACCGGCGCCACCTGCCGGAAACCCTGTACCGCCTCTTTCCCGAGGAGGCCGCCGCCTTTGATGCGGCCCTGGCCAGCGCGCGCGCCAAGCGGATCCCGTCGTTCATGCCGGTCCTCCTCAAGGAGGACCTCGCCTGGCAGGAGATGGCGGCGGTGGAGCAGCACGCGGCGGAGATGGCCGGGATCACCATCGCGGCGGTGCCGGTGCGCCACTACCCGGAGGGGGAGCTGGCGGCGCATCTGCTCGGCTACGTGGGCAAGATCAACGAGCAGCAGCTTGCCTCCCCCGACTACGCCGGTTACGCGGGGAACGACGAGGTGGGCCAAAGCGGCGTGGAGCGCACCTACCAGTCGGTGATGCGCGGCCAAGACGGCCACCAGCTCATCCAGGTGGACTCCCTGGGGCGCGTCCAGCAGGTCCTGTCGGTGTCGACGCCCGTGGCCGGACCCGACCTCTATCTCACCCTTGACAGTCGCTTCCAGCGTGAGGCGGAGCGCCTGCTCGCCGGCCGGCGCGGCGCGGTCGTGGCGCTCGATCCGCGCAACGGTGCGGTCCTCGCCCTGGCCTCGTTCCCCACCTTCGATCCGAACCGCTTCGCCAGCGGCCTGGGCGCGGCCGACTGGCAGGCGCTCCAGTCTGACCCCTCTATGCCTCTGATGAACCGCGCCAGCCAGGGGCAGTACCCGCCGGGGTCGGTGTTCAAGATTGTCGTTGCGGTCGGCGCCATGGAGGACGATCTCGGCGGGGTGGGGGTCTTTTGTAACGGCGCCTTGGCGTACCACGGCCGCCGTTACCGGTGCTGGAAGAAGACCGGCCACGGCCAGATCGATCTCCACCGGGCGGTGGTGGAGTCGTGCGACGTCTTCTTCTACGAGCTGGGGCTGCGTCTCGGGATCGGGCGCATCGCCCACTACGCCCGTTGCCTCGGCCTCGGCCGGCCCACCGGGATCGACCTGCCGGGGGAGAGTGCGGCGCTCATCCCGGACGCGGCGTGGAAGAGGAAGCACCGCCACGAGCCGTGGTGGGGGGGCGAAACCCTCTCCACCGCGATCGGCCAGGGCTTCGTCCTCACCACCCCCTTGCAGCTCGCCCGGATGATCGCGGCGATCGGCGCGGAGGGGGTGGTTCGGCGGCCGTTCGTGGGGGCGGCGGCGGGCAGTGGCGCGGCCTTGCGGCCGCTTGCGGGGCGCCAGGACGTGGGCGTCCTGCCCCTGTCGGTGGCCCACCTGGAGGGGCTGCGCAACGCCCTGGAGGGGGCGGTGGAGGGGCAGCACGGAACCGGCGGACAGGCGCGGGTGAAGGCGGTGCGGGTGGCCGGCAAGACCGGCACCGCCCAGGTGGTGGGGATGGAGGAGGTGCCGAGAGAAGTGCCAGAGGCGGGCAAGCACCACCGCGACCACGCCCTGTTCGTCTGCTTCGCGCCGGTGGAGGCGCCGACCATCGCGATCGCGGTGGTGGTGGAGCACGGCGGCCACGGGGGTGAGTCCGCCGCCCCCATTGCCGGGGCGCTCCTCGACTGGTACTTCCGCCACCCGGAGATGGCGGAGGTCTACCCGCAAGACGCCGGCAAGCTGCCCCTCCCCGCCCCCTCCCCACCTCCCGCGGCCGCTGCCCCTACGCCGTAGACGATGGCGGGGAGGGTGCGCGGAGCCCCACCGCCGCCTCCGCTCCCCCACTCCGTGACTTTGCCAGCGCGCCCGCCGCACCGCCTCGCCCACCCTCTTGAGCCCGCGGCGCGCCTGCTACTCTCACCCCCATGCTCGATCGGCGGCGTCTCGCGAACATCGATTATTGGCTCCTCTTCCTGGTGGCCAGCCTGATCTGTCTCGGCCTCGGAGCGGTCTACGCCGCCACCGGTGAGCCGGGGGCGCCCCTCGCCCCGACCTTCATCCACCAGCTCTGGTGGGTGGGGATTGGCACCCTGGCGATGGCGGCGGTGGCGCTCGTCGACTTCGACAAGCTGCAGCTCTCCACCTACCTGGTCTACGCCGCCGCCCTCCTCCTCCTCCTCCTTGTCTTGTTCATTGGCCACACCGGCCAGGGGGCGCAGCGCTGGATCAACCTTGGCCCCTTCCGCCTGCAGCCGTCGGAGGTCTCCAAGCTGGCGGTGATCCTCGCGCTCGCCCGCTTTCTCGCGAAGGGGCGGTTCGCGGGCTCTTTGGGGCTGCGGGAGATCATCGGGCCGGCGGCGATCGTCGCCCTGCCGCTCCTGCTCATCCTCCAGCAGCCCGACCTCGGTACCTCCCTCATGTTCCTGTTCGTGGGTGGCGCCATGGTCTTCTGCGCCGGCCTGCAACTTTGGCTGATCGCCGCGGTCTTCCCGGTGACGGTTTTTCTCGCGCCGATCCTCTGGCACGGCCTGGAGGAGTACCAGAAGCGGCGCATCGTCGCCTTCCTCAAGCCGGAGCTCGACCCGTTCGGCTCCGGTTACCACGTGATCCAGTCGAAGATCGCCATTGGCTCCGGCGGCCTGTGGGGCAAGGGGCTCTTCGCCGGCACCCAGTCGGAGCTCCACTTCCTCCCCGAGCAGCACACCGACTTCATCTTCTCGGTGGTCGCCGAGCAGTTCGGCTTTGCCGGCTGCTGCCTCCTCCTCCTCCTCTTCACCCTCCTGATCCTGCGTGGCCTGGAGATCGCCTATCAGACCGAGGACAGCTTCGGTGCCCTGGTGGCGGTGGGGGTGACCACCATGTTCGCCCTCTACATCCTGGTGAACGTCGGGATGACCACGGGGCTCCTGCCGGTAGTCGGGGTGCCCCTGCCGTTCGTGAGCTACGGCGGCTCCGCCATGCTCACCATGTGCGCCGGCGTTGGCCTGCTGCTCAACGTGCGTATGCAGCGCTTCCGCTTCCAGTCGAAGCAGGGATAAGGGCCGGCCCGCGCCGCTGCCCCCTCAGCGGTCTGTCGGACTGGGTCGATCGGGTCAAACAACAAGGGCGCGCCCGGAGGAGGCTGCGGGTTTCGGAAGAAGCCGGTCGCCAAGGGACGCGCCTCCCCCTGGCTCCCCGCGCAGGGTGGTTCACCGCACCGGAGACCAGGATCGCCTTAGAACCCACCTCGGTTCCTCCGACTCACCGGTCGTGCACGCCGCCTTCCTAACGGTAGTAGGAGCGCGGCCACGGGTACCACGGGCCGTAGTAGGACGGGGTCCAGAAGGGGTCGGGGTACCAGGTTGGGCCGTACTCCGCGTGGCGCTCGGGCCACAGGTAGACGGTCGAGGCGGTGAGTTTCGGGTAGCGGTACGGGAACTCGCCGATCCGCCCCTCCTCCGCCTCCGCCACCGTTCCCACCACCGTGACCTCGCGGTCGAGGCGGTAGACCGCCGGGTCGAAGAAGCCCGCCGCGCAGGCGATGAAGCGGCCGGCGGTGGTGTCGGTGGCGTACGGCCGGCCGGTGCGATCCAGGGGGTGGGCGACGATCTCGAAGCAGGTCTCCGCCGCGCGCGGCGTCGTGGCCACCACCGTCCCGCCCCACCGCACCCGCGTCCCGCGGGCCACGCCGGAGACGGCCTGCAGGTGGTCGACCACCGCAAACGGGCCGCTGGCGAGGGGCGGGGGCGGCGACGCACAGGCGGCGAAAAGTAGAAACAGCGCGATCGCTGGGACGGGGAGGCGGGTCATGGGAAGAGGCTACCACCCGCCGCGCGGGCCACGCCCGTGACCGCGGGCGGTGCGGGAGGGGATGCGGTTGTGGTCATCGTGAAAGCGGTGCACGGCCGTGCGCGCGACCGCCCCCGTGTCCGAGTCCGCAACGCGCCCGTATCTTGGCAGCCGCCGGCGGGGCGCCCCCTTCTCCCCCACTTCCCCTGTTCCCCCGATTCCCAGTCCCCGGTTCCCCTGTTGCGGAGGCCCCATGGCGAGTGACTACCGCGCCGCGGACAACGAGTGGGAGGCGCGCTACCGGCGCGGCGAGACCGGCTGGGACCGCGGCGGGGTGAGCCCGGCGGTCGGCCACTGGCAGACCACCGGCTACCTGCGCGCCGGCGATCGCCTCCTCGTCCCCGGCTGTGGCCGCGGCCACGAGGTGGTCGCCCTGGCGCGCGCCGGCCTGGCGGTGACCGGTGTGGACCTCGCGCCGAGCGCGGTGGCCGCCACCCGCGCCGCCCTCACCGTGGCCGGGGTGGAGGCGACGGTGGTGGAGGCGGACCTCCTCGCCTGGGAGCCCGCCGCCCCCTTCGACGCGATCTATGAGCAGACCTGCCTATGCGCCCTCGCCCCGGCCGACTGGCCTGCCTACGCGCTCCGCCTCGCCCGCTGGCTTCGCCCGGGTGGTCACCTCCTTGCCCACTTCCTCCAGACCGGGCGCGCCGGTGGCCCACCGTTTGATTGCGTGGTGGCTGCCATGCGCACCCTGTTCGCCGCACCCACCTGGCGCTGGTCCGCCCGCGAGCCGTGGGGGATCGACCACCCCAACGGTCTGCGCGAGCTCGCCTACCCCTTGGACCGGCGCTGACCGCGGGCGGTCCACCCGGCCGCAAAACATCCTGTTCCAATCGCGCCTTGGCGTGAGGCAGGACGGCGGAGGGGGTGGCTGTGGCCAACCCAAGCAGGTCGCAAAGGAACGCGCATCCACGCCCATGAACGCGACGGGTTGGCCACCTTCGCCGCCGGGGTCCACTCCATGTGGAGCATCGCCCACGCCAGCGCGAGGGTCGTGTGCCCCCCCTCCACGATTCGCGCCCCTTCGCGTTCATTCGCTCCCCTCTCTACACGGGGAGCGGTAGCCGGCCACCCCCACGGGTTGGGTACGACCCTGCCGAGAGCGCGGTCGCCCGTGGTAGTGTCCCGCCCCGCGCCGGAGTCGCGGCGCTCAACCCCCACCCGGGGGAGAACCGCCCGCGGGAGCGACCATGAACCCCATCGCCTTGGAGTTAAACGCCGCCATCGAGGTGGGCAACCCGCACCTTGTAGAGATGCTCTCGACGGTGGGGCGCGAGCTCTTCTTCCCGCGCGGCATCCTGTCGCAGAGCGCCGAGGCGAAGGAGAAGGCGCACCGCTTCAACGCCACCATCGGCATCGCCACGCGCGGCGGCCACACCATGGCCCTGCCGTCGGTGATCGGCCAGCTCCCCGGCTTCACCGCCGACGCGGCCCTCGCCTACGCCCCCTCCTTTGGCCTCCCGGCCCTGCGCCAGGCGTGGCGGCAGGCGATCTACGCCCACAACCCCTCCCTCGGTGCGCGGCAGATCGGGACGCCGGTGGTCACCCAGGCGATCACCCACGGCCTCTCCACGGTCGCCGACCTGTGGGTCGAGGCGGGCGATACCGTGCTCTTGCCGGAGCAGATGTGGGGCAACTACCGGCTCATCTTCGCGGTGCGTCGCGGCGCGCAGGTGGTCACCTTCCCGCTCTTTCAGGGCGCCGGCTTCCACACCGCCGCCTTTACCGAAGGGCTGCGCCGCGCCGGCGGTGCGCACGGCAAGGTGGTGGTGATCCTCAACTTCCCCAACAACCCCACCGGTTACACCCCGACGGTGGCCGAGGCCACGGCGATCAGCGGGGCCTTGGTGGCGGAGGCGGAGCGGGGCACCAACTTGGTGGTGGTAGCGGACGACGCCTACTTCGGCCTGTTCTACGACGCGGGCTGCCTGCACGAGTCGATCTTCGCCCAGCTCGTCGGCCGCCACCCCCGGCTGTTGCCGATCAAGCTCGATGGCGCCACCAAGGAGGACTACGTCTGGGGGCTGCGGGTCGGTTTTCTCACCTACGGCGCCACCGTCGACGGTGACCCCACGCCGGTCCACGAGGCTTTGGAGAAGAAGACCGGCGGCGCCATCCGTGGCTCCATCTCCAACGGCTCGCGTCTCAGCCAAGAGATCGTCTTGCGCGCCCTCGCCGCCCCCACCTACGCGGCGGAGAAGGCGGAGAAGTACGCCCTCCTGCGGCGCCGCGCCGAGGCGGTCCAGCGGGTCCTCGCCAACCCCAAGTATGCCGCGGCGTGGGCGCCCTATCCCTTCAACTCCGGCTACTTCATGTGTTTGCGGCTGAAGCGGGTGGAGGCCGAGCCCCTGCGTCGCCACCTCCTCGACAACCACGGCGTCGGCCTCATCGCCCTCGGCAGCCACGACCTGCGCGTCGCCTTCTCTTGCCTGGAGGAGGAGCAGATCGAGCCCCTCTTCGACACAGTCCTCACCGCCGAGGCAGAGCTGGCGGCCTAATAGGCTGGGGTCAGGTCTTTGCTACCGTAGTTTGGGGTCAGGCTTTCATTATTTCGTTGTCATCGCGGCAACGTTTACCCCCTACGGTAAACAATGAAAGAAACGAAGCCTGGCCCGAAGCCGGTATGGCCCCAAGCCGGTACCGTCCTGCCGCCGCGGTCGCGAGAGGTCGCCCCCGCCCTTCATGGCTGGGTGTGGTGCGGGCCTTCCTACCCCCTTCGGCCCACTTGGTGGCGGGTCCTGTGGCGGCGACACGGCCGCTCCGGTTCCGCCCGCCCTGCGTGGCTGGGTGGCTGGGTGTGCGCCCCTTTTCGCCCCGCCCGGTAGCCGGCCGTCGCTACACCAGGCGCAACAGCATCCGCTCGTGGTAGGGCTTCAGCGCTTCGCCGGCGCGAAGCCGCTCCACCAGGTCGGGGTTGGCGATGAAGGGGCGGCCGAAGGCGGTGAGCTCCACCTCCCCCGCCGCCACCGCCGCCGCCGCGCCCTCCGGGGTGAGCTCACCGCAGGCAACGAGGCGGCCCGGATAGCGGCGCCGCAGGTAGGCGGCGACGCTCCCGCCCAGGTCGTCGTAGCTCCAGTGGTGGCCGGCGATCCCGGCGTGGACGTAGGCGAGAGAGCGGCCGGCGAGCGCGGCGAGGAGGGTATCGAAGACCACCACGTCGCGCGGGTCACCCTCCATGTTGTGGTAGGCGGCGGGCGACAGGCGGATGCCGGTGCGCCCCACCCCCATCGCCGCGGCTACCGCGTCGACCACCTCCAGGCAGAAGCGGGCCATTCGCGAAGGGGTCCCGCCGTAGGCGTCGGTGCGCCGGTTGGTGTGGTGGTGGAGAAACTGGTCGATCAAATAACCGTTGGCGCCGTGGATCTCCACCCCGTCGAAGCCGGCCTGCTTGGCGTTCGCCGCCGCGTGGCCGTAGGCCGCCACCACCGGTGGGATCTCCTCCAGCGCCAGGGCGCGCGGGGTGGCGTAGGTGAACTCGGTGCGCGGCACCCGGCCAGCGAGGGGGACCGGCGACGGGGCGATGGGGAGGGCGCCGTCGAGGTAGGTGGGGTGGGAGACCCGCCCGACGTGCCAGAGCTGGGCGAAGATCCGCCCGCCCGCCGCGTGCACCGCGGCCACCACCGCCTGCCACCCTGCCACCTGCGCCGCGCTGAACAGCCCCGGGGTGTTCGGGTACCCCTGGCCATCGGGCCGCACGATCACCCCCTCGCTAACGATCAGCCCGGCCGCGGCGCGCCGCGCGTAATAGGCTCCCATCGCCGGGGTCGGCACCAACCCCGCGCCCGCCATGCAGCGGGTCATGGGCGCCATGACGATGCGGTTCGGGAGGGTGAGGGAGGCGTCGAGCTGGAGGGGGGTGAAGAGGGGGGCAACGGTGGTGGGCAGGGACATGGGACCCTCGCACGGGGGAGGTACGGCAACGGCTCGCGGAGCGGTTACTGTAGCGTCTCTCCTCCCCCCGGACCCGCCCCCCTG
>MNYW01000146.1 GCA_001873295.1 Nitrospirae bacterium CG2_30_70_394 | reverse complement strand
CACGGCAACCCCGTGGGGGCGGCGGTTGACCCTAAGCGAGGGTCGATCGGGCAGTCTCCGCGACGCGGGAACCTCCCCGCATCGCCACCGAATGGACGCCGGAACCACGCTCGAGCGTGTGCCCTCCGCGTGGCCGGAACGTCCCCCCTCGCACCCGGCCGGATCAGAGGGCGGCTTCAACCTCCGCCAGGGTGGCGGCCCCCTTCACCACCTCGTTGATCGCCCGCTGGCGATCAACCTCCTCGACCTGACGGACCCGCGCAAGGAGGGCGCTGCCCGCCGCCCCAAACTTGATCGACAACCCCAGCTCGATCGCCTCGATCAACCCTTCCCGGATCCCTTGCTGCATCCCTTGCTGCTTCCCCTCCTGGATCCCCTGCTGCAACCCCTCCTTACGCCCCTCCTCGAGCCCCTCTTGTTTCCACTCGTGGGTTCATTGTTTTACCCGTTCTGCCAGAATCGCATCGACCTCCATCAACGTGTGGACCTCGGGGACCGTCTGACCTGGGAGGCGCGGCGGGAGGAGGACCCGATGGATCCACACCGTGAACACCCGCCGCAGGGAGTTTTGTTGCGGCGGTTGTAGCCAACGGATCAGCCACTCGACCACGCGCCGGATCTCCTCCGGGCTACGGCTGCGCTCCAGCCGGAAGAGCGCCGCCACCAGGTTGCGCTCCGGCGCGCTCCGCCCTTCGTAGTGGCCCTCGTCCAGGAGGAGGTAACGAAACCGCGGCCGGTACTGCGACACGCCTCCCTGGACCTCGTCGATCAGCTCCTCGAGGGTCAGGGGCGCCAGCCACCGAGCCTCGCCGTTGTACAGCACCACCGGCAGCACCGGAGGAAGAGGGTCCGCCGGGCCCGCCTTTATCCGGAGGAGGTCTTGGTACAGGAGCCCGAGGTAGGTGGGCAGCCGGACCGCCATCGCACGATCCACCGGAAACGGACCCGCCAGATGACGTCGTCCTCGCGTTCGCGCAAGTCGGCGGTGACGTAGGTGGGGTTCACCCGCTCCGGGGTGGCGAGGTCGAGCTCCTTCACCCAGGGCTCGTGAATGAACCCATCCAGCCGGTCGCGTACCAACTCGGCGTGGCTGAAGAGCTACCTGTAGCCGGGATCGTGGGCCATCGGGGCGCCCTCCGTGGCACCGGCATCCCTGGAGTCTGTCCGACTTTGTCGATCGTCACGCAAGCAACGGGCTGGAGCCCAGATGTGGACCTGTTCATCGAGTTACATGGGGCTCGGGAACGAAGAACGTGGCACGAGTCCTGGCCCCCGAGTCCTGCCATGGGTCCGCTCGCTGCAAGAGATCGGGACAAAGTCCGACAGGCTCCTCGGGAAAGGCTCACCGGTCGCGGCAGATCCTCGGCGCGGCGCGGCCACCCGCGGCGCCTAGCACTGGCGCCACGGCAGGCCGTGGAAGCGCCAGCCGCCGAGCTTGCCGCGGTGGAGGTTCTCGTCGATGGCGCCCTCGAACCCCTCCCCGACGTTAAAGACGCGGCGGTACCCCGCCTCGATCAGGGCGTTGCCCGCGTCGATAGAGCGCACCCCGCTGCGGCAGATGAGGTAGACCGGTTGGTCGCGGTTCGCCACCTGCGCGACCAGCTCGGCAAAGCGCGGGTTGACGTCCCAGTCGGGGGCGTCGCGCCACGGGATGTTCACCGCCCCCACGGGCGCCCCGACGAAGAAGTACTCCAGCTCCGAGCGCACGTCGATGATCACCGCATCGGTCTCGCGGCCCATGCGTTCGTACACCTCGCGCGGCGGCAGGGTGATCAGCTTGATCTTCTCCATGGCGATCCTGACTCCATCCATCGGGTGCAGCGGTTGCGGGCGAAGTACCACCTCTCGTCGGCGCAGACCATCGCTGGCCTAACCCGCCGGGCCATGGCGGGAGGGCGCCGCGCTGACCCGGTGCAGGCCACAGCCGCGACGCCCCCCGTTCATCACCCCGAACCCGCCGTCCCGCCCGCAACACGCCATTCTCGCTCCGCGTCACCCCCGGCGGCGGGCGATCGCGCGCTGGTAGAGCGCCTCGTATTCGCCGGCGGCGTGGTCCCAGCTAAAGTCCTGGGCCATGGCGCGGCGGCGCATCTGTTCAATGTCGCCGCGGCGCTGGTACCAGGTGGCCACCGCCCACCCGACGGTGTCGTAGATCGCGTTCGGGGAGAGGTCTAAAAAACAAAAACCGGTGCCGCCGCCGGTCGCCTCGTCGAAGGTGACCACCGTGTCGGCAAGGCCGCCGGTGGCGCGGACGATGGGGAGGGTTCCGTAGCGCAGGCTGTAGAGCTGGTTGAGGCCGCACGGCTCGTAGCGCGACGGCATGAGGAAGAAGTCGCTCCCCGCCTCGACCCGGTGGGCGCGGCCGTTGTCGAACTGGAACCAGGCGCAAAAGCGGTCGGGCCGCCTGGCCGCCACGGTGCCGAAGAAGTGTTCCGCGTCGCGGTCGCCGGTGCCAAGGAGGATGAACTGGAGGTCGAGGTCGAGGAGGCGGTCCAGGGCGTGGGCGAGGACATCCACCCCCTTCTGGCTGGTCAGCCGCCCGACCAGGCCGAAGAGCGGCACCGCGGGCCGCACCGGCAGCCCCGCCTCCTGTTGCAGCGCCGCCTTGCACACCGCCTTGCCGGTGAGATCGGCGGCGGAAAAGGGCGCTGCGAGGTACGGGTCCGCCTGCGGGTCCCACTCGTCGACATCGATCCCGTTGAGGATCCCCAGCAGATCGTGGCTGCGGCCGGCGAGGACACCATCGAGGCCATAGCCGAAGGTGGGGGTCTGGATCTCGCGCGCGTAGGTCGGGCTGACGGTGGAGAGGAGGGTGGCGTGGGCGCAGGCGCCCTTCATCAGATTCAGGGCACCGAAGTGCTCCAACTCCTCGGCCCGGTAGTGCTCCCACCCCAGGCCGGTGACCGGCAAAGAGGCGCCGCCGAAGACCCCCTGATAGGCCAGGTTGTGGATGGTAAACAGCGTGGCGGCGGCGGCCAGCGGCCCACCCCACTCCACCGTGTTCACGTAGATCGGCACCAGGGCGGTCTGCCAGTCGTTCGCGTGGATCACCTCCGGCATCCAGCCGAGGGCCTTGGTCAGGGCGAGGGCGCCGCGCGACAGGAAGGTGAAGCGCGCCAGGTTGTCGCCGTACCCCTCCCCCGGCGGCCCATAGAGGTACGGCCGATCGAAGAAGGCGTGGTGCTCCAAGAAATAGACCCGCACCTCCGAACCGGGCAGCGTCCCCATGCGCACCCCGCAATAGGCGCGCCCGCCCCACCCCATGGGGACCACCAACGTCCCGTCGAGCCGCTCCAGCCCCCGCCAGTCGCAACCGGCGTACAGCGGCATCACGATTCGCACCTCGATCCCGCGTGCCGCTAGCGCCCGCGGCAGCGCCCCCGACACGTCCGCCAGCCCGCCGGTCTTGGCGAACGGGACACACTCGGAGGTGACGAAGAGGACCTTCACGGGCGGCGCCAGGGCGAGCCGCGATCACCCACAGCACGCGGCGACCACGGTCGGGCTGCGCCTTCTACCCCGCCGGGGGCCAAGGCGCAACGCGCATTAGGAGGCTGGCGGACTTTGTCGATCGACTGCGCCGAGCGGACCCATGCTAGGACGCGTGGGCCAGGACTCGTGCCACGTTCTTCGTAGCACCAGCCCCCGTTAGCGCAACGAACGGGTCTGCATCCGCAGGGGCCTGCTGCTTCTCGGGCAACCATCGACAAAGTCCGACAGACTCCTAGCCCGCCTCAATCCCACTCCTCGGTAAAGCGGTTGGTGATCGGCATACGGCGGCCGATGCCAAACGCCTTCGGGGTGATGCGCAGCCCCGGCGCGGCCTGCTGGCGCTTGTACTCGGCGGCGTCGACCTTGCGGATCACCTCGCGCACCACCCCCTCATCGAAACCACGGGCAACGATCTCCGCAACCGGCAGGTGTTCCGTGATGTAGGCGTCGAGGATCGGGTCGAGGAGGTCGTACGGCGGCAGAGAGTCGGTGTCGAGCTGCTCCGGACGCAGCTCCGCCGACGGCGGCTTGGTGAGGATCGCCTCGGGGATCACCGCCCCGCCGGGCTGGCGGTTGCGCCAGCGGCAGAGGCGGTAGACGAGGGTCTTGGGCACGTCGGCGATCACCGCCAGGCCGCCGGCCATGTCGCCGTAGAGGGTGGCGTACCCCACCGCCATCTCCGACTTGTTGCCGGTGGTGAGGACCAGCGCACCGAGCTTGTTCGACAGGGCCATGAGCAGCAGGCCGCGGGCGCGCGCCTGGATGTTCTCCTCGGCGACGTCCGCAGCCCGCCCGGCGAACACCGGCGCGAGGGCAGCCTCGGCCGCCGCCACCAGCGGCGCGATCGGCAGGGTCAGCGAGGCGATACCAAGGTTCGCCACCAAGGCCTCGGCGTCGGTCACCGACCCCGGCGAGGAGACCCGGCTCGGCATGAGCACCGCGGTGACCCGCGTCCCCCCGAGCACATCCGCCGCCAAGGTGGCCACCAGGGCCGAGTCGATGCCGCCGGAGAGGGCGACGAGGGCGTGCGCAAAGCGGTTCTTGCGGAAGTAGTCCCCCAGGCCGAGGGCGAGGGCGCGGTACACCTCCTCCTCCTCTACCCCGGCAGGCCGCGCCACCCGCGGCGGCGGCGTAATCTCCGGCAAGGGGCGGCAGACTGAGGTGGGGAGGGCGATCACCGCCACCGCCGGCGAACCCTTGCGCCGCGCGGGTGGTTCCACGTCCACCACCATCACCACCTCCACGAAGGGGGGCGCGGCGGCGAGCAGGCTGCCGTCCGCACCGGCGACCATGGCACCACCATCGAAGATCAGCTCATCCTGCCCCCCCACCTGATTGCAAAACGCCACGCAACAGCCGTGTTCCCGCGCCCGCTTGCTGACCAACCCCTCGCGCAACCGCCCCTTGCCGGCGTGGTAAGGGGAGGCGGAGAGGTTGAGGTGGAGCTGCACCCCGGCGCGCGACTGCACCACCAACGGGCCGTCGTCGACCCACAGGTCCTCACAGATGGAGATGCCCAGGCGGATCCCGTCCAACTCGAAGAGCGGGTGGTCATCCGGCCCCGCCGACTGGAAGTAGCGCCGTTCGTCGAAGACGTCGTAGTTGGGGAGATGGCTCTTGCGCTGCACCGCCACCTGCCGCCCACCGGCGAGCACGAAGGCGGCGTTGTACAGCGCCCCACCCACCTCCTCCACCCCCCCGACCACCGCCACCAGGTCGGTACACGCCGCCGCCACCTCCTTCAGACAGGTGGCCTGGCGGCGCAAGAAGGCGCGCTTGAGGAGCAGGTCGCGCGGCGGATAGCCACACAAGACGAGCTCGGGAAAGAGGGCCAGCGCCGCCCCCGCCGCCCGTGCCTCCGCGAGGCGCCCAAGGATCCGGTCGCGGTTGGCGGCAAGCTCCCCGACGACGGGATCCATCTGGCAAAGGGCGAGGCGCATGGCTTAGGAGGCCAACGGAGGAGGTAGAAAGTAGAAGGTAGAAAGTAGAAAGGGAGGGCTCCTCAGGGGTAGCCAAGCCCGGCCCCCTTTCTACCTTCTACTTTCTACCTCCTACCTTGCACCTCCCCACCTCCGGCGCCCCCGCGGTTGCGCCCGCCGCGCCGGCGTGGTATCTAAGCCCCCCTTTTTCGGGGAAACCACTATGTATGCGATCATCGAGACAGGCGGGAGGCAGTACAAGGTGCAAGAGGGTGACCTCCTGCGGGTCGAGAAGCTGGCAGGCGAGGTCGGCGCCACCATCGAGATCGGTCCGGTGCTGGCGGTCGGGAGCGGCGAGACCTTGACCATCGGCCGCCCCTTCGTGGACGGCGCCAAGGTCCAGTGCACGGTGGTGGCCCAGGACCGCGCCGCGAAGATCCTGGTGTTCAAGAAACGGCGGCGCAAGGGGTTCCGGAAGCTCCAGGGCCACCGCCAGTCGTACACCGCCCTGCGGGTCGCCGCCATCCAGGCGTAACCCCGGAGACAAGCCATGGCCCACAAGAAAGGTGTCGGTAGCAGTCGGAACGGTCGCGACTCCCACGCGCAGCGCCTCGGGGTCAAGCGGTACGGCGGCGAGAGCGTCCACGGTGGCACGATCCTCGTGCGCCAGCGCGGCGCCAAGTACCATCCGGGGCTGAACGTCGGCCGCGGCGGCGACGACACCCTCTTTGCGAAGCTGGACGGGGTGGTCGTGTTCGGCCACAACCGGTGGGGCAAGAAAGAGATCCGGATCGTCCCGGCCGAGTAGCCGGACGGCCGCGCCCCCAGCCGGAGGCCGCGTCCGCGCATGACGACGGGTACGCCTTCGTGTTCGTCGACCAGGCCAAGATCTACGTCCGCTCCGGCCACGGTGGCGCCGGGGCGTTGAGCTTCCGGCACGAACGGGGGGTGATCCGCGGCGGCCCCGACGGCGGCAATGGCGGCCACGGCGGCGACGTGGTGGTCGTCGCCTTGCCGAAGGTGGCGACCCTCATCGCCCTGCGCTACCGCCAGCACCAGTACGCGGGGAATGGCGAGCCGGGCCAAGGGCGCAACCGCTCCGGCCACGGCGGCGCGCACTGCATCATCGAGGTGCCGGTCGGGACGGTGGTCCGCAACGAAGAGACCGGCGCGGTGATCGCCGACCTCGCCGAGCCCGAGGCCCGGGTGGTGGTCGCCCACGGCGGCCGCGGCGGCAAGGGCAACGCCCACTTCAAGAGCGCCACCTTCCGGACGCCGCGCTTCTCCCAGCCGGGCGAGGAGGGGGAGGAGCTCACCCTCCGTCTCGACCTCAAGCTCCTCGCCGACGTCGGCCTGGTGGGGCTGCCGAACGCCGGGAAATCGACCCTCTTGTCGCGCATCTCCCACGCCGAGCCGAAGATCGCCGACTATCCCTTCACCACCTTGCAACCGCAGCTCGGGGTGGTGGAGCTCGACACCACCCGCGACTTCGTGGTGGCCGACATCCCCGGCCTGATCGAGGGGGCAAGCGAGGGGGCGGGCCTCGGCCACCGCTTCCTGCGCCACGTCGAGCGCACCGCCACCCTGCTCTTTCTCCTCGACGCCGGGCCGTGGGCCGACCCCGACGCCGCCACCGCCCTGACCATCCTCGAGGGCGAGCTCGCCGCCCACGCGACCGAGCTCACCACCAAGCCGCGCCTGGTGGTGGCGAACAAGCTCGACCTGGTGGAAGGAGGCGCCCTGCCCGCCGCCTTGGTGGCAGCGTGCGCGGCGCGCTCCGTCCCCCTCTTTCCCCTGTCGTGCGCCACCGGCGCCGGCCTCGCGCCGCTCTTGGAAGCCCTCTGGGAGCAGGTGGCGCGCCACCGCCAGGGGGTCGCCGCCGGCGCGGCGACGCCCCCCGCCCAACCGCCGGCGGCCACCCTCGACGACGGGCAGACCGGATCATGAACCGCCAGGAGCTTCTCGATCGCGCCCGCCGGGTGGTGGTGAAGGTGGGCAGCCGGGTGGTCACCGCCGACGGCGGCGGCCTCGACGGCGACCGCATCCAGGCCCTTGCCGGCGAGATCGCCGAACTGCGCGCCGCCGGCCGCGAGCCGCTGTTGGTCTCCTCCGGCGCGGTCGCCGCGGGGTGGGGCCGGCTGGGGCTCCGCGGCCGGCCGCACTCGCTCGCCGAGAGCCAGGCGGCGGCGGCGGTGGGCCAGGGCGCCTTGATCGCCGCCTACGACGGCGCCTTCCGCCGCCGCGACATCACCTGCGCCCAGATCCTCGTCACCCACGACGACGCCCGCAACCGCGACCGCTTCCTCAACGCCCGCCGCACCCTCGAGGCCCTCCTCCGCCACCAGGTGGTGCCGGTGATCAACGAGAACGACACGGTCTCCACCGCCGAGATCCGGGTCGGCGACAACGACCACCTCTCCGCCCAGATCGCCCACCTGGTGGACGCGGACCTGCTGGTGATCCTCTCCGACATCGACGCCCTGTGCACCGGCGACCCGTACCGCGACCCGGACGCCACCCCGATCCACGAGGTGACCCAGATCGACGAACCCCTCCTGGAGCTTGCCGGCGCCAGCCACGGCACGGTCGGCTCGGGCGGGATGCGCACCAAGGTCCTCGCCGCCCGCCAGGCGAGCCGCTACGGGGTCACCACCCTGATCCTCAACGGCCACCGCGAGGGCGAGCTGTCCCGCGCGCTGGCCGGCGAGATCACCGGCACCCTCTTCTGGCCGGAGAGCCACCGCCTGTCGTCGCGCAAGCAGTGGATCGCCTTCAGCCTCAAGCCGGCGGGTGAGCTCCACCTCGACTTGGGTGCGTGTCGGGCGCTCACCGAGCGCGGCTCGTCGCTCCTCCCCGCCGGGATCACCAAGGTGCGCGGCACCTTCCCTGCCGGCAGCCTCGTCTCGTGTATCGACCCCACCGGCAAGGAGATCGCCCGCGGCCTCACCAACTACACCGCCGACGAGCTCCTGCGCATCCTTGGCCACCACAGCCACGACATCGCCACCCTGTTGGGCTACACCGCCTTCGACGAGGTGATTCACCGCGACGATTTGGTGGTGCTGTAGGAGCTAGAAAGAGGACCCCTCCCCCTTTCCACCTTCTCCCTCCCACTTCCTACTGCGTTGAGTCGTTTGCCGGCCGGTGGACGACTCCGTGGCCCCCGTCCTTCAGCCGTCCTCTCCGTACTGCCTAACGCCAAGACGCCAGGGCACAAAGGCGCAAGGGGTCTTCCCTGTTCCGTCCCACCCCGCGCCCTGGTGACGCAGCGGTCACGATGGGAAGGTGTTTTGTAGAGGGGGGGGGCGAAGCGTGGCGGGGGAGCAAACG
>MNYW01000114.1 GCA_001873295.1 Nitrospirae bacterium CG2_30_70_394 | reverse complement strand
CGCGACGATGGTGATGGAGATGGGGGCGGACGGGGTCCTCATGAACACCGCCATCGCCGGCGCCAAGGAGCCCGTTGCCATGGCCCGGGCGATGAAGCTCGGCGTCGAGGCGGGCCGCCTCGCCTACCGCGCCGGCCGCATCCCCAAGAAGCTCTACGCCACCGCCTCCTCCCCCCTCGAGGGGGTCGTGCGATAGGACCACCGTAACCTGGGGTCAGCTCTTTACTTTATACCCTTGGTCCAACACCACACGTCCAACACCACACTCTGTTGCGCTACGTTGGAGTATAAAGTAAAGACCTGACCCCAATCCGATCCCGGCGGCGCGCCGGCGGGTGGACGCACGCATCGGCGTCACCACCGATCGTGACGGGACGCCGGGCGCTGGTGCGCTTCGCCCGCCCGGTAGCCGCCGGGGGATCCCTAGCGGCTGCAAGAGACGAACGGGCGGCGAGGGGGGGACCACCTAAGCGTTCGGCGTCTCCCCCTGGGGCGGCGCGCCGATCGCCCGCCCCTGAATGCGGCGCAGGGCCGCCATGGTCTCCTCCAACCAGCGCAGCCGCTGGGCCGGCGTCATCGCCAGGCCGCGGCACGCCTGGCGGCGCGCGTGGCCCGCCCAGCCGCGGTCAAACCCCCCCTCCCCGCCAGTCGGCTCTGGGTCAGCCATCGTCGTCCTCCGCACCCCCCTCCCCCGTGCCCCGCGCCAACGCCTCGAGGGCCGCCACATCCTCCAGATCGCGTGGCCGCCCCACCCGCCCCTTCATCGTCTTCAGGTCCTCAACGGAGATCACCGTCGCCGTCGTCGTCTCCAGATCCACGCGCACCGCCCGCCGGTAGACCAGATCGAAATCAAAGGGCTCGCGGACCAAGAGATCGACCTCCAGAACCGGGTGGGTCGGGCTCCACAGGGAAAAGACGGTCAGCCCCTTGTCGCGGAGCCATGACTCCCGCTGCACCGGGTCCGCAAACGCCTCGACCTCCACCGGCGCGTGCGGCCGGTAGGCGAGTTGCTTCAAGGCCGCCATCGCCCGCTGGAGGTTTCCCGGTTCGAGCTGGAGGACGAGGTCGAGATCGCCGGTGGTGCGCAAGTAGCCATGGAGAACCACCGCCACCCCGCCGACCACCAGGTACCGGACGTGCGCCCGATTGAGGGCCACCACCACGGCTTCGATCTCCCCGACCATCGGGCGATGATAACGCAGCTCCGCCCCGCCCCTCGCCCCGCTGCCACCCCCACGCCCATGGCCCTCCCCCTCCCCCGCGTGATGCTGATCACCGCTGGCGACGCCGCCGGTGGGGATGGGGAGCTGACGCCCATCGAACGGGCCGTCGCCCAGGGGGTGGGGATCGTTCAGGTGCGCGAGAAGCAGCTCGCCGACCGGCCGCTCCTCGCCCTCGCCCGCCGCCTGCGCGCCCTGACCCAGGCCGCCGGGGCGCTGCTGCTCCTCAACGGTCGGGCAGATCTCTGCCTGCTCGCCAACGGTGACGGCGTCCACCTGCCGGCCGCAGGGCTACCGGTGGCGGTGGTCCGTCGCCTGCTCGGCCCGGGGCGTCTGATCGGCCGCTCCTGCCACACCCTGGCCGAGGTGGTTGCGGCGGCGGCCGAGGGGGCGGATTACGCGACCTTCGGCCCCCTCTACCCCACCCCGTCGAAGGAACGGTTCGGCGACCCCCCCGGGCCCGCCGCCCTCGCCGCGGCGGTGGCGGCCACCCGGTTGCCCCTCTTCGCCCTCGGCGGCATCAACCCCGCCCACCTCGCCGAGGTCGCCGCCACCGGCTGCTTCGGGGTCGCCGCGATCCGCGCCCTCTACGCGCCCGGCGGCGCGGAAGGGTTCGCCGCGTGGTTTCCGCCGGCGCGGTGAGCAGAGTTGCCGCCACCGTCGTGGGGGCGGTGACCGGTGGCCACGGCCACTCACTACCACCCGCAGCCCAGGGTACCCAGCCGCCGCCCCATCCTTAGACCCGCGCGCCGCGCTCCTGCCGCCTGCAGGTGGATCGGTGGCGGGGGGTGGTGGAAAGTGACCGCGCTGGCTTTTGCCGGTTCGTTGCCATGGTCTCTCGTCCCCCCATCGTCCTCGCGATCGGCGGCTCCGACCCCACCGCCGGGGCCGGAGTGCAGGGCGATCTGCGGACCATCGGCCAGCTCGGCGCCTATGGGGTGTGTGCGCTCACCTCGGTGACCGTGCAAGACACCTGCGGCCTCTCGACCCGCCAGGACGTGGCCGCCGAGCTCCTCACCGCCCAGCTCACCGCGCTCGCCGGGGATCTGCGGATCGCCACCGTCAAGGCGGGGATGCTCGGTTCCCGGGCGAATGTCGAGGCGGTCGCCCGCTTCCTCGACCGCCACCCCCGCCTCCCCTTCGTCCTCGACCCGGTCCTCGCCGCCACCGCCGGCGGGCCGCTCCTCGATGCAGACGCCACCGCCGCCCTCATCGCCGAGCTGTTGCCGCGCGCCACCGTCGTCACCCCCAACCTGCCCGAGGCGCTGCTGCTGACGGGGAGGCCAGCGGGCGACGATCGCGCCGCCGAGCCCCTCGCCCGCGACCTGGCCGCGGCCGGCGCCACCGCGGTGCTCATCACCGGCGGCCACCGCCCGGGCGGCGAGGTGGTGGACCTCCTGTTCGACGGCGCCACCGTCCACCGTCTCCCCACCCCGCGCCTGCCGATCGCCGCCCACGGCACCGGCTGCGCCCTCGCCGCCGCCATCGCCACTCGCCTCGCCTTCGGCGACGCGCTCGTCGCCGCTTGGGCCGCGGCCCGCGCCCACCTCATCGCCCGCCTGCGCGCCAGCCTGCCCCTCGGCCACGGCCAGCGCCTGCTGCCGTAACCGCCGGCGACTGGGAGGCAGGAGTCAGCCGCTTGCGCGGCGCCCCAACGTCCGCCAACGGCTTGCCGCCGCTCCCCTTGCATCTGGGGTCAGTCCTGCAAACACGCAAACTTGCCAACTTGGCCACGGCCCGCGCCGTCCACGAGGAGTCTGTCGGACTTTGACGATCGTCGGCCGAGAAGCGGCGAACTTGCGTCCAGAGGGGGAGTTGTTTGTAGCGCTACGAGGGCCGAGGACACGAAGAACGGGGCGATCCGGGCCGCGAGCCGCTCGCGGTAGTCGATCGGGACCAAGTCCGGCAGGCAGTTAGATCACGTGGCAGCCGAAGCAGAGGCGGGAGCCGTGGTTGTCCATCACCAGCTTCTCCGGGGCGGGGGAGAAGGGGTCGTGGCATGAGGGACAGCCGACGCGGTGATCAAACAGGTGGATCCTCTCGTCCACCGGCTGGCGCCATGCGCCCCTGCCTCCCGGCCGGCCGCGCTCGGCCAGCTCGACACCGATCGGGTGGCTCGTGTTCATGGAGAGGCCGGCGGCCCGGACTCGGCCCGACCGCGCGCTACCAATCTCCGGGTGCAGGCCATCGTGACAGCCGAGGCAGGCGAGGGAGCGGCGATCGATGCCGCGCGGGTCGAGCGCGTCGGTGTCGCGACCGGCGGCGTGGGCGAAGGGAAGGGTGCCGCGATGGTTCAACACCGCCTCGTTGCGGTGGCAACTCCGGCACAGGGCGGCGATGGAGGGACGGCGTAGGGAGCCGAGGCCGCTGCCGGTGGCGACGATCTGGTCGTGGTGCAGGTGGCAGGTGGTGCAGGTGACCCGGCCGTAGGCGTCGACCGGGAGGTCGGCCGGGATCGCCATGGACGGCACCATTCCGAGCGGGTGGGAGAGGCGGGTATTCTCCGGGTGGCAGCCGCCGCACACCGACTCGTCCCCGCCCTCGGCCGCACGGGCGGTGTCGCCCCCGAGCGCGTCGCTCACCCCCATGCTGAGGAGTACGACGAGGAAACTCCTGCCGATCGCCGCGGCCAGGAAAATGTAAAAGGGAATCTGGATTGCCATTGTGCCCGTCCCATCCCAAAAAGATCGGTTGAAGACGGGCACTTCTTCGTTGCCGAAGGCGGTTCAATAAGATGGCGTTTTACATATGACGAAACCGAACCATTTGTGATGGCGTACGTGTGACCCATTCGCGCGCTTTCCCATTCTCCACGCTGACCGCGATCGAGGCTGTGCTCGTCGTCGCGTGCGCCCTCTTTTTTTTCGCCGCGGTCCTCGTCCAGGTGGATTCGTACGACCTCTGGTTCCACCTCGCCCTCGGCCGAAAGATCCTCGCCACCGGCCACGTCCCCACGGTCGATTCCCTCACCCTCCTGGGCGCCGGACGTCCCTACCTCGACTCCCACTGGCTCTTTCAGATCGCCGCCTACGGCGTCGCGCGGGTCGCGGGGGTGGGCGCCATCCCGCTCCTGCAGGCGGTGATTTATGGCGCGGTGGTGGTGCTCTGGCTGCACCACCGGACCCAGGTCGCGCGGGGGACGGGGGCGCGCCTGCTTGTCACCCTGCTGGTGGTGGTCGGGATCGCCGCGTTGTCGCGCCGCTTCCTGCCACGGCCGGAGGCGATCACCTACCTCGGGGTCACCGCGCTCATCTGCCTTTTCGAGCGGTACCGGCGCACCGCCTCTCCCTGGCTCTTCGCCGCCCCGCTGGTGATGGTGGTGTGGCAGAACTGCCACGCCCTCTACGTCCTCGGCTATTTCATCGCCGCGGCCTACCTAGCGGAGGCGGTGATCCGCCGCGGCCGCGCCCCCGGGGAGGCGGCGCCGGCGATCTTGCCGCTTTGGGCCACCACCGCCCTGTGCGTCGCGGTCTACCCCCTGAACCCCCACGGCGGGGCGCTCCTTGGCTACTCCCTCCTCCTCGCCACCGAGGTCGGCGACCAGGCCCATCCGCTGATGCGCAGCCTCGGCGAGCTCACCTCCACCTTCGCCGCCGACAACGTCCGCACCCTCGGCTTCGCCGCCTACTGTCTCCTCGTCGCCGCCGCAGCCGGCGGCCTCGTGGCCACCCGTCACCGCCCCTCTTGGGCGCGGATCGCCATCCTCGCCACCTTCTTTCTCCTATCCCTCACCGGTAACCGGAACACCGCCCTGTTCGCCGCCGCCGCCACCCCCTTGGTGATCGCGATGGCCAGCGAGCTTCCCTGGCGCCTGGCGCCACGAGCCCTAGCCACCGTCGCCCTCGTCGTTGTTGTTGCCCTGAGCGTCCAGACCGTCCGTCTAGTGACCAACCGCCACTACCGCGACCTCGGCATGCTCAAGCGGTTCGGCACCGGCGTCCTGCACGAGGTCTACCCGGAGGCGGAGGTGGCCTTCCTGCGCGCCCTGGCGCCGCCACCCGGCGAGCCGGACCCGGGCGACGTGCCCATCGCCCTCGGCCACTTCGACCCCTTCGGCGGCTACTACGCCTACTCCCTTCCGGACCGCTACCGGCCGCTCTTCGACGGCCGCTGGGAGATCGTCGACCAAGACCACCTGTGGGCGCTCTACCAAGCCCTCGGCGATCCGCCGCGCTACCTCGCCCTGTTGGCGCCCTACGCCATCCACCTCTACGCGGTCGACCACCGGCGCGCCTTCAACCTGCCGCTGTTGCGCTACCTCTACCACGATCCCGCCTGGGCGCTGGTCTTCGCTGGCCCACGCGCCGCCCTATTCGCCGAGCGGGTGGCAGCGAATCGGGCCCTGATCGCGGACCACCCGGTCGACCTTGGCGCCGCCGCCGCGACCGTGGCGGTGACCCCCGAGCGGGTCGCCCGCCAGGAACCGCAGGCGTGGATGAACCTCATGCTCAACCTCGGCGAGGAAACCGCGGCGATGGAGGTGGCGCGGCGGATCCTCGCGGTGGTCCCGGCGGAGCGCCAGACCGCCGAGCTGCTCGCCGGCCGCCTGGTGGCGCGCGGGGCGCTTCCCGAGGCCCTCGCGGTGATCGACCGCGCCACCCAAGCCGGGGTGGCGAGCCCCCCCCTCGCCGCGGAGGAGGCGTACCTCCACATGCAGCGCGGCGACCTCCCCGCGGCCCTCGCGGCGATGGAGCGGGCGGTCCGTCTCGACCCGGACAACGGCGAGCTGCACACCAACTTCGCCCTCCTCTACCTCGCCGCCGGGGATCTCGGTGGGGCGGCGCACGAGATCGACGCGGTCGCCCGCCTCGCCCCGGACAACCCCGCCCTCCCCGCCCTACGCGCCCGCCTCACACCGCATCGCGCACCCTGAGCTCGAGCCGCGCGGTCGCTGGCCGCGGGGTCGGATCACGACTCCACGCAGGAGGAAGTAGAAAGTAGAAAGGGGTGCGCTTCACCGCCTCGGGGCGGAGCCGCCGCGTGAGCGCGCGAGCGCCTTCCCCCCCCACCGCTGATCTCCGGTGGCTTCACCGCCGGCGCCACCCCCCTCCCCTGCGCCTCCGCAGAATCGGGTCAGGGATTGGCTTGGTGGATTGGGGTCAGATTGGGGTCAGGCTTCGTTTCTTTCATTGTTTACCGTAGGGGGTGAACGTTGCCGCGATGAGAATGAAATAATGAAAGCCTGACCCCAACGTAGGCGTTCACTTGCGGCTCCATCCAAGACATTTTTCCCATGCCTCACCCCACCGGGATCGCGCCCAACCCAACCGTCTGGCCCGAATCCCCACCGCCGTTCGCCCGACAGGCGCCTCAAGGGTGGTCGTCCCTGACCGTTGGCGCCTCGCCCGCCGGCTGGCGGAGCAGGCGGCGGAGGTAGAGGGCAGTCGCCACCAACGCGACCACCCCCACTGCCAGCAAGACCACCTGCACCGGCGCCGGCGGGCGCTCGCCGCGCGCCACCGCCGCCAGGTCGCCGGCGGCGACCCCGAGGGAGACATAGACCGCCAGGGACGGCAGGGCAGCGCAGCTCCCCAGCAGATACGGCCCGAGGGGGATGGCGGTGAGGCCAAGGGCGTAGCTCATCGGGCCGAAGGGCATCACCGGCGACAGGCGCAACAGCGCCACCGCCCGCCAGCCGCCGCGGCCAACCGCGCCATCGACCTGGCTGGCGCGCGGCCAGCGGTGCAGCCATTGCCGCACCCAGCCGCGCAGCCCATAGCGGGCGAGGAGGAAGGGGGCGATCGCGCCGAGCAAGAGCCCCACCGAGGCGACCCCCCAGCCGAGGGCCAGGCCGAAGATCGCGCCGGCGGCCATCGCCACCAGGGAGGCGGGGGGCAAGGTAGTGAGACAGGAGAGGACGAAGAGGGCGACCACCGCCGCCGCTCCGCCGAGGCCGCGCGCCCCGGGGGTAAGGAGGATCGACGCCACCTGGCGCGCCCCCAGGGCGGCGAGCAGGACCACCACCAAGACCAGGCCAAGGCGCAGCCCGCGGCGCGGGGCGCGGAACAGACGACTCATGGCCGCTCCTTGGGCGGGAGACCGGCCGTGCCACCGAGGCGCGCCCGCGCCGCCTCACGCGCCTCCCCGTAGCGGGCCGGCGCCACCGCCACGAAGCGGGCGAAGAGTTCCCGCGCCGCCGCCACCTCCCCCTGGTGCTCCAGGGCGAGGCCGCCGTTGAACAGCGCCTCGGGCAGGTCCGGCGCCACCGCCAGGGCACGGCGGTAGTAGGCGATCGCCGCCCCCCAGTCGCCATCGACCTGCGCCACGTTGCCGAGCTGAGTGAGGGCGAGGGGGTGGTTCGGCTCCGCCGCTACCGCCCGCTCCCACGCCGTCCGCGCTGCCGCCAGATCGCCGCGGGCGCGATAGGCGAGGCCGAGGTTGAAGTAGGCGTAACCCGGCCGCTCTCCCGCCTGGGCCATGGAGGTGAAGAGGGCAAGGTCGTCGCGCCAGACCCGGGTCCGGGCCACGGTCGCCACCCCGAGGAGGAGGAGGAGGACGGCGCCCGCCGCCCCCACGCCGCGCCGCCCGGCAGCGGTGGCGCAGCGCGCGGTGGCGCGCCAGAAGAGGTCTGCGGCCACCACCAGTACCCCGATCCCCGGCAGATACAGGTAGCGATCCGCCAGCGGCGCGCTCGGGATCGGGACGAGGTTGGCCACCGGCAGGAGGTTGAGGGCGAACCAGAAGAGCCCGAAGGCGGCCGCGCCGCCGAGACGCACGAGGAGGGTGGCGGAGGCCACGAGGACCGCCCACACCGCGACCCCGAGCCCAACCACCCCGAAGGGCGGGTGGGGGACCCCGTAGAGACCACTCAGGCGCACCGGCAACAGGAGGTTTTCCACGTAGCGCGGAACGATGTAGAGGTCCGCCCGCAGGCGCTCGGGGAGGGTGGCGAGGGCAAGGTCGAGGTGACCCCCGGCGAGGGCGTTCGCCCGCAACCCCAGATACAGCACGACCGCCACCGCCACCGCCGCCTCGCCGGCGGCGACCCGCCGCCACCGCGGCGCCCCTGCGTCCGGTCCGTAGGCGGCGGCGACGGGCAGCAATAGTGGCAGGGTGAGGGCGGTCTCCTTGGAGGCGAAGGCAACAAAGGCGAGGAGGGCGACACCCACCAGCAGGCGCACGCGACCGGTGGCCAGCCAGCGCTGGTGGCCGAGGAGAGCGGCGAGGAGGAAGAGGGCGGCGAGGATCGTGTTGCGGGTGGAGATGAAGGCCACCGCCTCGACGTTCACCGGGTGGAGGGCAAAGAGCAGGGTTGCGCCCAGGGCGAGGCGGTGCGAGGCGAAAAGGGCGATCAGCAGGGCGTAGAGGAGGAGGGCGGCGGTCGCGTGGCAAACCACGCTGTCGAGGTGGTAGCCCAAGGGGTGGTCGCCGTAGAGGGCGTACTCGAGGACGAAGAGCACACGCGGCACGGGACGGAAGTACGGGTTGTCCTCGTCGGTGAAGGCGACATCCTCGGCGGTGAACAGCTCCGCCAGGCTGGTGAGATGGTGGGCCGCCTCGTTGTCGACAATGATCGGCGCGTCGTCCCAGACGAAGCCGTTGGTGAGCGAGGCGGCGTAGGCAAGGAGGACCACCCCGACCACCGCCGCCAGGGCG
>MNYW01000097.1 GCA_001873295.1 Nitrospirae bacterium CG2_30_70_394 | reverse complement strand
GGGGGACGCGGGGGCCGTGGGGCGGGCGGCGCGCGGGGGGCGGCGGATGACCCCGCATCGGGTGGGCCTGGCGATGGATCTCAACCCCCTGCCCACCGGGTGCGCCGGACCAGTCCGCTGCGCGCGGGTCACGGGGCCGTCGCCGGCGCGCGCTACGGGCGCCGAACGAGGGGGCGCCGGCCGCGCGCCGGGACCACCCCGCATCCTTACCCCCGCAATCTCCACCCCCGCGACTCCCGCGCCATGACCGAACTTTCCCACCTCGACGACCAAGGCCACGCCCGGATGGTGGACGTGGGCGACAAACCCCCGACCCGGCGCCGCGCCCAAGCGCGCGCCACCTTGGTGGTGGGGGAGGGGGTGATGCAGGCGATCGCCGCGGGCGCGACGCCGAAGGGCAACGTCTACGAGACCGCGCGGATCGCCGCGATCCTCGGGGCGAAGCGCACCGCGGAGCTCATCCCCCTTTGCCACCCCCTGCCGCTGGACCACGTGGAGGTCGCCTTCACCCCGGCGGCGGACCGGATTGAGATCTCGGCGTCGGCCGCCACCCGCTCCCCCACCGGGGTGGAGATGGAGGCCCTCACCGCCTGCGCGATCGCCGGCCTCACCCTCTACGACATGCTCAAGGCCCTCTCCAAGGAGATGCACCTGGAGGGCCTCCACCTGGTCGCCAAGTCGGGCGGCCGCTCCGGGGAGTACCGCGCCCCGGACGCCTAACCCACCTCTCTCCCCATGACTTTGCTGAGCCCGCGCGACTGGCCGCCTCTTGGGGCCGGCTCTTCCTCCACGGTAGGAGCCGGTGGCACCGGCGACCCGCGTGCGCCGGGATCGCCGATGGGAATCGGCGCCTCCCGCGGGCAGCCGGGATCGACCCCCCGTTGCCCGGGCTCGCGACTAGCGGTGAGAAGCGCGGGCTCCACCCCTGTTCCCCCCCCAAGGAGTACGCCATGACCGGCACCGTTTCGTTTGTCTGCACCTCGAAGAAGAAGGGGATGGTGAAGCACCCGGTGGCGGCGATCCGCCTGGTGGCGGACCACGGCGTCGACGGCGATGCCCACGCCGGCTTTGGCCACCGCCAGGTGAGCCTGCTGGCGGAGGCGGACATCGCGGCCCAGCGCGCCCTCGGCGTGGAGCTGGAGCCGGGTGCCTTCGGTGAGAACCTGGTGGTCACCGGCCTCACCCTCGACCGGGTGGGGATCGGCTCGCGCCTGGAAATCGGCGCGGCGGAGATCGAGATCACCCAGATCGGCAAGGTGTGCCACGACCGGTGCGCGATCTACTACCGCACCGGCGACTGCATCATGCCGCGCCTCGGCGTCTTCGGCCGGGTGGTGGCCGGCGGGGAGGTGGCGCCGGGGACGGGGGTGCGGGTCATTGAGCGGGTGGAGCGCGACCAGATGCAGGTGGCGGTGGTCACCTGCTCCGACACCTGTAGCCGCGGCGCGGCGATCGACACCGCCGGCCCGGCGGTGGCGCGCCTGGCCACCGAGCGACTCGGGGCGCACGTCGCCCTCTGCCGGATCGTGGCAGACGACCAGGCGACGATCGAGGCCACGCTGAAGGAGCTCGCGGATCGCGGCCTCGACCTGGTTCTCACCTGCGGCGGCACCGGCTGCGCGGCGCGCGACGTTACCCCCGAGGCGACCCTGGCGGTGATTGACCGGCAGGTCCCGGGGCTGGCCGAGGCGATGCGCGGAGCCTCGGCCGCGATCACCCCGCACGCCTGGCTCTCGCGCGCGGTGGCCGGGATCCGCCGCGCCACCCTGATCGTCAACCTCCCCGGCAGCGAGCGCGCCGCCACCGAGAACCTCACCACCCTCCTCGCCACCCTCCCCCACGCGGTGCAGTTGCTGCGCGGCCACACCGCCCACCCCGCCGACCCGCGCCGCCAGACCACGCCCGCCAGCCCCGTGGTGCAACCGCTGCGGGTGGACGTGGGGTAGCCGCGCCGCTTTGGGAACGATGCCAAGACGGCGCGCCACGGAATCCACGGAAGGAGAGGAAACGGCTGTGCGATCTTCGAAGGGTTCCTGTCGCCTCTCTGGGTGGAGTCCGTGGCGGGTCCACGGGTGGCAGCGTCCGGTGAACCGCCCGCTCCTCCGGCGGTCGTCTGGCGTGGCGGGGGTCGGGTATTCCCTTGCCGCTTTTGTCGTGGCTCTGTTGCCGCCACCGGCGGCCGCGGAGGAGGTGCTCCTCTTCGCCGGCGCTGCCTCGCAGCCGGTGATCGAGGAGGCGATCCCCCGGATTCGCCAGGAGCTCAAGATCGAGGTGGTCCCCAACCTCGGCAGCTCCGGCGCGCTGCTGACCCAGCTTCGTCTCACCCACCGCGGCGATCTCTATGTGCCGGGGAGCCACGACTATTTGGAGCGGGCGATCGAACTCGGGGTGGTGGACCCCGCCAGCCGCACCGACCTCGCCTACCTGGTGCCGGCCCTGCTGGTGGCGAAGCACAACCCGAAGCAGATCCACGCCCTGGCTGACCTGTTGCGGCCGGGGGTGCGGGTCGCCCTTGGCGAGCCGCGCACCGTGTGTGCCGGCGAGTACGGCCTCCGGCTGCTGGCCCGCGCCCACCTCGAGACCCAGGTGATGGCCAAGGCCGGCCGCGCCCCGTCGTGCGCGGCGGTGGCGAACCTCCTCGCCACCGGAGCGGTCGACGCGATCCTTGGCTGGGAGGTCTTTGCCGCCTGGTTTCCCGAGCGCATCGAGGGGGTCCCTCTCGACCCTGCCCTGATCCCCGGCGTTGCCACCATCCCCGGGGCGGTGACCCACTTCGCCCGCGATCCGGCGGCGGCCCGCCGGGTGCTGGCCTGGCTCGCCTCCGAGTCGGGCAGGGCGATCTGGGCCCGCCACGGCTACCGCACGGCGCCGCCCGCCCCCGCGGCCGGGGAGGGTGCGCCACGCGGAGCGGGTGGTGGGGTTGACGGCGACCCCGGAAAGGCCGGCGTGCCTCCCCTTGCCACCACCGCTCCCCTGCTCTCGGAGGAGGGGGGGTGAGGCGGGCGATCGTCCCGGCGGGGGTGGTGGGGGGGCGGCCAGCGGCGACCACCGCTGCCCTCCTCGTCGCCTATCTGCTCCTCTTGCTGGTCGGCCTCGGCCGTCTCGCCGCCACCCCGGCGGAGGGGTCGCTCCACCTCGCCTCCCTGCTGGCGGTGAGCCTCGCGGGTGCGGCCTGCGCCACCCTCCTTGCCCTCGCCGTGGGGGTGCCAGCCGCCCTCTGGCTGGCGCGCACTCCGCGGGTCGGGCGGCGGGTGATCACCACCCTGCTGGATCTGCCCACCCTGCTCTCGCCGGTGGCGGTGGGGACCGCCATCGTGCTTTCCCTGCGCGCCCCGCCGGGGAGCTGGCTGGAGGGGGGGGTCGGCCTCCTCTTCGCCTTCCCCGGGGTGGTGGCGGCGCAGTTCACCGTGGTGGTGGCGCTGGTGGTGCGCACGGCGGAGGCGGCCTTCGCCGGGGTCGATCCAAGGCTGGAGCGGCTTGCCGAGCTGCACGGCGCGTCGCGCGCCAGAATCCTGTGGCGCGTCACCCTGCCGCTCGCCCGGCCGGGGCTGCTGGCGGCGGCGGTCCTCGCCTTCGCCCGCGCCCTCGGCGAGTTCGGCGCCACGGTTACCGTTGCCGGCACCCTCCCGGGGCGGACCGAGACCGTGGCCACCGGCCTCTACATCGCCCTCGAGTCGGGCCAGCTCGCGGTCGCCGCCCGCCTCGCCTTGGTGTTGGTGGCGGCGGCGATGGCCGTCCTGCTCCTGCTGCGTTGGGTGGTGGGGCGACCCACCTGAGACGGGCGAGCTCTCTGCCATGATCCGCACGCCCGCCCCTTCCAGGGTCTCGCCACTGCTCGCCGCGACGCGGCTGGAGGTGCGGTTGCCTGGCTTTCACCTCGGGCCGGTGGAGCTGGCGGTGGCGGCGGGGGAGTACCTGGTGCTGGTCGGGCCGTCGGGGGTGGGGAAGACGGTCTTGCTGGAGGCGCTGCTCGGTTGGCACCCCCTGGCCGCGGGGTCGGTGGTGCTCGACGGGCGGCCGTTGGCGGCGTTGCGGCCCGGGGCACGGGGGATCGCCTACGTGCCGCAGGACTTGGGGCTGCTGCCCCACCTCGGCGTGGCGGAGAACCTCCGCTGGGGGGTGACTTGCCGCGGCGCGCGGCCCGATGGCCCCCTCCTTGCCCGCCTCACCGAGGTCCTCGATCTGGGGCCGCTCGTGGGGCGGCGGTCGGTGCGCACCCTGTCGCGCGGCGAGCAACAGCGGGTCGCCCTCGGCCGGGCGCTGCTCACCCGGCCGCGGTTGCTGTTGCTGGATGAGCCGTGTGCGGCGCTCGACCCACACCGGCGGCGCGAGTTCCAGCGCCTCTTGCGCGGCTTGCACCGGGAGTCGGGCCTTACCGCCGTGCACATCACCCACGACCGCGAGGAGGCCTTCCTCCTCGGCGACCGGATTGGCGTGTTGCTCGACGGGCGGCTGCGCCAGCTCGCCACCCCGCGCACCCTCTACGACCGCCCCGCCGATCCGGCGGTGGCCGCCTTTCTCGCCCCGGAGAACCTGTGGGAGGGGCGGGTGGTGGGCGAGGTGGTGGGGGGCGGTTGGAGGGTGCGTCTGGTGGACTTCCCCCTGGAGCTGGTCGTGGAGGGGTCGTCCCCCACCGGGGAGGGTTGCCTCGTGGGGATCCGGCCGGAGGAGGTGATGCTCCTCCACCCGAACCGCCCCTTGCGGCCGCAGGTCGCGGCCAACGTGGTGGCGGCGACCGTGGCGGAGCTCCTCCTCCTCGACGGCAGGGTGGAGGTGACCCTCGTGGCCGCGGGCGCGCCGCTGCTCCACGTGCGCCTGCCGGTGTGCGCGGCCGACGACCTCCACCTGGCCCCGGGGAGTCCGGTCCGCGCCAGCCTCAAGCCGCGCTCCCTCTTCCTCCTCGCGGTGGATGGGGTTGCGGACGGCGCGGCGGTGGCGGCCGCGGACGGCGCGGTGGAGGCGGCGCGGTGAGGCCGGATTCTTGCCGTGCGCGCCAGGGGCGATGGGTGGCAGGGGGGAGCGGCCGGCTGGAGGTGCGGGAATGAAAGCGGGGCGGGCGGCGTTTGCGGTGTGCGGCTGGTCTGGTTCGGGGAAGACCACCCTGTTGGAGGCGGTGCTCCCCGAGCTGGTCCGCCAGGGGCTGGCGGTGGCGGTGGTGAAGCACGACGCCCACGGCGTCTCTTTGGACACCCCGGGCAAGGACTCGGACCGCCTCTTTCGCGCCGGCGCCGACATCTGCCTGCGGGGTCCCGGCGAGGTGGCGTGGCGGCGCCGGCCGGGGGGGGCCACCGCGCTGGAGGCGGTGATCGACGGTCTGCTCCTCGACCACGACCTGGTCTTAGTGGAGGGCCACAAGCTCACGCCGTTGCCCAAGGTGTGGCTTGCCCACCCGGATGATTCGGCGGTGCCCGCACAGGTGACGGCGGTCGCCGAGTGGCTCGCCTGGGGGGCGGGGCGGGAGGAGCGGCTGCTGGCGCGGATCGCGGCGTGGCTCGACGCGGCGGGGGTGGAGCGGCCGCTCTTTGGTGGCCTCCTCGTGGGCGGCGCCAGCCGCCGCATGGGGCGGCCGAAGCAGCTCCTCACCCATGGCGGCCGGAGTCTGGCGGAGATCTCGGTCGCGGCGCTGGCCCCGCATGTTGGGGAGGTCCTGCTCCTCGGTGGGGGTGAGGTCGCCCCCGCTCTCGCCCACCTCCGCCGTCTCCCCGACCCGCCGGGGGTGGCGGGGCCGCTGGCCGGGCTGCTCGCCGCCCATCGCTGGGCGCCGGAGGCGGCGTGGCTGGTGGCGGCGTGTGACCTGCCCTTGGTGAGCCCCGCGGCGGTCGGGTGGTTGAAGCAGGGGCGGCGGCCGGGGCGGTGGGCCGTGGTCCCCGGCCACGGTGGCTCCGTCGAGCCGCTCCTCGCTGCCTACGAGCCGCAGGCGCTCCACTGGCTGGAGGGCGAGGCCACGGCGGGGCGGCTGGCGCCGCGGGTGATCGGAGGCCACCCGAAGGTGGCGACCCCGGCGGTGGGGGTCGACCTCGCCGCGGCGTGGACCAACGTCAACACCCCCGCCGCCCTCGCCGCCCTGGAAGGGGAGGGATGACCAGCGGCCCCGAGCCGCCCGTGGATCCCGGAGGGTCAACGGGGTGTCGTCGGGGTCGGCAGGGAGGGATCACCGGCGGCTCGACGGCGGGCGAAGCGGTCCAACCCCAGCGTCCCGTTGCGATGGTGGGTGAGGTCTTGGGTGGCGGCGCCAAAGAGTGCGTGCGCCCGCCGTGGTGCCGCCTGGCGTGGACTGAATCGCAGGTGGAGGTAGAAAGGGGTGGGCGCCTCATCCCCACGGGGCGAAGTTGCCGCGCCGCGGCGCCTTCCAGCCGCACCGTTGTTCTCCGGTGGCTTCACCGCCGGCGCCACCTCCCTCCCCCGCGCCACCTTCCTTCCGCGCCTCTGCAGGATCGGATTGGGGTCAGGTCTTTACTTTCTACTCCACCGTGGCGCATCAGAGTCCGGTGTTGGGCCGGGAGTAGAAAGTTAAAGCCTGACCCCAAGCTACTTGCGATTCGCGCCGCCGATCCCCTCTACTGGTGCATGACTCGCGCCCCCCTCTTGCTTGGTCTCGTCCTCGTCTTCGTGGCCTGTGGCCACGCGCCGCCCGCCACCCAGCAACCGGCGCCGGTGGTGGCGGTGGTGAGCCCGTCGGCGGGGGCGAATCCGCGGTTCACCTTTCGCCACCGGGTGCGCCTCGATCTGGATGAGATGCAGCTTGACCGCGGGGCGCTTCACCGCGGCGAGGTCTTGGAGGCGGTGCGCTCGGCCGCGGTGGCGCGGTTGGCGCGGACGGGGTACCAGCTCGCGCCGGAGGAGGCGCGGGGGGAGACGGAGGCGACCCTCGCCACCCTTGACCAGCTCGACGTCGCCATCCTCCGCCGCGCCCTGCAGGCCGACCTGCTCCTGCTGACCACCGTGAGCCAGTGGGAAGAGCCGCCCGCCGGCGGGTTGGAAAACGCGGTCACCGTGTCGATCGAGATGACCCTCCACGACCTGCGCGACGGCCGTCTCGTCTGGCGCCAGCAGCTCGCCGGGGGGATCGTGCGCACGCCCAGCGAGCTCCAGCACGAGACCCTCGACCTCGCCCGCGCCGCGGTCGCCGAGGTGATGCGCTCCTTGCCGGCGCCGTAGGGGGCGCGGGGTGCGGGCGCGGGGTGCGCGGCAGGCCGCGGGCGGGCCGGGTCGCGGCCCGCAAGATGGCGGTCGGCGAGGCGGTAAGGGGTCTCTTCGGCTTGACACTCAGCAGGCCGTGCGGGAGTCTCGCCCGCGCCTTTTTCCCCGGTGAGCCGCGTGACAAACCTGCCCCTGCGTTCCCTTTTCTCCACGATTTTGGTGGCCGTGTTGGTCGCCGGGTGCGCGCGCTTGGAGCGCTTTCGCCCCCACGACACCACGGCCGCGGCGGCGGCGGGGGCGGCGAGCGCTCCGGGTGGGGCGGGGCAGGTGGCTCCTCCAGCGGAGGGGGCTCCGGCGGTGGCGGAGGTACCTGCGGAGGGGCGGTGGGGGCGCCTGTTCCACCGCCGCGAGGCGGCGGCGGCCGTGCAGACCGCGCCCACCTCCCCCGGCGGGGGGCTGATCCACCCCCAGGCGGAGGTCGCACCGGGGGTAGCCGGTCAGGCGCACGAGGGACGATTTGCCCGTCTCCACTTCTGGCCGCGCAAGGCGTCCACGCCGGCGCCGGCGGGGAGGGTTGGCGGCGCACCGTCCACCCATCTGCAGGCGGCGGTGGAATCCCTCGGTGGCGCGGGCGGGCCCGGTCTTGGGGTGCGCCAGCTTCGCGACGTGGCGCCGTGTGCGCCGCTCCTCGCCTTTCTCCCTGACGGCAGCCTCCTCTACGCCGACCGCGGCCATAGCCTCGCCCGCCAGGGTTTGGACGGCCGGGTTGCCCGTCTTGGACCCCTGGCCAAGGGACCGTACGCGGTGGCCGTGGCCCAGTCCGGCCGCCTGTTGGCGGTGGGTGACGCCGGTGGCCAGGTGGCGGTGTGGGACCTCGGGAGTCAGCGCCTTAGCCACCGTCTGACCGCCGCGGAGGCGCCGATTACCGCCCTTACCTTCACCCCGGAGGGTCGGTTTCTGGTGGTCGGCGACAAGGGCGGGGGGGTCGGCGTGTGGACCGCCGAGACCGGCAGTCGCGTCTCGACCCTGCCGCGCCACGGGGGGGCGGTGAGCCTGGTGGTGACCGACGGCAAGCGGCTGTGGAGCGGGGGTTGGGACAAGAGCCTGCGCCTCTACGACCTGGCGAGTGGCCGCCTCGTGCGGCGCTACACCTTCCCCGACGTGTGGGGCGATGCGGCGGCGATCGATGCGGGCGGCCACACCTTCGCGATGGAGAACTACAACGCCATCCGCCTCTGGGACCTGGAGAGCGGCGGCGAGCTCGCCACCTTGGAGGGGCACAAGACGTGGGTACGGGCGCTGCGCTTCGGCGCCGACGGCCGTTCCCTCCTCTCCGCCGCCGAGGATGGCGAGGCGATCCTGTGGGAGATCCCCGCCGGTACCTTGGTGGAGCGGTGGCAGCCGGTGGCCGACGGCTGTGGCGTCGCGATCGGCGTCGAGGGTGACGCCCTGGCGGTGGCGACCCACGACGGCGCCACTCTGGTGCCCACTGGCGGCGTCGACGATCTCCTGGCGGTGGCGCGCCTGCGCGCCCAGGGGCAGGAGGTCGACTGGTCGGTGGGCAACAACGACCTGCCCCCCTACCCGGTGGCCGAGGTGCGTTCGTCGCCGAAGAATGGCCAGGTGGT
Organism: Nitrospirae bacterium CG2_30_70_394; assembly: GCA_001873295.1. Taxonomy (GTDB): domain Bacteria; phylum CG2-30-53-67; class CG2-30-53-67; order CG2-30-70-394; family CG2-30-70-394; genus CG2-30-70-394. Next base: position 22,101 of record MNYW01000097.1, on the reverse strand, counting down.
GGCGGGTGACCGGTTGAGTATCACGGTGGTCCTCTACAACCGCGGCAAGGGTGACCTCTTCCGCGCCAAGGCGCGCCTCACCTCGCCCCATCCGGCCCTCGACGGCCGGACCTACTACTTCGGCCGCGTTCCGCCGGCGAGTCGCCGGGAGTGGACCGAGACCATCGACCTGCCGGTCGATCTGGCGGTCGGCGAGATCCCGTTTGCTATCGAGTTCAGCGAGGCAGCGGGCTACGTGCCGCGCGGCGTCGAGGGGGCGTTGCAGGTGCAGGCCCTGCCCAGGCCTGAGTTCCTCTACAGCGTCCGGGTGGTGGACGACATGAGCGGCGATTCGGTGGGCAACGGCGACGGGGTGATCCAACTCGGTGAGGCGGCGGCGGTGGCGGTGGCGGTGCGCAACGGCGGCGCCGGCCCAGCGCACGACGTGCAGGTTGAGCTCACCCCGGTGGATACCGCTGGGGTGGCGGTGCGCGGGCTCGATCGCCCCATCGACCTCCTTGCGCCAGACCAGGTGGTCGAGGTGACGCGGACCTTGCTGATCTCGCCCAAGGTGGCGGTGCGCGAGGTGGGGCTGCATGTGCGGATCCACGAGGGCGGCTTCGGCATCGACTTCACCGACCGCCTCAGCCTGCCGGTGGACCCGAACCCGCCGCGCGAGATCCGCCCGGTAACTGGCAACGTCAAGGTGAACCGCCCCCTGGAGATCCGCGCCGGCGCCGACCATCGCACCGCCGCTGTCGCTCAGGTCGGGCCGGGCGATCTGCTCGAGGCGGCGGGTGAGCTGCCGGGTTGGATTCAGGTGAAACTGGCGGGTGAGCGCACCGGCTGGGTCGACGCCACCGGCGTGGAGAGGCAGTACTGATGGAGACACGCGCGCAGGTCTACGAGGGCAAGGCGAAGATCCTTTACGCCACCGACGATCCGACGCTGTTGGTGCAACACTTCAAGGACGACGCCACCGCCTTCAACGCCAAGAAGCGCGGCACCATCCACGACAAGGGGGTGGTGAACAACCGCATGTCCGAGCACCTCTTCCGCTATGTGGAGGCGCACGGCGTCCACACCCACTTCGTGGAGCGGACCGACGACCGGCGGATGGTGGTCCGGCGTCTCACCATGCTCCCCATCGAGGTGATCGTCCGTAACCGAATCGCCGGCTCTCTGGCCAAGCGCATTGGGGTGAAAGAGGGGACCGCGGCGCGCCGCCGAATCATCGAGTTCAGTCTGAAGAGCGACGCCCTCGGCGACCCGCTCCTCACCGACGACCACATCCTCGCCCTCGGCCTGGTGGAAGAGGAGACCCTGAATGAGGTGAAGCGGATCGCCGGCCAGCTCGACGACCTCCTCACCGCCTTCTTCGCCCAGCGCGGTCTGGAGCTGATCGACTTCAAGGTGGAGTTCGGGCTCGACGCGGAGGGCCGCCTCACCCTCGGCGACGAGATCTGCCCCGACACCATGCGTCTGTGGGACATGAAGAGCGGCGAGAAGAAGGACAAGGACCGTTTCCGCCACGACCTCGGCCAGGTGGAGGAGACCTACCAAGAGGTCCTGGCGCGGGTCCTCGCCGACTAGGCCCCCCCGGGTCTAGGTCGCCGGCGTGGCCGCAAGGCGCCGCGGCCGCCGCCCCACCCCCGACTCTCTAGCGAGGCGATCGCGATGGCGAAGGCGAAGATCCACATCACCCTCAAGCAAGGGGTCCTCGACCCACAGGGCAAGGCGGTGCGCCACGCCCTCGACTCCTTGGGCTTCACCGGCGTTACGCAGGTGCGGATCGGCAAGCTCATCGAGATCGACCTCGCCGGCGGCGACCGCGCGGCACAGGAGGCGCAGGTCCGCGACATGTGCGAGCGCCTCCTCGCCAACACGGTGATCGAGGAGTACACCTTCGAAATCGCGTAGGCGCCGGCCGGACTTGGCCGACGGGGTGGGGCGGCAGGTGGTCGGATGGCGGGCGGTCCCGCTGGAAAACGGCATTGGAAAAGGTTTTTTGGATCGAGCCGCGAATGGACGCGAATGGACGTCAAGGGGCGCGAATCATGGATCGCGAGGTGCGGCCCACACCCTCCGGTCGCGACGGCTCCGCCTACAAGGCGGCTGGCACTACCGAGGCGACGGAGGAGGTCGCGGTTCGATTTCTGAGGCTCTCCTCCGCGGCCTCCGTCTTCTGTGCGGTGAACCACCCTGCGCGTTCAGGCGCGTGGAGGGGTGCTCATTGGCGGCCAGCTTTGCCGGGACCCCCAACCTCCTCCGGGCGTAAGCGCCCTAGCCGTTCCACCGGATCGACCCAGTCCGACTGGCTCCTAGCCCGCTCTTCGCCCGCGCCCCTGGTGGACCCATGAACTTCGGCATCGTCGTCTTCCCCGGCTCGAACTGCGACCACGACTGCTACCACGTCGCGAAGCACGTGGTGGGTGGCGAGGCGGTCTACCTGTGGCACAAGGAGGAGCGCCTGCCGGACCTCGACTGCATCATCGTCCCGGGTGGCTTCTCCTACGGCGACTACCTGCGCGCCGGCGCGATCGCCCGCCTGTCGCCGGTGATGGCGGCGGTGGCCGACTTTGCCGCCGGGGGTGGTCTGGTCCTCGGGATCTGCAACGGCTTTCAGGTCCTCTTGGAGGCGGGCCTCTTGCCCGGCGCCATGCGGCGCAACGACGGCCTGCGCTTCGTCTGCCAGCAGCAGACCCTGCGGGTGGAAAACGGGGCCACCCCCTTCACCCGCGCCTACACCGAAGGCCAGGTGGTGCGCATCCCGATTGCCCACGCCGAGGGTAACTACTACGCCGACCCGGAGACCCTCGCGGAGTTGGAGGCGAATCGCCAGGTGGTCTTCCGCTACTGCGAGCCAGCGGGTGAGATTACCGAGCCTGCGAACCCGAACGGCTCGCTCGCGAACATCGCCGGCATCTGTAACCGGGCAGGCAACGTCCTCGGAATGATGCCCCACCCGGAGCGTGCCGCGGAGCCGTTGCTCGGCTCCACCGACGGCCTTGTGCTCTTCCACTCCCTGCTCGGCGCGGTCACGGCGTAGGGCGGCTTTAGGCCATTTTCCACCGGCGCGGGCGGGCTGGCAGGGTGGCGGCGTGTTGACCGACGCGGAGACCGTGTGGCTCGCCTCCGAAAAGCGGTGGATCGATTGCGGCCGCATGGATCCACGGGCTCTTGACGACCCGCGAAGCGCGCCAGCCCCCGGCCTCCCCTAGCGATCGGGGGCGACGCGGATGGGTGTGTCCACCGCCCCGCCTGGTGTCGGCTGAATCGCAGGTGGAAGTAGGAAGGTGAAAAGGGGTGGGCGCTTCATCCCCACGGGGCGAAGTGGCCGCGCCGCCGGGATCGGATTGGGGTCAGGTCTTTACTTTCTACTCCACCGTGGCGCATCAGAGTCCGGTGCTGGACTGGGAGTAGAAAGTAAAGGCCTGACCCCAAACTATGTGCCTTCCAGCCCCGCACCGTTGTTCTCCGGTTGCTTCACCGCCGGCGCCACCGCCCTCCCCCGCGTCTCCCCTCCGCATCTCTGCGCGATTCCGCCTTCAAGGCGGGCACGGGGGTTGGCCGTTCGCCCGCGACACCCACCCCTTCCTACTTCCTACAGCGCGTGGGTCGTCTGCTCCCCTCCACGATTCGCGCCCATGCGCGTTCCTTTGCGGCCCCCTCTACAAACCATCTTCCCACCGTGACCTCGACGCTGCCGGAGACGCGCGGGGGGCAACGCCCGCCTTGCAGGCGGGCTCGCGCGGAGAGGCAGGGACGCAAAGGGGGCGATCGGTCGTGACGACGGTGGCGCCGCCGGGGTGCACTCCGGGCGGAGCCGATCGCCCCACTCCCGCGCGTGGGTCGTCTGCTCCCCTCCACGATTCGCGCCCATGCGCGTTCCTTTGCGGCCCCCTCTACAAACCATCTTCCCATGGGTCGGCAGGCTCCTGGCCTTGATGGCCATGCCCGGGGCGAAGGGGGCGTAACGGTGGAACCCTGTGGCTCGCGCCGGCTGGCGGGCGCGGGCGCGTTGTGGTTCGTGGTGGCACGGTGAGGCTGAACCCTGTGGCTCGCCCGGCCACCGGCGGTGGGGCGCGGGATGGGCGGCGGGAGGGTCGCTGGGGACCGGATCTTCGCTCCCCGCCTTGCCCTTTTCCGGTGGGGCGCCGACAAAGGGGCGGGTTACCTCTCCATGCGTCCCTTCCCCTTCCTCTTGCTGCTGCTCGCCACGGGGTGTGGGATTTCGTCGTCGAGCCAGGATGGGTCGCTTACCAGTGAGGCGGGCGAGGTCCTGGCGCGGGAGGTGACCGGCAGCGGGGAGATCGCGGGAAGCTACGCAGTCACCCTCGAATCGACCCTCCGCCTGCGCTCCACCGGCTCCTTCATCGATCGTCTCAAGGTGAACACGGAGCTTGCCTGCTTTTTCTCCCCGGGGTGCAGCACGACGGTGGGGCGGATCGCCAAGGTGGAGTCGGCGGCGGAGCTCCTCGACCCCCACTGCGACGAGTGGGAGGCAACCCAGGAGAACAACACCACCACCGTGGTCTGCCGCCAGAAGGGGCGGCGGGCGCAGGTGCGGGTGGCGGACGGCGAGGTGGCGATCGCGTTGGCCACCGAGGGGGCGGATACGGTGACCAGCTTTGCTCCGGTCCCGCCGGTGGGCTCCCCGGTGGTGGTGGACGATCTGGTTGCGGAGCTGGGGGGGCCTCTGGAGCTCTACTTCACCCCCGCGGGGGTGGTGGCGGCACGCGAGGCGACCGCCGACTCGGGGCTGGTCGGGGACGTGCTGCGGGTGATGGACGACGCGGGTCTCGACGTGGAGGTGGTGCTGGATTTCACCCTGCGCGGCGGTCGCGACGGCGCCCCTCCGCCCGAGGTGACGAACGTCTTGAAGTACTTCACCCACGCCCTGCAGGAGCAGTAGCGGCGGCGTACAAAAAAGGCCCCGCGCGCTCCGCGCGGGGCCTTTCGAAGGGGGAGGCGGCGCCGGATCAGAAGGTCCCGGTGACGTTGAGGCCGTAGACGTTCTGGTCGTACGCACGGTCCGGCTCACCGTCGGAGCCGTCGAAGTTCGAGTCGTTCTTCACGTGGCGGTACTGGACGCCGAGGGCGAGGTGGTCGTTGAGCTGGCGGCTGAGGGCGGCGGTGTAGCGCTGCTGGTCGTCGTTGCGCGCCTTGCTGAACCGCTTGTTCGCCTTGAGGTAGAGGATGTCGTCGTCGTTGTAGTCCTTGGTGAGGAACTCGATGCCGAAATCCGCGGCCGTGGCTTCGTCGTAGATCGGCACGTGGGCGTTGAGGTAGATCCCCTTCTGGTCAAAGGAGTAGGAGCGGAAGAAGTCGCGCCGCTCCACCTTCACCAGGCGGAGGAAGCGGGTCCGGCCGAAGAAGATCTGTTCGCCGGTCTGGTCGTCACGATCCTCCTTGCCGAAGCGCAAGCCACACTGGAGGAACCCCTTCTTGTCGTGGAAGAACCACAGCTCGCTCAGGTCGGTGTTGTGGGTCTCACCGGCGAGGTAGTCGTACTGGTCATCCTCGGCGCTGATGTTCTGATAGTGGTACTCGAAGGCGGTGGCGAGGTTGTGCGCCTCGAACGCCTTGGCATCTGCGAAGACGTTGTGGGTGGATTGGAAGTCGTTGCTGTCGAGGAGATCCCAGTAGTAGGCATAGCGCAGGCCGAAGACCATCGGCGCCCACGGGCTCTGCCAGTACTGCTGGTAGCCGAGACCGAGGTCGTGGCGCTGGTAGTCGAACTGGTCGATCGCGTCGTGGAGCGACTGGAAGAAGGCGTAGCGGGCGGTGAGACGGCGATCCGTCTTGCTCCACAGGTCGTACTCACCGGCGAGGAAGAGGTTGACCAGGGTGTCGGTGTCGTCGAGCTCCTCGCCGTTGACCACCAGGTTTTCGTTGGTCAGCAGGATGTTGTCGTCGTACTCCACCGAGACGTAGGTCTTCAGGCGCCACTTCTTGTCCTGCTCTGCCTTGACCGAGTGGTTCTGCCGCTGCCGCTCGAGGATCTGCAGGTAGCTCTTCGCCGATTCGGCGTACTGGGAGGGACCGGCGATGCGGATCGCCTCGTTGAAGGCGTGCTCGGCGCCGTCGAGGTCGCTGTTGTCGTACTTCGCCACCCCGGCCATGTAGTGGAAGATTGCCTCGTCGTCCTTGAGCTGGAGCGCCGAGTCGAAGTACTGGGCCGCCAGGGAGGGCTTGCCCATCTTGTAGTACGTGTAGCCGAGCGAGTAGTGGAGGTACGGGTTCTTCGGGTTGTCTTCGAGACCGGCGAGGAACTCCTTCAAGGCTGGGTCGTACTCGCCGTTCATGAAGTGGTAGACCCCCTTCAGGTAGTGCGGATCCTTGAGGTCGTCACGCCGGGTGGCGTGTTCTCCTTCGAGGTCCGCGACCATGGCGTTGAGGCTCTCGCCCTCATCCGCCGCCTCGTCCGCATGGCTGGTCGGGGTGGCCGTCTCTTCGGCGCGGGCGGTAGGAGCCAGGGCGAGGAGGCAGAACCACGCGGCAAAGATGGGGAGCTGGGCGAAAGGTCGCATAGGCTTTCTCAGGGCGGCCGCCACCAGGGGCGGGCGGTTGGTTCAGCGTGGGGGTCGTGACGGGCGGGCTTACAGGCGCTTGATGAAGCCGATCACGTCGTCGAGGGGGGTCTTCAGGTCCATGAACGGGATGTCGGGGGTGAGGATCGGCCGGCCAAAGAGCCAGGTGTTGAGCTCCACCAGGGGCGGGTCGAACTTGAAGAAGGGGATGTCGGGACGTGGCCATGGGATGCCGAGGAACTCGCCCCCCTTGTCGCGGAACGGAATGTCGATGTCGACGAAGGGGACGTCCGGGGTGAGGAAGCGGCCCCGCTTCAGGTCCACCAGCGGCACGTCGGGCAGATTGCTGAACACAAAGGAGGCAATCGAGTAGGCCGGGGTTCGAATGAAGGGGAGGTCCGGGGTGATGATCGGCAGGTGTGGCAAGGCCGGCGCCCATCCCCAGTGGATGTCGATGCAGGGGAGGTCCTGGAAGCGGTTGCGGATGTTCCGGGGGTGGTGGTTGCCGGTGGGGGTGGTGAAGTAACCCTGCTTGAAGTCGTGGCCCGGGACCGTGTCGGGATCGAGGAGGGCGGTGGTGAAAAACGGGGTCGCCGGCGCCACCGCGGGCATCATCCGTTCCACGTCCTCGATCGACATCTGCAACGGCGGCAGGAGGTCCACCTCGACGCGCGCCGGTACCCGGCCGGGAATGGCGAGGTCGGCGGCAACGAACAGCATCCGCACGATCGAACGCACCGGAAGCCGGCGCGCCACGCCCGTGCGGATGATCGCCTCCACCTGCGTCTCGGCGAGCCCCTTGGCGATGAGCGACTCGCCGGTGGCGCGCACGAAGGCGTGCTGCGCCGCCGTGGCGTTGCTCGGGGCGAGAAGCTCGTCGTAGTTGACCGCAGCAGCGGCGGGCCAGGCGGTGAGCCACAGGGCAAGGAGGGCGATCAGGTGTCGCAGGCGGATGGGGGTGAGCATGGATCCGAGGGTAGGGTGGTGGTGGACGAGAGACCAGGGGGGGGGCTGACCTAGAGGGAGTGCGCGATGCGCTCGGCGATGGAGACGATGCGCGAGGAGGGCAAGAGCGGCAGGTCCGGGACGTAGACCGGGAGGCCGCCAAACTCGCCGACCTTGTCGACGAACGGGCGCAACAGGGGCGGAACCAGGGGGATGGTGGGTGCCAGGAGGGGGAAGCCGCCCGCGTCCGCCACCTCGTCCACGAAGGGCATGTCGAGAGAGATAAAGGGGATGTCGGGTTCGAGGATCGGGATGCCGTGGAAGCTGCCGCGCTTGTTCACGAACGGAATGTCGATGTCGCCGAAGGGGAAGTCCGGGGTGAGGAGGCGGAGGCCAATGGGCGAGTCGTGGAGGCCGACCTTCGCCACCTTCACGAACGGGAGGTCGGGCCGCTTCGGGAGCGCCTTCCACAGGGGAAACTGGGGGATCAGGCGCGGCAGGCCGAGGACGTTCTTCACGTCCACCAGACCGAGCATCTCCAGGGGGAGCTGGGGCCGGTCGATGGTGTTGCCGCTGATCCCCACCAGGGCGGTGCCGGCGAGAAAGTGGCTGGCAATCGCCACCCGCGCCGCCAGGGTGCCGGTGGGGATGATGCCCGCGACGATCAGCTCACCCGGCACCAGCAGCTCCTGGTGGTTCACCGGCAAGATGCGGATGAAGGGGAGGTCGGGCAGGAGCAGCGGGAAGCCGTCGATCAGGATCAGGTCGTGGAAGGGGAGGTCGGGCAACTCGGGAAACGGGTTGACCCTCGGCAGCCGCGTGTCCACGTCGGCGTAGGCCGCCGGGGTGAGGCGGAAGTCGGGGCTCGGGTTGTCCGTGGGGTCGAGGATGGCCTCGCCCGGATCGAGGAGGGTCGCGAACTCCGGTGGGGTCTCCGGTGGGTGGTCCGGCGGCAGCTCTGGGGTGGTGAGGTCGGGCTCGATCCGGTCGCTGGCCGCGGCGGTGGGGCTGGTCCTTGGCCGCTCCTCCTTCGCCCCCATGATCAGCACCTGGGCGAGCTGGTCCGCGGGCTGGCAGGTGGAGACGTTCTTCGCCACCAAGGCCTCCACCGCCTCACCGCCGGTGGCGTACACCTCGGCAGCGGAGACCAGGACCTCCACATCCTCGGCGGTGTAGCCGCAGGCGGTGGCGTGGTCCTGGATGAGGGCCCGGACGTCGGCGGTTGCCCCTCCCGCGAGCAGCAGCGCGGCGACCACCCCGCAGGCCAGGGTGGCGACGCCTGTTGTCTGGTTCACCGTTCGCCCTTCCGATCGCATCGGATCCCTCCTCATAGGCCTTCTCCCATCACCGGTAGTGTGTCTCCGAAAACAGGCGCGGCCGGAAGGGACAGAAACGCGGACCTTACGGATCGCCCAAAACCGGTGTCAAGGCCACCCGTGTCGCCAACCATTCTTCCAACCCCTTCAAACCAAAGGGGTATTTCCTGACCTCAGCAGGGGGGAGACGCTCCCCAAATGGCTTCCTCAGAGCCGTGTCCAATCAAAAGGATCCAATAATAGGCATGTTGCCGGAAGCGGCGGGCGCTGTCACTACGGGCCGGTTCACCGGCGCTCGGGTGGTGGCGTAGCCGGCGGGTGGCGGCGCAGCTCAGGGCAGCTCCGCCCCCCCGCTCGTCTCCTGCCCCTCCGCCGCGGGCGCCTCCGCCCGGCCGGTGTAGAAGGCGCGTGCGACCCACACGGAGAGCTCGTACATCACCAGCAGCGGCACCACCAGGAGGCACTGGGTCACCGGGTCCGGCGGGGTGAGGATGGCGCCGATGATAAAGGTGGCGAGGATGGCGTAGCGCCGGTGGTGGGTCATGAACTCGGGGGATAGGAGACCGAGGCGGGTGAGGACGAAGACCACCACCGGGAGCTGAAAGATCAGCCCGAAGGTGATCATCATGGTGATCGCGAAGCCGAGGTACTTGGAGACGTTGAGGGTGGCAATGAGGGTGGGGTCGAAGTGGAGAAAAAACGCCACCGCGTACGGCAGGACCACGGCGAAGGCGAGGGCGGCCCCGGCGAGGAAAAAGAGGGTGGCGAAGAGGACGAAGGGGATGACGTAGCGCTTCTCCGCGGGCAGCAGCCCGGGCGCCGCGAAGCGGTAGAGCTGGTAGAAAATCACCGGGAGGGCGAGGAGCAGGCCGGCGAAGAAGGCCGCCTTCAGGTGGGTGATGAACGGCTCCATCAGGCTGAAGTAGTTCAAGCTCGTATCCGGCGCGCCGCGCTTCAGCGGGATCTCCATGAAGGTGATGATCCGCGCGGAGAAGGCGTAGGAGGCGGCGAACCCGATGCCCAGCGCCGCCACCGCCCACAGGAGGCGGGCGCGAAGCTCTTCGAGATGCCCGGTGAGGGGCATCTCCACGTCAGCCATGGTGCGCGCCGTCCTCGGTACGCCGGACCTCGGCGGCGGCCGCCTCGATTGCCGGCGTGGCGGGCGGCAAACTCGCCTCGCCCACCTCACCCTGCGCCTTGGCGGTGTCGAGGGCGCTAGCCGCCTGGGTCGCCACGACCGCGTGGGTCCCCGCGGTCGTGCCGGGGGGGAACAGCTCCGGCGTCTGCGGCGCGGGGGGCGGTGGCAAATGGATCGGCCGCGGCGCCGGCGCCGGGGTTGGCTCGGTGGAAACGGCGCTGCGCACCTCGCTGGTCGCCCTGCGGAACTCGGCGATCCCACGGCCGAGGGACTTGGCAATCTCCGGCAGCCGCTTCGGCCCCAGGACCAACAGAGCGACCACCAGAATCACCAGGAGCTCAGGCATGCCGATGCCAAACATGGATCTCTCCGTTCGGGCCCGCGGGTTTGGGCCATTCGAGGACGCCATTAGACCGGTGGGTGCGCCCACCGGTCAAGAAAACTCGGGGCGTTGTTTCTTGCCCTGATGGGGTTCACGCCCGTACCATCGGCCGTTTTGCGCGGCGTGGTCGCGGCGGGTTGCGGGCGCGCGGATTCCTCGTCGGCGGAGCGTCTATGGGTCTCTTTTCTACCCTCCTCACCTTTCGCGGCGGCATCCATCCGCCCACCTGCAAGGAGCGGACGAACCACGGCCACATCGAGGTGGCGCCGCCACCGAGTCGGGTGATCATCCCGGTGGCCCAGCACATCGGCGCGCCCGCCGACGTGGTGGTGAAGAAGAAGGAGCAGGTGAAGCGCGGCCAGGTGATCGCCACCGCCAAGGGGTTTGTCTCCGCCCCGATCCACGCCTCCATCTCCGGAACGGTGAAGGAGATCGGTCCCGCCTACTCCGCCACCGGCCAGTGGGTCGAGTGCGTCACCATCGAGTCTGACGGCGCGGACGCCTGGCTCGACGGGCTGCTCGTGGACCGCCCCGACTACCTAGAGCTGCCCCCCGCGGAGTTGCGCGAGATCATCCACCAGGCCGGCATCGTCGGCCTCGGTGGCGCCACATTCCCGTCGCACGTGAAGCTCGCGCCGCCGGCGGAGAAGCCGATTCACACGGTGATCCTCAACGGTGTCGAGTGTGAGCCGTACCTCACCGCGGACCACCTGCTCATGCTCGAGCGCGGTGCCGAGGTCATCGCCGGCCTGCGCCTGATCATGCGGGTGGTGGGGGCCAAGGAGGGGGTGATCGGGATCGAGGCGAACAAGCCCGACGCGATCCGCCACCTCCAGGAGCTCACCCACGGCGACCCGGCCCTGCGGGTCGCCGCGTTGCAGGTGAAGTACCCGCAGGGCGGCGAGAAGCAGCTCATCTACGCGGTGACCAAGCGGGAGGTGCCGTCGGGCGGCCTACCCATGGACCTCGGGATCGTGATGAACAACGTCGGCACGGCGGTGGCGATGGTCCGCGCCTGTCGCTACGGCGAGCCCCTCACCGAGCGGGTGACCACGGTGACCGGTGCCGGGATCGCCAACCCGCGCAACTTCCTCGCCCGCATCGGTACCCCCTTTGGCGAGCTTGTCGAGCTGTGCGGTGGCTTCACCGGCACCATGGGGACCGTGATCAACGGCGGCCCGATGATGGGGATCGCGGTGCCGTCGCTCGACGTGCCAATCATCAAGGGGACCTCCGGCATCTTGGTCCTTGCCAAGGAGGAGCTGCCACCGCACGACTACGAGGCGTGCATCCGCTGCGGCATGTGCGTGCGCGGCTGCCCGGTGCAGCTCGTCCCCTCCGCCCTCTCCGACTACGGTGAGACCCGCATGCTCGAGTCGTTGGAGAGCTACCACATCTTCGACTGCATCGAGTGCGGCTCGTGCTCCTACGTCTGCCCCTCGAAGCGGCCGATCGTCCAGTTCATCCGCTATGGCAAGCGCGAGATCCTTGCCGAGCGGCAGAAGAAGCGCGACCGGCAGGCGGCGCGCGCGGCGGCGGCGAAGACCCCCGAGGTTGCCGCGTAACCCCCTCCACCTCTCCCCCCCGAAGTGACCATGGCCGACGAATCGACCCCGACCCCTCCCCCTGAGCCGCCCACCGCGGGCGCTCCCACCCCGCCCGTTGGCGCGCAGCAAGCGGCACCACCGGCCACGGGCGACGGCGCACCGCCCGCGGCCGCGGAGCGGCCGGGGGCCAAGAAGCGGGCGGCCAAGGAGGGGGCGGCCGCGGCGGATACGGAGAAGGAGGAGAAGAAAAAGAAGAAGGGGCCGCCGAAGAAGGAGCTGATCCTCGTGGCCTCCTCCTCGCCGCACGTGGTGAGCGACGAGTCGATCCCCCGGATCATGTACACCGTCTGCCTCGCCCTGGCGCCGGCGATTCTGGTGGCGGTCTACTGCTTTGGCTTGCAGGCGGTGAAGGTCCTCGCCCTCACCAGCGCCGCCTGCTTGGTCACCGAGGCGGGGTTGCAGCGCCTCATGGGACGCCGGCTCACGGTCACCGACGGCTCCGCCCTGGTCACCGGTCTGCTCCTGGCGATGACCCTGCCGCCCTCGGCGCCGTGGTGGATCTGTCTCCTCGGCGGCGCGCTCGCCATCGGGGTGGGCAAGCAGCTCTTTGGCGGCCTCGCCCACAACCCCTTCAACCCGGCGCTGATCGCGCGGGTGATCCTCCTCATCTCCTGGCCGGTGGAGCTCACCACCTGGATGAAGCCCGGCCAAGGGTTCGTCAACCTCGGGGTGGACGTGGTCACCGCCGCCTCCCCGCTCGGGCTGATGAAGGAGGAGCTGATCCAGAAGGGGTCGATCCAGGTGGTCTCCCAGTTCCCCCTGCGCGACGGCCTCCTCGGCCTCAACCAGATCGGCTCCCTTGGCGAGACCTCGGTCATCGCCCTGCTCCTCGGCGGCCTCTTCCTCCTCTACCGCGGCTACATCACCTGGCACATCCCGGTCAGCTACATCGCCACGGTGGGGGCGGTCGCCGCCCTCTTTTGGGGGATCGACCCCGGCCACTTCGCCCCGCCCCTCTACCACCTGGTCACCGGCGGCCTCTTCCTTGGTGCCCTCTACATGGCCACCGACATGGTCACCTGCCCGGTGACCAACCGCGGCATGCTCATCTTCGGCATGGGCTGCGGCATCCTCACCTACTTCATCCGCACCTTTGGCGCCTACCCGGAGGGGGTCTCCTTCGCCATCGTCATCATGAACGGCGCGGTCCCCCTCATCGAGCGCTGGGTTCGGCCGCGTACCTACGGCCACAACCTCTCGGCGGCGTAACGAGGTCCTCCCCATGGTCAACATCAACCGACTCGTCCTCGTCCTGCTGGTGGTCGCGGTGGCCTCGGCCATCCTCCTGGCGGAGATCAACACGATCACCGCCCCGAAGATCCAGGCGAGCCAGACCGCCTACAAGCTCAAGGCGGTGCAGAAGGTCCTCCCCCCCTACGACAACCAGCCGGCGGCGGATCGCCAGGTGATCCCGGTCACCGGCGGCGGCCCCGCCGAGGCGAAGGTGGAGCTGGATGAGGAGCTCGGCAAGGAGGGGGTGGTGGTCTACCCGGCCTACCAGGCGGGCAAGCTGGTGGGCGAGGCGTACTCGGTGATCAGCCACCAGGGATTCTCCGGGGACATCGAGATCCTCCTCGGGGTGAGCCCCGCGGGGCGGGTCACCGGGGTCGAGATCATCGCCCACGCCGAGACCCCCGGGTTGGGCGCGAAGATCGTCTCCGAGGCGTCGTGGAAGGGGAAGGCGCAGGTCGTGGGCCGCTCCCTTTCCGAGTCCTTGGTGGTGAAGAAGGATGGCGGCGAGATCGACGCCATCGCCGGGGCCACCATCTCCCCGCGCGCCGTGTGTGGCGCGGTGAAGGCGGGGCTTGAGGTGTACAACCAGGCATTCAAGGACAAGGTCCCGGCTGCGTCGCCGGCCGCCCCCATTCCCACCGCCGCCGCCCCCCAAGGAGCCCACTCATGAAGCTCTCGGCAGTCCTCACCCAGGGGTTGTGGAAGGAGAACCCCACCCTCCGCATGATGCTCGGCATGTGTCCGGTCCTCGCGGTCTCCACCTCCGCCACCAACGCCATCGGCATGGGGGTTGCCACCCTCGCGGTCCTGGTCGCCTCCAACTTCACCATCGCCCTGGTCAAGGACGCCATCCCCGCCCAGGTGCGCATCCCCGCCTACATCCTGATGATCGCCTCTTTGGTGACCGCGGTGGACATGGCGATGGCGGCGTGGTTCTTCGAGCTCCACCAGACCCTCGGTCTGTTTATCCCGCTGATCGTGGTGAACTGCATCATCCTTGGCCGCGCCGAGGGGTTCGCGGCGAAGAACACCGCCTTCGCCTCGATCGTCGACGGCCTCGGCATGGGGCTTGGCTTCACCCTCTCCATCACCACCCTCGGCTGCTGCCGGGAGCTCCTTGGCAACGGCTCCATCTTCGGCATTCCCCTCCTAGGAGACGCCTTCAAGCCGATGCTCCTCATGGTCCTGCCGCCGGGCGCCTTCCTCATGCTTGGCTTGCTTGCCGCCACCATGCGGCGGGTCGACATGGCCCTCGAGGCGCGCGCGCGCACCGTCGCCGAGGGGAGGCGCCAGCGGGCCCTCGATCTCGCCACCGGTGGTGCGCCGATCCCGATGCCGCCGGGCTTCGAGTAGCCCCTCGCGTCCGGGGTTTGGCGCCGCTGGGCGTCTGGAGGAAGTAGAAGGTAGAAAGGAGTGGGGGGAGTCCCCCCCGCGGGGGGGATGCCACCCCCGGCAAGGTGGTGGTGGGGGCGAACGGTGGGCGTGGGCCGCACCCCTCCCGTCCATGGTTCGCGTTTTTTTTGCGGCTCGATCTGAAAACCATTTCCCGATGGCTTTACCGAGAGGGACCCCCCCCTGGCTCCGGCCGCTGCTGGTTGCCCTTGCCTGCGGGGTTGCGGTGAGCGGCTGTAGCCTCCCTTACCTCGCGGACACCGCGGCCCACCACCTGGCCCTCCTCGCCCGTCGCCGGCCGGTGGCGGAGGTGGTGGCCGACCCCGCCACCCCGGCTCCCCTGCGCGACCAGCTCCAGTCGGTGGAGCGGGTTCGCGCCTTTGCGCGCGACCTTGGTCTCAAGGTCGACAACAGCTACGCCACCTTTGTCGCGGTGGGGCGGCCGTACGTCACCACCAACCTCTCCGCCTGTCCGCCGGACCGCTTTGAGGCCTACGAGTGGCGTTTCCCCATCGTCGGTCGGGTCCCCTACAAGGGGTACTTCCGGCTGAACTGGGCCAAGCGCGAGGAGCGGCGGCTGCGCGCCGCCGGTTACGAGACCTACCTGCGCGGCGTCCCTGCCTACTCCACCCTCGGCTGGCTCGCCGACCCGCTCTTCTCGACCATGGTCAGCGACGACCCCCTGGAGCTCGCCGACACCCTCTTTCACGAGCTCACCCACGCCACCCTCTTCATCAAGGGACAGGTCCCCTTCGACGAGACCCTCGCCACCTTCGTGGCTGAGCGCGCCACCCTCGCCTTCGCCGTTGCCGAGGCGGGGGACGGCTCCCCCGCCCTGGCGCGCCTGGAGGAGGGCTACGCCGAGGCGCACCGTTTCGAGGCCCTCGTCCACGACCTCTACGAACAGCTCGACGACCTCTACCGCGCCGCCCCCCGCGATGTGGCGGCGCGGCGCGAGACCCTCTACATGGCCTTCCGCGAGAGGCTCCACGACCCGGCCAGCGGGCTCACCTCCCCCGGCTACCGCGCCTTTGCCGACACTCCGTTGAACAACGCCCGGCTGCTTGCCTACCACCGCTACCACGCCGGCCGCGACGAGCTGGCCGCCCTCCTCGAACGCACGGGCTCGATCAAGGGGTTCCTTGCCCTCCTCGTGGGCCGCGCGGCGGAGCTGCGCGCGGCGCCCCTGGAACGCATCCGCACCTGGCTGGCCGCCCCGCCGCCCGCCGTCTAGGAGTCTGTCGGACTTTGGTCGCGATCGACGGCCGCGCGGATTGCGGCCCGGATCCGGCCCCGATCCCCGATCTTCGTTTCCTCGGACCCCGTAGCGTTACGAACGGCTCCCCCTCCGGACTCGAGCCCGCTGTTTCTCGGCCCACGGTCGACCAAGTCCGACAGACTCCGAGTCCGGGGAGGGGGGCGGGTCCGAGGCGCGGGGAGGGGCGGGCAGGTCGCCCGGCGGTGGGCATTGTGCCCGAGCATCCGCCAGTGGCGGCGGCGCCCCCCTGGCGTGGCGCCAAGTAGTTCGGCCACCGCGGCGCTGGTACATCGCTTGCGGGAGGGGGGCGCGTCCCGAGGGGGGAACCACGGGGCGCCGGTAGGGGCGGGAAGGCCGGTCCGTCGCTACCGCGATCTCCACCGGCCACGAGGGAGAAACCCCATGAAGTGCACCCAGACTCTGTTGTTCGCCGCCGGCGCCATCGCCTTCGCGGTGACCGCCACCCCGGCCGCCGCCGGCCCCCATGGCACGCGCCTCGGAGACCAGATCTACGTCCTCTCCGGCGGCGGGAGCGGGGTCGCCACGGTCCTCGACGCCCGTAACCATCACGTCCTGGCGACCCTCCCCACCGGCCCCGGCGCCGCCCTGGGTGGGACCACCCCGGACGGCACCAAACTCTACGTCGGCCACGCCGGGGCGGGGCAGAGCGAGGTGACGGTGATCGACACCCGGACGCGCACGGTGACCGGGACGATCACCACCGGCAGCCAGCCCAAGCATCCGATCGTCTCGCCGGATGGCCGCTGGTGCGCGGTCAACCACTTCGGCCAGGGGCGGATGACGATCATCGACACCGCCACCGACACCATCTACAAGCAGCTCGACTTCCCGATCGCCAACCCGGGGGTGGCGGGCGTCTTCATGATGCACTCGGCGTGGTCGTGGGACGCGCGCTACCTCTTCGGCCAGAACCGCAAGGACAACGTGGTCTACGCCTGGGACGCGTTCAACGACTTCGCCCTGGTGGCCACCATCCCGGTCAACTCGCCGAACCACTACATGGCCGTCCGGCCGGATAACTCCGAGGTGTGGCTGGTGAACGAGGGCAGCATGAATGCTGGGATTCCCGGCTCCATCGACGTGGTGGACATGGACACCCTCCAGTGCACCGCCCACATCATCGTCCACAGCGACAACCCGGTGGACCCGACGGAGAACGTCGAGGCGCATCACGGCAACTTCACCCTCGACGGGACGGCCTTCCTGCTCCTCAACCGCGGCCCCGGCTCCACTGGCTTCGGCGGCTACACGGTGAATGTCTACGACACCACCACCTACGGCCTCCTCCACTCCCTGAAGCTTGCCGGCAACGGTGAGGGCCACGCCTACCTCGACCCCGAGGGGCGCTACATCGTCACCACGGTCTACGGCGACAACACGGTCTCCTTCCTCGACGCCAAGACCTTCGCGATCGTCAAGGAGATGGGTATCGGGATCGGCGCCCACGTGGGCCACGTGGCCTTCCGTCACCACCAGGCCTTCTTCACCAACTCCACCGACAACGCGGTCTACGTGCTGAACATGCGGAACCTGATGGTGACCGACACCATCCCGGTCGCCCCCGGGCCGGGGCAGATCCTCAACACCTACACCTCGATCTTCGAGGTCCCGGGTGCCTACACCCAGCAGATCAAGCCGTTCCTCCAGTAACTCTCGACCGGTGCCGTGCCAGGGGGGCGTTCGCCCCCCTGGCCAAGGGGCGCGCGATGCGCCTGCCCTCTGGCATCCTTGGGCGATGGACCGACCAGCGTTCATCCCCCCCTCCCCCCGGGTGGCCGGCTGCATGGCCGGCGTGGTCCTCGCCCTCGTCCTCGCCGCTCCGGCCTTTGCCGCCGTCCCCCTCCGCTACCAGGGGACCCACATCCTCACCCTCGGGGCGATGGTCGACCTGGGGCGCGCCTTCACCGCCGAGACCGGCATCGAGATGGAGGTGGTGGGGGGGAGTTGTGACGGCGCGTTGAAGGGGGTGCGCGACGCCACCCACACCCTCGGCGGCCTGTGCTGCCCGGCGAGTGCCAAGGACCTCGCCGGTCTCCCCGGCCGGGTTATCCCCATCGCCCTGGACATCAAGGTGGTGGTGGTCCACCCGAGCAACCCGATCGACTCCATCACCCTCGCCCAGCTCCGCCAGGTCCAGGGGGGGGAGATCCGCCGCTGGTCGGAGCTTGGCGGGGCCGACCAGCCGATCGCGGTGGTCTACCGCAACCACTGCCCGCAACGGGGGGAGCCGGTCCTCGAACAGGCGGTGGCGAACCGTCAGTACGCAGTCCAGGGGATCCAGGTCTTCACCAGCCAGGACCTGGTGGAGTCGGTGGCGCGCTATCGCAACGGCCTCGGGGTGGTGAGCCGCCTCTTTGCCGGCCGGGCGAACGTGAAGACGATCAGGGTCGGCGGGGTGGCCCCCACCCCGGCGGCGGTGGCGGCCGGCCGCTACCCCCTCACCGGCCCCCTGTCGTTGGTGGTGGCGGAGCCGGTGGGGGCGGAGACCGCCGCCTTCCTCCGCTTCCTCAAGACCACCTGGGCGCGGGCCATTCTCGAGCGCCACTTCATCCCCCTCGACCTGCCCCGCAACCTGGAGGGGGGCGAGTGAGGCCGTGGCGTTTCCGCACCCGCCTGCTGGCCGCGACCACCGGCCTGGTGGTCCTCGCGGTGGCCGCCCTCACCGCCCTCTGGCTGTCGCTGGTGCGCCAGCAGCTCACCCCCAGCGAGCTCCTCTCCCCGATCCTCGCCGCGGACCTGCGCGAGGCGGTGGTCGCGCGCGCCCGCCAGGCGGAGGAGCGGTTGCGCCTGGTGGCCCACACCCCCGACGTGGTGAACGACACCTTCTACCACCTCGTCCTCCAGGGCGAGGTGGACCACCCCCGGGCGGCACTGGCCAACCTTGGCCGCCAGCTCGGCCCCGCCCTCTTCATCCTCACCGACCGCACCGGCCACCCCTTTGCCCACTGGCCCGCAACCGCGGCCCTGGGGGAAGAGGCGGCGCGCCGCCTCGCCCCAGCGATCGCACAGGGGCGGCCGGCGGCGGAGATCTTCCTCGCTTCGGACGGCATCCACTGGGCGGGGACCGCGCCGGTGGTGCACAACGAACTCCCCATCGCCGCGGTGGTGAGCGAGGAGATTCTCGGCGATCCCTTTCTCGACCACCTCGCCGGGATCACCGGCTTCGCCACCCTCCTGGCCGCCCCCTCGGGGCGGATCCTCCTTACCAGCCACGTTGTCCTGAAGCCGGCAAGCCGCCTCCGGCCCGGCCAGTGGATTGCGACCGACGGCGGCCGCCTTCTGCCGCTTACCGTGGCGGTGGCGGATGGCGGCGGCCAGACCATCGCCCACCTGGGGATCCTCCGGCCCGATCTGTTCACCGCCTTCGTGCGCCGCTCCCTGCCGGTCACCCTGCCCACCGTGGTCCCCTTCATCATCCTCGCCGTCTCCCTCGCCTGGGGGGCGGCCCACCACCTCGCCCGCCCCCTGCGCGAGATGGCGGCGGCGGCGCATCGCCTCGGCCACGGCGACTTCGACATCCACCTCGACGAGGGGGGAAGCCAGGAGGTCGCGATGGTGGCCGCCGCCTTCAACCGGATGGCGGCCGACCTCGCCGCCGCCACCGAAAAGCGGGCGGCCGTCGAGCGCCAGGCGGCGCGCAGCCAGCGGCTGGCGGCGGTGGGCCAGCTCGCCGCCGGCGTCGCCCACCAGATCAACAACCCGCTGGCGAACATCCTCGGCCTCGCCCGGGCGGTGGAGGGGAGCCAAGAACTCGACCCCGCGCTGCGCGAGTCGGTGGCGGAGATCGCCCGTCAGGCCTACCGCGGCAGCGCCGTGGTCCGGCGCCTGCTGGGCTTCGCCGATTTGCCGGTGCCGCGCCGCGAGACCACCGACCTCACCGCCCTCGCCCGCGGGGTGGTTGACGGACTCGGCGCGGAGGCGGCGGGGGGCGGGGTGAGCCTCACCGTCGCCGGCGAGGCGGTGGTCGTGGCGGTGGATGTGGTGCAGGTGGAAGAGGCGCTCACCAACCTGGTGCGCAACGCGATCCAGGCCTGCCGGCCGGGGGAGGGGGTGGCGGTGGCGGTGGCGGCGGATGACGGCGGCGGGGTGGTGCGGGTGGCGGACAACGGCCCCGGCATCCCCGCCCCGCTTGCCGAGCGGGTCTTCGACCCCTTCTTCACCACCCGCAAGGCAGAGGGGGGGAGCGGTCTGGGGCTGGCGGTGGTGGCGGCGATCGCCGCCGCCCACGGCGGTGAGGTCACCCTCGCCGGCGGCGCGGGCGGCCGCGGGGCGTGTTTCACCCTTTGCCTGCCCGCGGCGGAGGTGTGCCCGTGAGCGGTGTTCCCCACCTGCTGGTGGTGGAGGACGAGGCGCCCATGCGCCGCCTCCTCATCGCCACCGTGGTGCGCGAGGGGTGGCGGGCCACCGGCGTGGAGAGCGGCGATGAGGCCACCGCCCTGCTCGACTCCGACACCTGGGACCTCTGCCTCCTCGACCTCCACCTCCCCGGGCAGGTCGACGGCATGGCGCTTCTCGACCGCCTCCAGCGGCGCCAGGTCCCGGCGCTGGTGATCACCGGCTACGCCTCGATCGACTCGGTGGTGGCGGCGATGCGGGCGGGCGCCGCCGACTACCTCGCCAAGCCGGTGGAGCCGGAGGAGGTGGTGGTGCGCTGCCGCCGGGTGCTCGCCCAACACCAGATCACCGAGGAGAACCGGCGCCTCCACCACGCCCTGGACGAGCGGCTGCGCTTTGAGCAGCTCATCGGCGACAGCCCGGTGATGGTCGCCTTGCGGCGGCGGCTGGAGCGGCTCCTCGACGTCGACACCACCTGTCTGATCGTCGGCGAGACCGGCACCGGCAAGGAGCTGGTGGCGCGCACCCTCCACTTCGCCGGGGGGCGCGCCGGCGCCCCCTTCCTGCCCCTGGATTGCGGCGTCTATACCGAGGAGCTTTTCGGCGATTGCCTCTTCGGCCACCTCCCCGGCGCCTTCACCGGTGCGGTCCAAGGGCGGGCCGGCCTGTTCGAGGAGGCGGGTGCGGGGACCGTCTTTCTCGACGAGGTCCAGAACCTCACCCCCCCGATGCAGGCGCGCTTTCTGCGCCTCCTCGAAGAGCGCACCGTCCAGCGCCTCGGCGGCGGCCCGGTGCGGGAGGTGCGGGCGCGGGTGGTCGCGGCGGCCAACGAGGATCTCGCCGCGGCGGTGGAGGCGGGAGGTTTCCGCGCCGACCTCTACTTCCGCCTCAACGTGGTGCGCGTTGATTTGCCGCCGCTGCGCGCCCGGCGCGCGGACATCCTGCCGCTGGCGCGCCACTTTCTCGCCGCCCACGCCAGCCGCCTCGGTCGGCCGCCCCTGGCCCTCACCGGCGAGGTGGTCCACCGGCTGGAGAGCTATGGGTGGCCGGGGAATGTGCGCGAGCTCGCCAACCTCCTGGAGCGCGCCACCATCCTCGGTGACCTCGGCGAGGTAGCGGCGGGGATGGCCGAGGCGGCGGTGCCGGAGCCCGTGGCCAGCGAGTCAGCGCCGCTGCTGGCCCTGGTGGAGCTGGAGCAGCGGGCGATCGCGGCGGCGCTGGCGCGTTGCAACGGTAACAAGCAAGAGGCGGCGCGGCTGTTGGGGATCGACCCCACGACCCTCAGGCGCAAGGTGCACCGCTACCGTGGCGGGCCGACGTAGACGCAGTCGATGGCGAGGTTGCGCAGGCGGCTTTCCTCCGCCTCCGCGGCCTGGCGGCTGGGAAAGGGAGGCAGCCGCAGGACGTAGTAGCCGCCGCGCTGGCGGAGCGTGGTCTCGATCCCTTGGGCGGCGAGGCGCGCCTGGTCCGCCTCGGCGCTGTCTCGCTGGCGGTAGGTACCGAGCTGGAGGTAGTGGACCGCGGTGGGCGCGGAAGTAGCCGCCGGCGCGGCCACGACGGCGGGAGCGGTGGGTGCGGTGGCTGGCCCCGCCGGGGGGGGGACGCGGCTGGGGGCGGCGACCTCCGGGTGGGGGGTGGCCTGAGGCGACGCGGCGCCGGTGGCCGGTGGCGGCGCGTTCGGTGCGACCACCCTCGACAAGGGGGCGGAAGGCGCAGGCGCAACCCCTTCCGGGGGTGGGGTGGGCGGCGCTGCGGTGGGCTTCGCCTCCCCACCCGGGGCGGGCGCGGCCACCCGATGCGGGGCGGGTTCCGCCACCATGCGCGGGGCGGGTTCCGCCACCATGGGCGGGGCGGGTTCCGCCACCATGGGCGGGGCGGGTTCCGCCACCATGCGCGGGGCGGGGTCCGCCACCATGGGCGGGGCGGGTTCCGCCACCATGCGCGGGGCGGGGTCCGCCACCA
>MNYW01000031.1 GCA_001873295.1 Nitrospirae bacterium CG2_30_70_394 | reverse complement strand
GTGCGCCGGAAGGTCGCCAAGCAGCGCGGCTCCGCGGTGGACGCGTCGCCGGCCGCGCCGCGCCGCGATCGGTCCGCGCCTACCGCGCGCAGCCGGCGAGCAAGGTCGCCACGTCGCGATAGCCTGGCGACGCCGCCTCGATCTGTTGGAGTTGCACATGGGCCGCGGCCGACTCGCCGCGTTCCAGGTGCAGCAAGGCGAGCTCGTAGCGCGCCTCCACGGTCTCCGCGCTGTCGGCGGCGCGCGACAGGAAGATTTGCAGCGCCGTGACCGCCGCCTCGCCCTCATCGCGCATCACGTAACACCGCCCGAGCAGGAGAAAGGCCGCGGCCGGCGGGGTGTCCGCCTGGGTCGCGACCCGCGCCTCGGCCAGCGCCTCCTCCACCATCCCCATCTCGAGGTAGGAGCTGGCGAGCTCCAGGTGCAGGGCCGGATCCTCGTTCACCCCGTCGTCCTCCCCCACCAAGTCGGCGAGGAGGTGGGTCATCTGCCGTTCGATGCCATCTTCGAAGAGCTTCTCCTCTTTCTGTAGCCCTGGATCGCCGGCGAGCTGGCGTGCCTGCTTGAGTCCGGCCGCCGCATCCCCCTGGCCTGGTACACCGGCAAGGATGCGTTCGTAGATCGCGATCGCCTCGTGGAACAGGGTGCCCGCCACATAGATGTCCGCCTCGGCAAGCAGATCGGCCACCTCCGCCGCGGCGATCGGGGCCGCCGGGGTGGCGACCGCGGGAATCGTGGCCGCGGGGGAGAGGGTCCCCAGGCCGAGCCGCGCCATCGCCGCCACCACCTGCGGGTGGTCGGGAATCACCTCCATGAGGGAGCGCCAAACCGCCGTGGCCTCCGCGCCCATGCCGATCTCTTCGTAGAATCGTGCCTCGGTGAGCTGGCGCTCCACCTCGGCCTCGTCCACCACCGGCGGCGCGCTCTCCCCCACCCCCTCGCCCTCGGTGGCCGCGGCCACCGTGGCCGGCGCGACCCCCTCCGCCTCGCCCGCCGTGCCTTGATCGAAGAGGGCGGTGTAGTCCTCCAACTCGACCGCCGCCGGACCACCGCCCTCGTCCGCCCCCTCCTCCGCGGCCTCGTCCACCGCCGCCTCTGGGACATCGACCTCAACCTCGCCGATGGCCGCCAGACAGGTGGGATCGAAGCCGGCGACCGCCTGATCGTCGAGCTCGATGACCGGCGCCGATTCCATCTCCCCATCGCCCGCGACCGTGACCGGAGTCGTGACCGGGGTCGTGACCTCGGGGGCCGGGAGGCGCGCGTGGCTTACCGCGTGCAGCGCCTGCTCCAGCTCCTGGTTCATCGGGTTGAGGGCCGACGCCTTCTGGTACTGGATCGTCGCCTCTTCCACCCGCCCCTGGTGGGCAAGGAGGTCGCCGTACGCCTTGAGCAGCTCCCAGTCCGACTCGACGTAGTCGCTGAGATGGCCCATGTAGGCATCCGCCTCCGCGTAGTCCTCCTCCACCAGGGCGATGTGCAGCAGGCCACGCAGGGCATCGCGGTTGCCCGCCTTCTGCCCGAGGCTGGAGAGACATAGCTCCCGCGCACGGCGCAGGTCGCCCATCTCGATGAGGCGCTGGGCGGTGCGCCCGTATTGGGTCGACGCCTCCGCCTTCATCCCCTCCTTGGCGTACATGCGGCCGAGGTCGGCATTGAGCTCGACGTTGTCGGGCAACAGGTCGGCAAGGCGCTGGAAGACGCCGAGGGCGTCGCGAATGGCGCCATGCTCTTGGTAGCGCTGCGCCGCCGCGAGGTACGCCTCCTTGGCGTTGGCCACCATGCCGCGCCGCTGGTTCAAGTCACCAAGGCGGACGTACATCTCGGTCGCGCAGGCGTCCTCCGGGAACTGCTTGACGATCTTCTTGATGACCGCGATCGACTTGACCACCAGGTCCTCTTCGAGGAACTGATCGCAGGCCGACTTGTAGAGATCGAGGGCGTCGTCCCTGAGCCCCTTCTCCTGCTTCATGTCACCGAGCTGATTGAACTGATCGCCGGTGGCGACGCCGCTCGCCACGCGCGCCTCCAGGCGGGCGAACTTCTCCTCACGATCCGCCGCCAGGGGGTTGATCCGCCGCTTGAGGAAGGCGATCAGGCCACCCCGGTGCACCGGAATGACCCCGGTGGCCTCGGTCGAATCCTTCGTCTCGTTTTTTCCAAAACCGAACAAGGAAGCCTCCTTCCGGAGTCGCCAGACGCCGCTCCCCTGCCTTATCGACAAGCCATGGTGGCGGGTTGATTCACGCCCAGAAGCCAGGCGCCAGCGCGCCCCGGCAAGGCAGGAATGTGGTCACGAAAGGCTACCTTCGCCGCGCGCCCGCCGCCGTTCACCACCCCCGCGATCCCCCCCCGGAGTCCCCGTGCTACCGTGCCCGCCCCATGCGCAACCTCTCCCTCCTTGGCGCCACCGGCTCCATCGGCCGCTCCACCCTCGACCTCGTGCGCCGCTACCCGGAGGAGGTGCGGGTCGTGGGGCTCACCGCCCACCAGCAAGTTGCCGCCCTCGCCGCGGTGGTCACCGAGTTCCGGCCGGCAGTCGCGGCAATCGCGGACCCGGCCCTGCTGCCCGAGCTTATGGAGCGGGTCGGCGCCACCGCCACCGAGCTGGTCGCCGGCCCGGCGGGGCTGGAGCAAGTCGCCACCCTGCCCGAGTGCGACACGGTGCTGGCCGCGATCGTCGGGGGCGCCGGCCTCGCCCCGACCCTCGCCGCCGCCCGCGCCGGCAAAGACGTCGCCCTGGCGAACAAAGAGGCCCTGGTGATGGCCGGCGACCTCTTTCTCGCCGAGATGGCCGCCGGCGGTGGCCGCCTCATCCCGGTCGACTCGGAGCACTCGGCGGTCTACCAGTGCCTGCAAGGCTGCCGCGCCGAGGACGTGCGACGGATCATTCTCACCGCCTCGGGCGGCCCCTTTCACGGCCACCCGGAGATCGACCTCACCACGGTGACCCGCGCCCAGGCCCTCGCCCACCCCAACTGGTCGATGGGCGAGAAGATCTCCATCGACTCCGCCACCTTAATGAACAAAGGGCTGGAGGTGATCGAGGCGCGCCACCTCTTCATCAGCGACGGAGCCGAGGCAACCATCGAGGTGGTGGTCCACCCCGAGTCCATCGTCCACTCGATCGTGGAGCTGCGCGACGGCCAGATGCTCGCCCAACTCGGCCGGCCGGACATGCGCGGCCCCATCGCCTACGCCCTCACCGGCCCGCGGCGGGTCGCCGGCGTGACGGAGCGTCTCGACCTTACCGCCACCCCGCTCCACTTCACCGCCCCGGATCTGGACCGCTTCCCCTGCCTGCGCCTCGGCTTCGCCGCCCTCGCCGCCGGCGGCCCATTGCCATGCGTCCTCAACGGCGCCAACGAAACCGCAGTGGCCGCCTTCCTCGCCAACCGCCTGCCGTTCACCGCCATCCCCGCGGTGATCGAGACAGCGATGGCCGCGTGCACCTGCCCACCGCCGGCCACCCTCGACGAGATCCTGGCCCTCGATTCCTGGGCCCGCGCCCGGGCAAGCGAGGCGGTGGCGAAGATGCGGTAACGGTCCATGCCCTCCGACCATCCCCGGCCCCGCGCTCCCAGCCCATGGTCCGCAACGATCGCCGGGGGTCCATCACGGGTGACACCGGCGCACCTGCCGGCCAGCGGTCTGGCGACGGACCCGTCGTGAGAGCAGATCATCCGCGGACTCGCCAGCGTACGGAGCGAAACTTTTTTGTCCCCTGGTGCTCTTACGGCGCACCGCGCGTTTTACCTACCATTCGGGATAGGAAACACGTCTAGCCATCTCTACCCCTTCAGGAAAGGCTTCCCATGAACATTTGCGTCATCGGCACCGGCTACGTTGGCCTCGTCACCGGCACCTGCTTCGCCGAGTTCGGCGTCCACGTCACCTGCGTGGACAACGACGAGGCCAAGATCGCGGCGCTGCACCGGGGCGAGATCCCCATCTACGAGCCCGGCCTCGACCGGATGGTGGCGAAGAACGTCGCCGAGGGGCGCCTCACCTTCACCACCAACCTCAAAGAGGGGGTCGACTCGTCGCTGGTGGTGATGATCGCCGTCGGCACGCCACCGGGAACGGATGGCTCCGCCGACCTCCAGTACGTAGAGCAGGTGGCGCGCGACGTCGCCGCGGCGATGGACGGCTACAAGCTGATCGTCAACAAATCCACCGTCCCGGTGGGGACCGCGCGGCGGGTGAAGAAAATCATGGAGGAGGTGTTGCAGGGCAGGCACCGGGTGGACATCGCCTCCAACCCCGAGTTCCTCCGCGAAGGGTCCGCCATCGAGGACTGCATGCGTCCCAACCGGGTGGTGATCGGCCTCGACGACGAGCGGGCGCGCGCCATCCTTCAGGACCTCTACCGGCCGCTCTATTTGATTGAAACGCCGATGGTGATCACCAACCCGGAGACCGCCGAGCTCATCAAGTACGCCGCCAACGCCTTCCTCGCCACCAAGATCTCCTTCATCAACGAGTGCGCCAACCTGTGTGAGAAAGTCGGCGCCAACGTCCAGGACGTGGCCAAGGGGATGGGGCTCGACCAGCGCATCGGCGCCAAGTTCCTCCACGCCGGCCCTGGCTACGGCGGCTCCTGCTTCCCCAAGGACACCCTCGCGCTCACCCACATCGCATGCAGCCACGACTACCGCTTTGAGATCATCGAGAGCGTCGTGGCGGTGAACGAACGGCAGAAGCAGCGCGGCCTGCAGGCGATCCTCACCGCCCTCGGTGCCAACCCGGAAGGCAAGACCGTGGCCCTCCTCGGCCTCGCCTTCAAGCCGAACACCGACGACATGCGCGAGGCACCGGCGATCGTCATCGTCCGCGGCCTGCAAGCGGCCGGCGTGCGGGTGCGCGCCTACGACCCGGCGGCGATGGAGACCTCGAAGGCGGAGATGGATCACGTCGTCTACTGCACCGACGCCTACGAGGCCACCGCGGGCGCCGACTGCGTCGCCCTGGTCACCGAGTGGAATGTCTTCCGCAACCTCGACCTCGAACGGATCAAGCAGACCCTCACCACCCCCACCTTTGTCGACCTGCGCAACGTCTACAACCCGGTGCGCATGAAGGAGGCCGGCTTCAACTACCACTCCGTCGGCCGCCCCCTCTCCTCCTACGGCATCGAGAGCTAACCCGCATGGCGCACCCGAGATTGGCGCGCAGACGTGGCCCCGGCCGTAGACCCCAGCCGGCCCGCAAGTCCGAGCTCCCCGGCAGGCGGGCCACGCCAGTCGACGACTCGGACGAGGACACGGGCAAAAGATCCGCCCGCTTGCCTGAGCGGAGCAGATTCACGGTGAACCATGCAGGTGAGGGAGCGGTTGGACGCGGTCGATCGTGGCGAGAAGAGGCGGGCGCAAGTCCGGATCGGGACCCATTCAAGGACCATCACCTGCAAATCCGCATCCAGCCGCCGCCCGCGCCCGGCGCAAGTCCGGATCGGGACCCATTCAAGGACCATCGTGGGGCTAGGAGCCTATTGGACTTTGTCCCGATCGAGTGCAGCGAGCGGACCCATGCCCGGACTCGTGGGCCCGGATCGTGGGCCGTTCTTCGGCGCCTAGCCCCACGTAGCTCGATGAATGGCTCCCAATCCGGGCTCGAACCCGCCTCTTCTCAAATCACGATCGACCGAGTCCGACAGACTCCTCGGCAACGACCACGGACCCCGCTCCGAACCTTGATTCGAGCCCGAGCCCACGCCCGGCTCCGAGCGACCATCCCCTGCCTCGCGGTCGATCGAGACCCAGTCCAACAGGCTCCAAAGGCCCATGTTGCCGCCCGGCGGCGCGATCTCCCGCGCCGCCGGGTCACAACCTTGCGGTGGTCCCTGAACCGGCGAGCGCTCGCTCTCCAGTACGCGGGGGACGGGACGTCGTTGCCACAACTTTGCGATGGTCTCTGAACCGGTGATCGGTTCGCCCCCCCACCGGCGGCGCGCCCTGGCGCTCGCCCTCCTCCTCGCCGCCCTCGCCCTCCTCGCCTGGGCGCTCACCACCGCCCCGGCCCAAAGATTCGACCACGCCCTCTTCCTCGCGGTGCAGCACCACCTGCGGACGCCGTCGCTCGACCGGGTGATGGTCCACGTCACCATGCTCGGCGACGCGGCGGTCGTGCTCCTGCTGCTCTTGTGGGCGGCAATGGCGGTGCGCCGCCCCTTCCTCACCGAGGCCCTCCTCAGCCTGGTCGCGACGGCGGCGGCGGTCGGCTGGCTCAAGCACCTCGTCTGCCGGTTGCGCCCGTCGCAGGTGATCACCGGCCTCCACCTCCTCGGCCCCCACCTCGGCAACCTCTCCTTCCCCTCCGGCCACACCACCACCGCCGTCGCCATCGCCGGCGTCGTCGGCCACCGCTTCCCGCGCCTCCGGCCCCTGCTCTACCTGACGGCCGCGGCAGTCGGCGTCTCGCGCGTCTACAACGCCGTCCACTTTCCCGGCGACGTCCTCGCCGCCGCGCTCCTCGGTGCCGCCATCGCCCTCGCCACCCTCGCAGCCGCGCCGCGGATCAACCGCCTCACCGGCCATCTCCACCTCCACCACACCGACCCCGCCGGCCGCGCCCTCCACACCCTGCTGCTCGCCCTCATGGGCACCCTCCTCGTCTGGCAAGCCTTCAAGACCAAACAGGTCCCCGACTCCTGGCGCTGGCCGCTCCTGCTCATCGGCCTGATCACCTGTGCCACCGCCCTCGGGCGCACCCGCCGACAACTCCACCGCCAGCCGTAAGACCGGCACCCCCTAAGCCGTACCCCCCCACCCTCCCCACCAAACACGGCCACTCCGCCGCGACACGGCCGCCCGTCTTGGTCCGACGGAGTCGAAGAAGATGCACCCGCACAGCGCCTCAATGGGGCCGCAGCGTTAACGCTGCGGAAACGTCCCGCTCGTGTACCCGGGCCGACCGACACGCGCGGCGCTTCAATGGGGCCGCAGCGTTAACGCTGCGGAAACAGGCTCAGCGTGTCGATCTCCTCTCGGCTGAGGCGGGTGCTTCAATGGGGCCGCAGCGTTAACGCTGCGGAAACCACAAAGCCGAGTGTCGCGGGGACAGAAAGCTGCGTAGCTTCAATGGGGCCGCAGCGTTAACGCTGCGGAAACGACGTCCATTCGCCGGGTCATGAGTCTGGACGAGCTGCTTCAATGGGGCCGCAGCGTTAACGCTGCGGAAACGAGCTTGCGGACCTGGCGAAGGAGGTGCTCCGGATCCGGCTTCAATGGGGCCGCAGCGTTAACGCTGCGGAAACGTGTCGAGGCACAACACGGGGTAGTCGTAGACCTCCGGCTTCAATGGGGCCGCAGCGTTAACGCTGCGGAAACGATCGGGATGCAGCACGCAATTGTAGGGCTTGGGTGCGCTTCAATGGGGCCGCAGCGTTAACGCTGCGGAAACGCACCGACGTGAACCTGGCCAACGTGGATCGTGATCTGCTTCAATGGGGCCGCAGCGTTAACGCTGCGGAAACTGGCACGCAGAGCCCAACGGTTGGCGCCGAGTTTTCGCTTCAATGGGGCCGCAGCGTTAACGCTGCGGAAACCACGTGCCGCGGGAAACGTTCTACGTCTGGATGTCATCGCTTCAATGGGGCCGCAGCGTTAACGCTGCGGAAACGAACGTGAAGGAGGAGAGGGCCAACCGGATCACCGGCTTCAATGGGGCCGCAGCGTTAACGCTGCGGAAACGTCGTCGGCGGTGAGGGTGGAGATCCCGTCGAAGCTGCTTCAATGGGGCCGCAGCGTTAACGCTGCGGAAACCAGCATCATCGCGGCCATCCCGATTTGTGGCTCGGCTGCTTCAATGGGGCCGCAGCGTTAACGCTGCGGAAACGCGGGGTGATTCCCGCGATGCTGACTGGGTAGTAGGCTTCAATGGGGCCGCAGCGTTAACGCTGCGGAAACTCGTGGTGGCGGGGGGAACGGAGTGGGCATCGGGACGCTTCAATGGGGCCGCAGCGTTAACGCTGCGGAAACGAATGGCCTCTTCCCATGTCTCCGGCCGGCAATCGTGCTTCAATGGGGCCGCAGCGTTAACGCTGCGGAAACGCGTCGAGGGCCGCCCGGTATTCGTGAGGATTCGCGCGCTTCAATGGGGCCGCAGCGTTAACGCTGCGGAAACGCGACCTGTTCCGCCGTTCCGGCGGCCGCGCGCGACACGCTTCAATGGGGCCGCAGCGTTAACGCTGCGGAAACAAGAGTTACCGCGAGATGATCTTTTACCTGGAGAAGCTTCAATGGGGCCGCAGCGTTAACGCTGCGGAAACGTTGAGCTGCCCGCGGCGCGCCGGCGAGAGGGTCTGCTTCAATGGGGCCGCAGCGTTAACGCTGCGGAAACGATGCGATCAGGGATCACGCGCACAGGCTCGGTGCGGCTTCAATGGGGCCGCAGCGTTAACGCTGCGGAAACCTCGAAGGCCAGCCAGCTCCCGTTCAGCCAGTACGTGCTTCAATGGGGCCGCAGCGTTAACGCTGCGGAAACCCGCACCCCTGCGTGACCGCTACCAATCCGCGCTAGCTTCAATGGGGCCGCAGCGTTAACGCTGCGGAAACGTTCCCACCCTGGCTACCTATGGAGGTTCAACTTGAGGCTTCAATGGGGCCGCAGCGTTAACGCTGCGGAAACCATATGGTCGTTGTGGGTCCGATCCTACGAGACGGCGCTTCAATGGGGCCGCAGCGTTAACGCTGCGGAAACCACCTAGAGACCGTGCAGCTCCAGTGCCACCGGCTCTTGCGTTAACGCTGCGGAAACACGCCCTCTCCGGGATGGATGTGCGCCTGGTCTCGTGGCTTCAATGGGGCCGCAGCGTTAACGCTGCGGAAACGTTGAGCTGCCCGCGGCGCGCCGGCGAG
>MNYW01000053.1 GCA_001873295.1 Nitrospirae bacterium CG2_30_70_394 | reverse complement strand
CCTGTTCACCTGGTACCGCTCGGTCGCCCACCACACCTTCGCCTCCACCGGCACGGTGATGCTCAGCGTCCTGCCGTTCATCGTGGGCTTCGAGCTGGTCCTCCAGGCGATCGTCCTGGAGATCCACGAGACCCCCAAGTGAGGGCAGGCGCGATGGATCGAGATTTGCGCGTGGGTTGGCGTCCGCACCTCCGGTCGTCGCACGGGAGCCAAACCGCCAGGGTCACGGCGCCGCGCGCAGGCGCGGGTGGGATTGAAGCGCGGCCGCGGCGGGCGTGACGACGATGCGACAAGACCCACCCATGGTTGCGCCTGCCCGCCGATTCACCGTGCGCCACGCCCTCACCCTGGCGGCGGTGGTGCTGGGCTTTTTTGCCGCCACCTTCCTCTTCCTCGGGATCACCCCGCTCAGCGAGCGGACGATCCTGGTCGGCGACTCGCCCTACTACTACGACCCCGCCTTGCGGGAGGTCGGCAAGGGGGTGTTCACCAGCCAGCCGAGCAACTTCTTGATGGACGTGGACAACAACCTCCACAACTACCCGTTCCGGCGCTTCGTCCAGGAGTGCCTGCACCAAGGGACGGCGCCGGTGTGGAACCCGTACGTCGCCATGGGGGTGCCGTTCGTCGGCCTGATGTCGGGCGCCTTCGATCCGATCGTCGGGGCGGCGGCGGGGGTCGCACCGCCGCAACGGCTCACCAACTGGGTGGTCTTCATCGCCATGCCGGTGGCGGCCAGCGGGATGGTTCTCCTCCTGTCGCTGTTCGCCCTGCCCCTCCCCACCCGCCTGTTCGGGGCGATCACCTTCACCTTCTGTGGCTGCCTGGTGGTCTGGCTCGGGCGGATGAACTTTCTCGCCATGGTATGGCTGCCCTGGCTCTTCGCCGCCGCCGAGGCCCTGGGTCGCCGGCCAAGCGCGGCGCGCGCCGGCGGTCTCGCCCTCACCGTCGCTTTGATCACCTTGCCCGCCCACCTGCAGACCACCTTCCACTCCCTCGCCGCCCTCACCCTCTACGTCGCCGTCCGCCTCCTCCAACGGGCAACACCGGGCGGCCGCGGGCGATGGGTCGCGGCCGGTGCAACCGTGGCGATCGGGCTGGGGCTGGCGATCGGGGCGGTGCAGCTCCTTCCCGCCCTCGACCTCCTCCACCAGCCCGACCTGCCACAGGTGAGCCGGGCGAACGTCGAACCGGCCGCCACCCCCGGCGTCGCCCTCCACCACGGGGTGCGTGGCGACTTGCAGACGATGGCGTCGATCCTCCCCACCGCGGTCACCGCGATAGCTCCCAACCTGTTCGGCTCGCCGCGCCACGCCACCGCCTGGTGGCCGGCCGCCAACTTCGCCGAGAACAACCTCTACATCGGCCTCCTGCCGCTCTTCTTCGCCCTCTACGCGATCGCCCACCTGCGCCGGTTACGGGCGGTCCAACCCTGGGCGCTCTTGGCGATCGCCGCCTTCGGGGTCGCCTACGCCCTGCCCCTCTTCAACCTGGTCAACTACCTCCCCGCCTTCAACCAGATCAACAACGCCCGCCTCCGTTTCGTGTACGAGTTCGGCGCCATCGTCTGCGCGGTCTTCGGCTTGGAGCGGTATCTCGCCGACCGGCCGGACGAAGGCCGTGGCCGGCGCGCGGCCGCCTTCGCCGGGTTCGCGATCGTCGCCCTCGCCCTCCCGCCCCTGCTCGTCGCGCTGCTGCCCCACCTCGCCATGGGGCAAGTGGCCCTGACCCGCACCGCCCGGCCGGCGATCGCCGCCCTCCTCAAGGAAGAGGAGCTGCGCAACCTCGCCTTGTTGGCGATCGCCATGGCCGGGGTGGCCGGCTGGTGGCGCGGCCGGCTCACCCCGAACACCTTCCGGCTCCTGGCGGTGGCGATCGTCTTCACGGACCTCTACCTCGCCCTCCATGACTTCAACCCCACCCTGCCGTCTCCCTACGTCTACCCGACGCCGCCCGCGGTCACCTTCCTGAAGCAGGACACGGAGCCGTTTCGCGTCTCCTCCACCTCCGCGGCAACGATCCTGCCGCCGAACACCAAGCTCCTCTACGGCCTCTACGACATCGACCTCTTTTGCGTCCTGGCCATCGACCGCTACGTCCGCTTTCAGCGCGTCTTCAACCCGCCCACCTCGGACGCCTTTCGCAACTTCATCTTCACCGAGCCGAAGCGGGTCCAAAGGTTGATCGACCTGATGAACGTGAAGTACGTGGTCAGCCAGCCGTGGGCGAGCCCGCGCGACTGGCTGCGCGACCCCTTCCGCAGCGATCCCAACTACCGCCTGGTCTACGACCACGAGGTGCGCGTCTACCAGAACCAAACGGCCCTGCCACGCTGCTTCCTCGTCCACCAAAGCCGGCACTTCGACCACCCCGACGCGGTACTCGCTGCCCTCTTCTCTCCCACCTTCGAGCCGCGCCGCACGGTCTATCTGGAGGACCCCAGCGCGCCGCCAGTGGACGGAGGCGAAGCGGCGGCGGGCGAGCGGGTCGCGATCACCCACCTGGGGATCAACGACCTGGAGGTGGAGGCGACCGCCACCACGCCCTCCTACCTCTTCCTCTCCGAGGCGTACTATCCCGGCTGGCAGGCGACGGTGGACGGCCAGGCCGCGCCGGTCTACGCCGCCGACTACCTCTTCCGCGCCGTCCACCTCACCCCCGGCCGTCACACCATCTCCCTCACCTTCCACTCCGCTCCCTTCGAGCGCGGCTGGCGGATCTCCGCCGCCGCCCTCGTCGCCACCCTCGTGCTCCTCGCCAGCCGCTTCCGCCGTCGCCCGCCCTCGCCGACGCCATGACCACCCCCACCTTTGTCCCCGTCCCACGCCGCCTCATCCGCCGGCTCGCCGCCACCGTTTCCGGCGAGCAGCGCGACGAGTCGGCGATCCCCTCCTACCTCCACTGGAACCCCTTTGTCCGCTGGATCATCACCCGCCGCCTGCAGATGGTGACCCGGATGGTCGCCGATACCCTCGCCGCCCGCACCGCGGCCGCACCGCCTGCGGGCCTCGACTTCGGCTGTGGCGTCGGCCTCCTCCTCCCCACCCTCGCCCCCCACCTGGCGACCTTCTACCTCACCGACCTCGACCTGCGCGCCGCTTCCCGCACCGCCGACCACTTCGCCATCCCCAATGTGCGCCTCCTCGCCGCGGATCGCTGGGCGGAGGTGATCGACGATGGCTCCCTCGCCTTCATCATCGCCGCCGACGTCTTGGAGCACGTGGACGACCTAGCGGGAGTGGTTCGCCTTCTCGCTGGCAAGCTGGAGCCGCGCGGCGCGCTCATCGTCTCCGGCCCCACGGAGACCTTGATCTACCGCCTGGCGCGCAAGATCGCCGGCTTCACCGGCGAGTACCACGTGCGCACCATCTTCGACATCGAGAGGCAGATCGTCGCCGCCGGCTTCGCCCCGCGCGAGCTCCGCTGCCTCCCCGGCCTCGGCCTGCCGACCCTCTTTCGGGTCACCCGCTATCTGCGTGGCGATGGACGGTGAGCCGGGTGGACGCCGTGGTGAGCGGCGCGGCCGGGCGTCGCTCGCGCGGATCGTGCGTTTCTTCCTCTCCGGGACCAGCGCCGCCGCGGTCCAGCTCGCCCTCTTCTATCTGTTCACCGACCTCCTCGGGGTGTGGTACCTGGCCGCCACCACCCTCGCCTTTGTTCTCGGCTTCTTCGTGGGCTTCGTCCTGCAGAAGTACTGGACCTTCAACATCACCCACACCGCCCTCGTGGGGCGCGAGCTGGCCCTGTACGCTGGCGCCGGCGTAATCAACTTGGGCGTCAACGCGGGCGCCATGTACCTCCTCGTGGACCGGCTCCACGTGTGGCACATGGCAGCGCAGGTGATCGTCTCCGGCGCCCTCGCCGCGCTCAGCTTCCTCCTCTACCGCTCCGTCATCTTCATTCCGACTTCTACCGAGCCCTGAGACCATGATCAACGGAAAACGCGTCACGGTGATCCTGCCTGCCTACAACGCCGAGCAGACCCTGCGCGCCACCTACGCCGACATCCCGCACCTGATCGTCGACGACCTCATCTTGGTGGACGACCACTCCTCCGACCGCACCGCCGAGGTGGCGCGCGAGCTCGGCATGCACGTGATCGTCCACGACCAAAACCGCGGCTACGGCGCCAACCAGAAGACCTGCTACCGCGCGGCCCTGGCGCGCGACGCGGAGATCGTGGTGATGCTCCACCCTGACTACCAGTACACGCCGCGGCTGATCACCGCGATGGCGTCGATGATCGCGGAGGGAGAGTTCGACGTGGTCCTCGCCTCGCGCATCCTCGGCATCGGGGCGTTGAAGGGGGGGATGCCGCTGTACAAGTACATCGCCAACCGCTTCCTCACCGCCGCGGAGAACCTGCTGGTGGGCCACAAGCTCTCCGAGTACCACACCGGCTACCGCGCCTTCTCGCGCGCGGTCTTGGAGACCCTGCCGCTAGCCGTGGACTCGGACGACTTCGTGTTCGACAACCAGATGCTCGCGCAGGCGATCTACGCCCGCTTCCGGATCGGCGAGGTCTCCTGCCCGACGCGCTACTTCGAGGAGGCGTCGTCGATCAACTTCCAGCGCTCGGTCACCTACGGCCTTGGGGTCCTCGCCACCGCCGCCACCTGTTGCCTGCACCGCTGGGGGTGGCTCCGCTCGCCCCTCTTCATCCCCCTCGACGGGCGGTAGAGACCGCCGCCTTGCAGGGTGGCCGGGGTGGCCACGCGCACCCCGCCGCCGCGCCGTCGCCATGGCCGACCCGAGCCCCCTCGCCCCCCGCCCCACCTGGCCAATCGCCGCTTTGTTGGTGGTGGCGACGGTGGCGGCCTACGCCTCCGTCTGGCGGTGCGACTTCGTCTCCCTCGACGACCCCACCTATGTGACCGACAACCCGCTGGTCGCCCAGGGGCTCACCTGGCAAGGCGTCGCCGGAGCCTTCACCACCGGCCACGCGGCCAACTACCACCCCCTCACCTGGCTGTCGCACATGGTGGACGTGGAGCTCTACGGCCTGCGGCCGGCGGGCCACCACCTCACCAACCTCCTCCTCCACCTCGCCTCCACCCTCCTGCTCTTCGCCTTCCTCGCCCGCACCACCCAGGCGCCCTGGGCGAGCGGCGTGGTCGCCGCCTTGTTCGCCCTCCACCCGACCCACGTGGAGTCGGTGGCGTGGATCGCGGAGCGCAAGGACTGCCTCAGCACCCTGTTCGCCATGGCCACGATCTGGGCGTATCGCGGCTACTGCCTCCACCCCTCCGCCCGCCGCGCGGCCGGAGTCGGCCTCTGGTTCACCGGCGGCCTGCTCGCCAAGCCGATGGTGGTCTCCCTGCCGCTGCTTTTGTGGCTGCTCGACTACTGGCCCCTGCGCCGCCCCCTCGGGTGGCGGCGGGTGGGGGAGAAGCTGCCCCTCTTCGCCCTGGCCGCGGCGTCGTGCGTGGTCACCTTCCTGGCGCAGCAAAGCGGCGGCGCGGTGCAGGACCTGCGCATCCCCTTGGCCCCGCGCCTCGCCAACGCGGTGGTCGCCTACGTCCGCTACCTCGGCGAGCTCCTCTGGCCGGTGAAGCTGTCGGTCCTCTACCCCCACCCGTACATCACCGGCACGCCGTGGTCGCGCGCCACGGTGGTCGGGTGCGCCCTGCTCCTCCTGGCGCTCACCGCCCTCGCCATCGCCCTGCGTCGCCGCCGCCACCTGCTGGTCGGCTGGGGCTGGTACCTGGTGTCGATGGTGCCGGTGATCGGGGTGGTGCAGGTGGGGGTACAGGCGATGGCGGACCGCTACACCTATCTGCCCTTCATCGGCCTCTTTCTCGCGATCGTCTGGGAGGGGCGGGCGCTGTGCGCACGCCTCGGCCGCGGCCGCTGGCTTGGGGGTGCGGCGACCGTGGCGGTACTCGGATTGCTCACCCTCCTCACCGCCCGCCAGGTCGGGGCGTGGCGCGACAGCACCACCCTCTACGAGCGCTCCCTGGCGGCCACGCCGGAGAGCTGGGCCTTGCACAACAACCTCGGCAACGCCTACTCCCGCGCCGGCAACTACGACGGCGCGATCCGCGAGTTTTCGACCATCCTCGACCACGCCGGCCACTTCCTCACCCTGATGGGGGAGCACCGCGAGGAGGCCCACTACAACCTCGCCATCGCCTACCAAGAGCAGGGTGACCTGGGCCAGGCAATCGCCCACTACCAGCAGGCGATCGCCCTCAACCCCGCCAACCTCGACGCGCAGAGCAACCTCGGCCTCGTCTACCTCCGGCAGGGAAAAGTCGAGCAGGCGCGGCAGCAGCTCGAATGGGTGGTGCGGGTGCAACCGGGCTACCCTGCCGGCCTCTACAACCTCGCCGAGGTCTACCGCGCGGCGGGGGAGGACGAGCGCGCCGCGCGCCTCTACGAGCGGTTCCTTCGCCTGCGCAACGACTACCCACCTGCCGTCGCCCACCTTGCCGCCTCCTACGAGAAGCTCGGCCTGCTTGCCGAGGCAACCGCCGCCTACCGCCGCGCCGCCTTGCTGGACCCCACCGACCCCGCCACCCAGGCGGCCCTCCGCCGCCTCCAGCCCTTAGCGACCCCATGAGCCAAGCCACCCCCCAGCCCACCGTGGTCACGCGCCGCGCCACCCTCCTGACCGCCCTCGCCCTCTTCGCGGTGACCGCGGCGGTCTACGCCGGGGTGGTGCGCAACGACTTCGTCGACTGGGACGACAACCAGTACCTCTACCAAAACGCCCACATCCAGCACCTCGACAAGCAGTCTTTGCGCTGGATGTTCACCACCTTCCACGCCAGCAACTACCACCCCCTGACCTGGCTCAGCCACGCCCTCGACGTCCAGCTCTGGGGGCTGAACCCCCACCTGCACCACCTCACCAGCGCCCTGCTCCACGCCCTCAACACGGTGCTCGTCTTCCTGCTCGCCCGCAGGCTGCTGGCGGTGCGGCGCGCCGATCGCGAAGAGGAGGCGAGCGCGACCGGGCCGCCCCTAGGGGTGGCGGCGGTGGCCGCCCTCCTCTTTGGCCTCCACCCGGTCCACGTGGAGTCGGTGGCGTGGGCGGCGGAGCGCAAGGACGTCCTGTGCGCCCTCTTCTTCCTCCTCGCGCTGCTTGCCTACCTGCGCTACGCGACCGCGAGCGAGCGGCGCGCGCGCTGGTACGTGTTGACCGTGGTCTGCTTCGTCCTCGCCCTCCTGGCGAAGCCGATGGCGGTCACCCTGCCGGTGGTCCTGCTGCTGCTTGACGGCTACCCCCTTGGCCGCCTGCGCCGGGGCGGGCGCCTGCGGGTGGGGATGGAGAAGATCCCACTGTTTCTGATCAGCGGCGCCTCTAGCGTCGTCACCTTCCTCGCCCAGTCGCACGGCGGCGCGGTGATGCCCATCGACAAGCTGCCGATCGCGACCCGCCTGCTCAATGCCGTCTACGGCCTCGCCTTTTACCAGGGCAAGCTGGTGGTGCCGCGCGCCTTCTCGCCGCTGTACGAATACCCCCAGGACTTCGACCTCGCGGGCCACATCCTCGCCTTCGTGGTGGTGGCCACGATCACCGCGGTCACCGTTGGGTTGTGGCGCAGGGGGCGGCCCCTGCTGCTCACCTGCTGGCTCTACTTCGTGATCACCCTCTTGCCGGTGATTGGCATCGTCCAGGTGGGCAGGCAGATGGCCGCCGATCGCTACCTGTACCTGCCCGGCCTCTCCTCCTGCCTCCTCGGCGGCCTCGGCGTTGGCTGGCTGTGGGCGCGGTGGCGCGGCGAGCCCATCGGAGCCCGCGCTCGCACGGTGGTGGCGGCGGCGGTCGTGGGGGTCTGCCTCGTCCTCGCCATCCAGACCGTGCGCCAGGTGGCGGCGTGGCGCGATGACGAGACCCTCTGGCGGTTCGCCGTCTCCCGCCAGCCGAACCGCGCCTTCCTCGCCCGCTGCCACCTCTTTGGCCAGTACGGCAAGCGTGGCGATCTACCGAAGGCGGTGGCGATGTACGAGGAGCTCCTCGCCCTCGCCCCAGACTTCGCGGAGGGGATGAACCAGATGGGGATCGTCTTCGCCGATGCCGGCCGCCCCGACCTGGCGATCCGCGAGTTCCAACGCGGCCTCAAGGCCGACCCCAAGTCCGCCTCCCTGCACGGCAACATCGCCCGAGTCTATTTGGTCACGCGGGACGTGGCGGCGGCAGAGGCGGAGGCAAAAAAGGCGATCGAGCTGTGGCCCGAGTACGCCCTCGGCCACCGGTTCCTCGGCGAGGCGTACCTCATGCAGTTCCGCACCGAGGAGGCGATCCGCTCCTTGGAGGCGTCGCTGAAGTACGACCGGGAGAGCGACACCGCCTACGTCAACCTCGGCCTCGCCTACGGCCGGGTCGGGCGCATAGAGGATGCGATCCGGGCGTACCAGGAGGCGGCCCGGGTCGCCCCGGACAAGGGGTCGATCCCGTATCAGGCGGCCCGCCTCTACTACCAGCTCGGCAAGGTCGCGGAGGCGCGCGCCGCCTGCCAGCGGGCGGTCGCCCTCGGCTACGCGGTGGACCCCGCCTTTCTCCAGGCGGTCGGCCTCACCTCGTAGACCGCGTCTCCGCCGCCGGCGGCGCGGCGCGGATCGACCGGCGGACGACGAACTGCGGGTTGCCGTTGTCCTTCAAGAAGAGGCGGCC
Source organism: Nitrospirae bacterium CG2_30_70_394 (assembly GCA_001873295.1). Taxonomy (GTDB): domain Bacteria; phylum CG2-30-53-67; class CG2-30-53-67; order CG2-30-70-394; family CG2-30-70-394; genus CG2-30-70-394. The sequence continues at coordinate 3,774 of MNYW01000053.1, read as the reverse complement.
GAGGTACTCGCCCACCATCCCGATCGCGAAGAGCTGGACCCCGGAGAGGATGAAGAGGGAGACGATGAGCGACGCCCAGCCGAGCGGCGCCTCCGGGTGGCGCAGGCGATCGACCACGAAGAAGCACGCCCCCCCCAGACCGAGAACGGCGAAAACCATGCCGAGGACCGAGGCGATCCGCAGGGGCAGGACGGAGAAGTTAGTGAACATGTTGAGCCACACGGCGAGCAGCTTGCGCAGGTTGTAGCCCGAATGGCCCACCGGCCGCGGCCGGTGTTCCACCACCACCGCGGCGTAGTTGCGGGTGAAGCGGAGGATCAGGCCGTCCACGTACGGGTAGGGGCCGGTGTACTTCACCAGCTCGTCGACCACGAAGCGGGTCACCGCCCGGAACGAGGAGAGGTAGAGGCCGCGCGGCTTGCCCCACACCAGGCTCGCCACGTAACCGTTGAAGCGGCTGCCGAGGTTGCGCAGGGGGGGATGGTGCTTGCGGGCGAAGCACGAGTAGACCACGTCGTACCCCTCCAGCAGCTTGTCCACCAGCTTCACCACCTCCGACGGCGGGTTCTGCAAATCGTCGTCGAGGGTCACCACCACGTCGCCGGTGCAGGCGTTGAAACCGGCCATGGTGGCGTTCTCCTGCCCAAAGTTGCGCGCTAAGTCGAGGAAGTGGATGCGCGGATCGTGGCGCGCCAACCGCTCGCATACCTGCGCGCTGTCGTCCGCCGGGCTGGCGTCGTTCACCAATACGATCTCCAGGGTGTAGAGCGTCGCCAGCTCGTCGATCAGCCCGGCCACCAAGGTGGGGACGGTGGCGGCGCCGTTGTAGACCGGGATGACGACGGAGAGCTTCATACCCACCGTCTTCCGCCAACGATCTCGGTGACCGCCGCGATCACGTCGTTGACATCCTGGCTGGTGAGCGCCGGCGACAGCGGCAGGCTCACGGTCTGGCGGCCGACGCGCGTGGCGTTCGGGTACTCCTCCGGCCGCCAGCCAAAGCGGCCCTGGTAGTACGGGTGTTCGGGGATCGCGAGGTAGTGGACGCCAACGCCGATCTTGCGGGCGGTCATGGCGTCGAGGAAGGCGTCGCGGGTGATCCCGGCGCGCCGCTCGTCGATCAGCAGGGTGTAGAGGTGGAGGCCGTGGCGGGCGTCCTCCGGCAAAGGGGGGGGAGTCGTCACCCCCAGGGGGGCGAAGGCCGCTTCGTACCCCTCCCAAATCTCCCGCCGCCGTTGCCAGTTCGCCTCCACCCGCGCGAGCTGGTGGATCCCGATCGCCGCTTGCAGATCCATCATGTTGTATTTGAAACCGCACTCGACCACCTGGTAGTGCTTGAAGCCGGCATCGCCGAAGCGGTGCCAGGCGTCCTTGGACATGCCGTGCAGGGCCAGGACGCGCGCCCGCTCGATCTCCTCCGGGGCGCGGGCAACGATCATCCCCCCCTCGCCAGTGACCACGTTCTTGGTGACGTAGAAGCTGAAGCAGCCGAAGTTGCCGAGGGTGCCCACGGGCGCGCCGCGATAGGTCGCCTCCACTGCGTGGGCACAGTCCTCGATGATCTTCAGGTGGTGGCGCTCGGCGAGCGCGGTCAGACCCTCCATGGCGCACGGCCGGCCGGCGAAGTGGACCGGGACGATGGCGCGGGTGCGCGGGCTGATCCGCTGCTCCACCGCGAGCGGGTCGATGTTCATGGTCAGCGGGTCGATGTCGGCGAGGACCGGCGTCGCCCCAGCATGGATGATCGCGTTGACCGTCGCGCAGAAGGTGAGGGCGGTGGTGATCACCTCGTCTCCCGGCCCAAGGCCGGCGGCGATCATCGAGATGTGGAGCGCCGCGGTGCACGAGTTCACCGCCGCCACCTGGCTCGCCTTCACCCCCTTGAAGGCGGCGAAGTCCGCCTCGAAGCGGGCGACCCGCGGCCCGGTCCCGAGCCAGCGCGAGCGCAGCACCGCCTCCACCTCTTGGATCTCTTCCGCACCCACCTGCGGTGAGCCGAAGACGAGGAAGTTGTCGCGCAAGGGTCCGACCCCACCTTTCTGCGCACGTATGAGGGTGGCTGTTGGAGAGCAGAAAGGGAGCTTCGTACAGCCCCCAAAACGGTGGCGCAAACCCGCGGTAAATCGACAAAACGAACGGTTCAGTCTAGCCTCGCCCTGCGCCGACCGGCAAACGAGGCGCGCTCGATTGCGCCGCCACCGCGACCTCCTCGCAAGCTCGTCATGCACTCCGGCTACCTCGCCCTCGCCCTCTCCATTTTCCTGGGAGCCGGCGGCCAGCTTGGCCTCAAGGCCGGTGCGGTGCGCGCCGGGACGGGGGCGATCGCGCTCTTTCACCCCTACACCGCCGGTGGCCTGGGCGCGTACGTGGTGGCGTCGATCTTCTATATCTACGCCTTGAAGACGATCCCAATCTCCGTCGCCTTCCCGATCTTTTTCGCGGTGAACTTCGCCCTCGTCGCCGTCGCTTCCCACCTCGTCTGGGACGAGCCGTTCGGCGTCCTCCAGCTCTTCGCCCTGCTCCTCATCGCCGCCGGGGTGGGGATCCTCGCCCGCACCACCTGAGCCCTCCTGGCCATGCCCGACCCGCGACCACCCGTACCCTGCCCGCGACCACGTGCGGTCTTCGCCCGCGTCGATTCGAGAGGAGCGGTGCCATGACCCTGCCCTGCCCGGTGTGCGCCACCGCCAGCCCGCTCGAGCACCGCGCCGCGCCGGCGGCGATCTACCGCTGCCCCGCCTGCGACCACGCCTTCAGCGACCCGGCGTCGATCCGCGCCCCCGAAAGCTACGACCCCGCGTACTACGCCAAGGTCCACAAACACTGGTTCGCCAACCCCAACATCCCGCTCTTTCAGCACGTGGCGCGCTACCTCGAAGCCCTTGGCGAACAGCCGTCGGTCCTCGACGTCGGTTGCGGTAAGGGCGATTTCTTGCGCTACCTCCACGCCACCCACCCCAACGCCACCCTCACCGGCATCGACTTCTCGCCGCCGGCGGCGGAGGGGGGAATCGACTACCTCCAGGGCGACGCCGCCAGCGTGGCGCTCGATCGCACCTTCGATCTGGTCACCACCTTCGCCACCATCGAAGACCCGGTAGACGTCCACCGCTTCGTCCGCCGCCTGCGCGACTGGTGCAGGCCCGGCGGCTACCTGGTGGTGATGGCGGTAAACGACCGCTCCATCCTGTTTGCCACCGCCCGCCTGCTCTTTCGCCTCGGCCTGCGCCTGCCCTATGAGCGGCTCCACGCCACCTACCACCTCCACCACTTCAACCGCCGCTCGTTGGTGCGGCTGCTGACCAGCGAGGGGCTGACCGTGGTGGAGCACCACCTGCACAACTGCCCCCTGCGCGCGGTCGACACGCCGGCGCGCTCGCCGCTCGTCCACCGCCTCCTCCTGATCCCGGTGGTGGCGATGTTCGCCCTCGGCCACCTCACCGGCCGCACCTACCTGCAGACCGTGGTCTGCCGGCGAGGCTGATGGGTACCACGCCCGCAACACCGGCCGGGCCGGCCGCCGGCCGCGCCGGCGGTTTCCCGGCCGCGGCCATGGAGGGGGTGGCGGGCCCGCGCCTCGACCGCCTCGTCTACCTCCTCGCCCTCGCCGCCCTCCTCGGCTCCCTTTGGCTCCACCTCACCGGGCCGGTGAAGGACCCCGACGCCTACTGGCACCTCGCCACCGGCAAGTGGATCGTCGAGAACCGCGCCCTGCCCGCGACCGACCCCTTCAGCTTTCCGGCCCTCGCCCAGAACCCGCCGCCCGGAGATGCG
>MNYW01000086.1 GCA_001873295.1 Nitrospirae bacterium CG2_30_70_394 | reverse complement strand
CAGATGGCGTGGTCGATCTCCACCCGCACCGGGCTCACCTTGCCGATGAGGCCGTAGAGGGCGCCCACCGGGCAAAGCGCTTCGCACCAGCCCCGGCGAGAGACGAACAGCTCGAAGGCGACCACCAGGGCGACGAGGACCAGCCCTGAGAGGGCACCAAAGGCGACCGCGCGGGAGAGGGCGAAGATGGGGGAGATGAGCTCGAAGCAGGTGAGGCCGGTGAGGGCGGAGAGCCCCAGCACGAGGGGCAGCAGGCGGTACTTGAGGGCAGGGTCGAGCTCCCGGGTGCGCAGGCCAAACCGCTTGCGGAGCCGCCGGTGGAGCGGCTCGGCGAGGTCGAGGACCGTGCCCAGGGGACAGACCCAGGCGCAGAAGGTGCGACCGCCGAGGGCCCAGTAGAAACCGGCAACGATCAGCGCCGCGACCGCCAGCTCCACGGTCACCTGATGGGAGGCGGCGAAGACCTCGAGGGTGGCAAAGGGATCGGCGAAGTTGAGGCTCAGCCCCCCGGCGTGGAGGGCGGAGGCGGCGAAGTGGCCCTGCAGGAGGCGCTCGCGCAGCAGGTTGTCGGTGCCGCGCGAGTGGGCAGTCCAGGCGTGGGTCGCCGGGTAGATCGCGAACAGGGCCAGACAGGTGAGCTGCACCAGCCGCCTGACCTTGGTCCAGGTGTGCGGCAGGGTGTCGCGGCTACGGTGGGGAACGTTGGGGACGGCCATGAGGGGTCTGGGTCAGGCGCAAAGGGATGCGCAGGAGTCGGGGTGACTTTCACACTCCGGCGTGCAGCCGGCGGCGGAGCGGGCGCCGAGGCGCGGAGGGACGCCGGATCATCCCTCCTCCTCCTCTTTCCACCCGAGGCGGTAGTGGTGGCCGAGCTTGCCCTTGGCGAGCTCCAGCGGCAGGACCTTGATGGAGGCGATGTCCGTGGGACACGCCTCCTCGCAGCGGCCACAGCCGACGCAGCCGTCCGAGTGGACCACCGGCTCGAAGATCGAGTGGCGACCGGTGCGCTCGTTGAAGCGCGGTTCGAGGGTGATCGCCTTGTCGATGAGCGGACAGACGCGGTAGCAGATCTCGCAACGCAGGCCGTTGAGGGCGAGGCAGGACTCGCGATCGACGAGGACCGCCAGCCCCATCGCCACCTTCTTCACCTCGGTGATGTGGGGATCCAGCGCGCCAGTGGGACACGCCTTGATGCAGGGGAGGGTCGGGCAGAGCTGGCAGGCGCCGGTGCGGGCGATGAGCTCCGGCGTCCCCAGCGCCACCCCTCCCGTCAGGGGCACGAGGTGGATCACGTCGTAGGGGCAGTTCTGCGCACACAGGCCGCAGCGGATGCAGCGGGCGAGAAAGTCGGGTTCGTGGCCCGCCCCGGGGGGCCGCAGCCGCCACCGGCTGTCGCGCAGGGCGACGACCGCGCACGCCAGGGCAGCGCCGGCAAGCAGGGTGCGGCCGGTAGCGGCGAAGAGCTGGCGCCGGGACAGGAGCGGTGGGCGGCGCTCCTCGGGGGCGATCGGTTGCCATGGGCTCGCTTCCGCCGCGGCTCCCGCACACGGCTCTTTCTCGTGGGACGGTTCGTTCGCGGCCATCGGGTCGATCGGGTGGGGGGTCAAGGCCGACCACGGTGGTGGGGGGCGGGACGCGCGCCACCCCCCACCGGGATAGGCCATCTCAGACCTTCGTTACCTTCACCGCACACTTCTTGTAGTCGGTCTCGCGGCTCATGGGGCAGAAGGCGTCGAGGGTCACGGAGTTGATCATCACGTCCTCGTCGAACCAGGGGACGAAGACGAGCCCCGCCGGCGGCTGGGCGCGGCCGCCGAGGTCGGCGCGGGCGATCACCTCGCCGCGCCGCGAGGCGACACGCACCTTGTCACCGCGCTGAATGCCGAGCTGCTTGGCGTCGGCCTCGTTCATCGCGACGGTGGCGTGGGGGTAGGCGCGGTGGAGCTCCGCCACCCGGTTGGTCATCGTCCCCGAGTGCCAATGTTCGAGCACCCGGCCGGTGCACAGCCACAGGGGGTAGTCGTGGTCCGGCTCTTCCGCCGCCGGCTCGTAGGCGCGAATCCAGATGTTCGCGCGGCCGCCGTTCTTCTTCGCGTTGCCGTAGAAGTAGACCCCCTTGCCCGGCTCCACCATCGGGTCGTACCCCTCGCGGAAGCGCCACTGGGTCTCCTTGCCGTTGATCACCGGCCAGCGCAGACCGCGCACCTCGTGGTAGGTGTCGTACGGGGCGAGGTCGTGGCCGTGGCCGGCGCCGAACAGGCGGTACTCCTCCCAGATCGCCTGGTGGAGGTTGAAGCCCGCCTCGCGGTCGGCGTCGTCGTGCGGCCAGTTGGCACGCAGGGGGTACTTCTGGCGCGGATCGTCGACGCCGTAGAACCGCTCGAACAGATTGCCCATGCCGAGGCGCTTGGCCACCTGGACGATCTGCCACAGGTCCGACTTCGCCTCGCCCGGCGCATCCACCTGCTTGCGCCAGAACTGGGTGCGCCGCTCGGCGTTGCCGAAGGCGCCCTCCTTCTCCGCCCACATCGCGGTGGGCAGGACGATGTCCGCCAGCTCGGTGGAGCGGGTCGGGTAGGCATCGGAGCAGATGTACAGCACGTGCGGCTTGCGCACCCCCTTGCGGTAGCGATCGACGTTGGCGAAGTCCTGCATCGGGTTGGTGCACTGGGACCAGAAAACATTGATCTTCCCGAGGTCGACGAAGCGCACCATCTTCACCGCGTGGACGCCGGGCTTGTCCGGGATGGTCCCGGCGGGGACCTGCCAGATCCGCTCGGCGATGTCGCGGTGGTCCTTGTTCGTCACCACCATGTCGGCGGGCAGGCGGTGGGAGAAGGTCCCCACCTCGCGCGCGGTGCCGCACGCCGACGGCTGGCCGGTGAGGGAGTAGGGGGAGTTGCCCGGCTCGCTGATCTTCCCCACCAGCAGGTGGAGGTTGTAGATCAGGTTGTTCACCCACGAGCCGCGGGTGTGCTGATTGAACCCCATGGTCCAGAAGCTGGTGACCTTGCGCGCAGGATCCCCGTACTCGGCGGCGAGCTCGTAGAGCGTCGCCACCGGGATGCCGGTGAGCTTGGCGACGTTCTCCGGCGAGTAGTTGTCGATGTAGTAGCGGTACTGGGTGTAGTCGACCTTGGCCTCCGCCTTGTTGAAGCGCGCGAGGGCCTTGTAATCGCCGTTGAGGAACGCCTTGAAGGCGTCAAAGTCCGCCTTCTGGTCATTCGGCTCGTACTCTTTGAGGTCGTCGAGGCCGTAGCCGATGTTGAAGTCGGAGATCATGAAGGCGCAGTGGTCGCGCACGAACGCCTCGTTCACCCACCCCTTGTCGATGATGATCTTGCATAGGCAGTTGATCAGGGCGAGGTCGGTCTGCGGGTGGAAGAGGATCTCTTTGTCCGCCATCTCGGTGGAGCGGTTGGAGAAGGTGGTGAGGTTGTAGAGCTTGACGCCCGGATGGGAGAGCTTGCGCGCGGCGACCCGCGAGTAGAGGACCGGGTGCATCTCCGCCATGTTCGAGCCCCACAAGACGAAGGTGTCCGCCGCCTCGATATCGTCGTAGCACCCCATGGGCTCGTCGATGCCGAAGCTGGTCATGAAGCCGACCACCGCTGAGGCCATGCAATGGCGCGCGTTCGGGTCGAGGTGGTTGGAGCGCAGCCCCCCCTTGAACCACTTGGCCGCGGCGTACCCCTCGGGGATGGTCCACTGGCCGGAACCGAACATGGCGATGGTCTTGCCCTGGCCGCCGTTGGCGTCGAGCTCCTTGCGCATGGTCGCGGCGATGGTATCCAGCGCCTCATCCCAGGAGACGCGGGTGAGCTCGCCGTTCTTGTCGTACTTGCCATCCTTCTTGCGCATCAACGGGTGGGTGAGGCGATCGGCGCCGTACTGGATCTTGGCAAGGAAATACCCCTTGATGCAGTTGAGGCCGCGGTTCACCGGCGCCTCGGGGTCGCCCTTGGAAGCGACGATCTTGCCGTCCTTCACCCCCACCAAGACGCCGCAGCCAGTGCCGCAGAAACGGCACGGGATCTTGTCCCACTGGATGTCGGCGAGCTTCGCCTCCGCCTCGCGGACGCCGATCTCCGGGGTGATCCCTGCGGCCACAAGGGTGGCGGCCGCGGCCGCCGACTTCACGAACTGCCTGCGTGTGAGGTTCATGGTTTCCTCCTTGGGGGGTGGCGCGCGGCGCGCGCCGGGATGAGGGGTGAGGGAATCCGTAGGCGCCAGCCCTACCGGCGGCCCGGGGCGATTCTGTCGACGAGGGAGGCCGCGCCGCCGGCGCGGCGGTCGTCGTCGCCCTCCACGTCGTGGTAGTGGCAGGTGAGGTTGATCGCGGCGACGCCGGGGATCGCCCAGATCTGCTCGGTGAGCTGCATGGAGGGATCGATGCCGTCGGCCTCCACCAAGGCCAGCAGGCGCGACGGCTCCACGGTGCGCAGAATCTCCACCCCGTCGAGGGCGGCGACCGCGGCGGCAACGCGATCCATGGCGCCTTCCTGGGTGTCGATGATCAGGCCGGAGATGTCCATGGGGAGTGCTCCTCTAGGGTGCGACAACCCTCATGGGTCGGGGTGCAGGTGCCAGATGCGGGCGGTGGCGTCGCGGCTACCGCTGACCAGCAGACCCGGGGCCGGAAAGGCCAGGGCAGTGACGCCGGCGGTGTGGCCCCTGAGATGGCCGGCCGACTCGCCGCCGGGAACGGTGACGATCTCGATGGCGCCGCCGCGCGGCGCGATCGCCACGCTGGCAGAGTCGGGGGCGAAGGCGAGGGCGTAGACCGGCTCGTCCTGCTTCCCGATCGGCCGCGCCGCGCCCCCCGCCTGCAGGTCCCAAAGGAGCACCATGCGATCGTTGGAGCCGCTGGCGAGGTAGCGGCCGTCCGGCGACCACGCCACGGCAAAGACCGTGTCCTTGTGACCCTTGAGAAGTTGGGTGGTCTCCAGCCCCGGAAGCGCGGCGATCTTCACCCGGCTCTCCATGGCGCACATAGCCACGCGCTGGCCGTCCGGGGCGAGGGCGATGCCCTGGATCGGGAAGTGGAAGAGTGGTTGCCGGAAAACGACCCTTGGGCCCGCCACCTCCCACAGGGTGAGGCTGCCGTCGAGACCGCCGGCGAGCAACCTGCCGTCGGCGAGCCAGGCGAGGGCGTTCACCGGACCGCTCGCCTCGCTGAGCTGGCCGGTGATTTGTCCCTCCGCCACCGCCACCAGGTAGATGGTGCCGTCGCCGCCACCAGCGGCGAGCCAGCGTCCGCTGGGATCGAACGCGACCGCATTCACCACCACGCCGAGGTGGGCGACGAGGGCGTCGTCACCCGTGGGGGCGGCGAGGTGGGGAAGGTGGAGGAGGTGGCGGCGCGCGCCGTCGATCCCCCACAGGCCGATCGCACCGTCGTTGCCACCGGTGGCCACGAGCTGGCAATCGGGGCTCACCGCGATGGCGTTCACCCAGCTCGTGTGGCCGGCCAGGACCACCGAGTCCGTGGTGGCGTGGAGCGCGGCGGGCAGGAGCCACGTGGCCATAGCCAACAGGAGAGCTAAGCGGCGGTGGCGCGGAGTGGGGCGCATGGTGGCGACCGATGGCGCGGTTCGGGGGTCAAGCAAGGGCGAAGGTGTCGTGACAAGCGAGCATCCCAGCGACCGGCTGGAGCTCGCGGCGGTGGGTGATGCGCGGGTCGAGACCGGCGGCAAGCCCCGCACTCCACGCCCCTTGGAGGGCAACCATGGTGGCGGCGGGGGTGCCGCCGCGCTCCCAGTTCGGGCGATGGATCTCGAGGATCCGGCGGACCACTAGGCGCGCCGGTCCCTGCTCCACCACCTCGCTCACCTGATCACACGGCATGCCGTCGAGGTAGCAGCGCATCAACAGCCCGGTGAGGCGGGCCAGGGGCGGCCCCCCCTCCCCCGCCGCGGAGGCGGCCGCCGCCACCTCGCCACCGTGGTGGCGGGAAGCGCCGGCGAGTAGCGCCGCACCACCGTCGCCACCGGCGAGCAGCGCCGCAATGGTGGCGGCGAGGGAGGTCTCGACCCGGTTCACCGCCGCCTGCAGCCAGGCATGGATGGCCTGCTCGCCGATCAGCTCAGCGAGCTCGCCGGGGGGCGGCGTCCAACGGTGGGGGGTAGCGGTGGCGAGGAGGTCGGCGGTGCGTGGCCCCCCCCACGCCGCCTCCGCCGCCGCCACGCAGCCACTCTCCCAGCCATGGGCGAGGGCGATCTTTTGCCACATCAGATAGTGGATCGGGCCGAGAACCTGGCTCATGGGGAGACCCCCGGATCGTCGCGATGGGTGGGCCGCAACCCCCTCACTATAGCGAAGGTGGCGAAAGCGTTAGCCATGGGGAACGGGGTCATCTTTGGTGCCGTGAAGGGGTGGGGTAGGTGCCACGCTTTCCGGGTCAACGAAGCCGAAGCGGTCGTCCGCGATCACGCCGGGACCGCCTCCGCCCGGCGTGCCGGCAACGCCTCCGCCGGCCGCCGCTCGCCCACCCCGATCACCACGAGGTCCCAGGCGAGGAGGAGGAAGCCGAGGCAGAAGATCGTGCCGAAGGCCATCCGCCAGTGCATCGCCTGGGTAAACCACGGCTGGGTCTGGGCGTGGAAGTACGCCTCCCAGGTGGAGCCGCCCATGGCGCGCTCGGTGAAGGACTGGACGTAGCCGGCGATGAGCAGACACATGGCCATCCCGACGGTGCCGAGGGCCTGTAGGCCGAGGGCCCACTTCCATCGCCAGGCGCCCGCCAGGCCGCTCCCCATCCAGACATTGCCGCGCCCCTTCTGCAGGGCGATGTAGACCATCGGCACGACGATGGTGACGTAGGCACCCCAGAAGGCGACGTGGCCGTGGGAGGCGGTCCACTGGGTGCCGTGGGTGTAGAGGTTGATCTGCGGCAGGGTCTGCATGAAGCCCCAGACGCCGGCCCCGAAGAAGTTGCCCATGGTGTGGGCGATGAACCACGCAAAGGCCGGGTGGTTGGTGTTTCTGAGGTGGTGCTCACCCGAGTCGTAGACCGAGTGGACCACCATCGCCACCAGGGGGATCGGTTCGAGGGCGGAGAAGAAGCCGCCGATCTTGAGCCAGTACTCGGGCATCCCAATCCAGAAGTAGTGGTGGCCGAGGCCGAGGATCCCCGAACCGAGCATCAGCACCACCTCCACGTAGAGCCAGGTGGTGACGATCTGCCGCCGGGTGCCGAGGACATGCATCAGCCCCCAGGCGAGGATGCAGCCGACCAGGACCTCCCAGGTCGCCTCCACCCACAGGTGGATCACCCACCACCACCAGTACTGGTCGTGGCTGATGTTCACCGTATAGAACATCCCCGCCAGGTAGAGGCCGGCGAGGGCGATGAGGTCGAGGGTGAGCACCCCGCTGATGCCGGAGAAGCGGCCTTTCAGGAAGGTCGCCGCGACGTTGTAGAAGAAGATCAGGGAGCAGACCACGATGCCGATGTCCGCCCAGCGCGGCGCCTCGATGTATTCGCGCCCCTCGGTGATCAGCCAGCGGGTGAAGTCGTTGCCCGGCCCGATCTGGATGAGGAGGTAGACGACCACCACCACCCCGACCGCGACAGTAAGGACAAAGAAGGCGAGATTGCCGAGCGCCAGCCCCACCACCGGCCAGCCGCTCTCCTCCTCCAACAGCCAGTAGACCGCGCCGAGGAAGCCATAGAGCAACCACACCACCATCGCGTTGATGTGGACGATGCGGGTGATGGAGAAGGGCACCGCCTGATGCAGAAGGTCCGGCTGGAGGTACTGGAGGCCGGCGACCATCCCAAAGAGGAGCTGCGCGCCAAACAGGACGATGGCGACGGTGAAGTACTTGATCGCGAGCTTTTGTCCGCCGTTCAGGCGGCTGGTGTCGAAGGCGGCCATGGTTACTTTTCCTCGGCGTGCGGGTCGAAGTTGGCAGGGAAACCGTTGGTGTCGATTGCCGACATCCACTTCAAGAAGGCGACCACCGCGCGCGCCTCTTCCGCGGTGATCTTCAGCTCCGGCATCGACCGCTCCTGGGTTGGGTAGTGGGACGGGTGTTCGAGAAAGGCAGCGAGCGCCGCCTCCCGGGAGTCGGTCGCGGTGAGGGTCTGCATCCCCTCCCACTGGGGGTCGAGCCACGCCTTGGTGAGGTCCGGGGCGTAGTAGGCGCCGTTGCCCAAGAGGGTGTGGCAGTCCATGCAGTTCTTCGCCTGCACCGTCTTCTTGCCGTGGCTCACCATCGCCTCGGCCTCCGCCTCGCTGAGGCGCTTGCCAAAGAGCGGCTGCTCCCCCGCAACCACCGGCACGCGCATGTTGCGGCCGGCGTCGAAGCGATAGTCGATCTCCTGGTTGATTACCGCGAAGGAGGGGACGCGCCCCTTGCCCACCGCGCTCTTCGCCATCGAGTCGAAGGTGAGGAGGAGGAGGACCACCGCCATCCCGGCGGTGACGAAGACAGCGGCCTTGCGCCAGAAGGACTCGCGTTGCCACAGAGGTTCCATGAAGACTCCTTGGGGTTGGGGATCGAAACGAGGGAGGGTCAGGGCGTATCGAGGTCGCGGGAGAGGCGCGAGATGAGGCGCGGGCCGACGAAATAGCCGGCCACCATCAGCCCGGCGACGCCGCGCCAGAAGCCGCGCAGATCGAGCGCCCAGGCGAGGGTCACGACCGCCGCGGCCAGCAGGCCGTAACAGGCGAGGGCGGCCATCCGCCAGCCACCGCCGCGCACCCGGCCGAGGGCGAAGCAGAGGGCGTAGGCGCCGCCGGCGAGGATGACGGCAGCCCCGGCGAGTGGGGCGGCGAGGAGGTGCGGAAAAGGGACCATGGGTTCGGCGGGGTTGCCGGTGGATGAGCAACCCCCGTGCCATCTTCTAACCCCCTGTCGAATCGTACGGTGGCCGCGCCACCTGGTGTGCCAACCGAAATAGCGGTGGCGCGCGCACCGCATATTGGGTAGATCTTTCCCATGGCCACCGAGACCCCGACCCCGCCCCACGACCACGCCCC
>MNYW01000111.1 GCA_001873295.1 Nitrospirae bacterium CG2_30_70_394 | reverse complement strand
GGCTGGAGCGTGGTCCTGGGTTGCACCCTCTACACCCTTGCCCTGGTTTCCTTCCTCCACTGTTCGTGGGGCGAGATGATGCACACCCACGCGGTGCGCACCGCGCCGCTTGGGCAGGCGATGGTGATCTGTGCCTGCATGTCGGTGATTGCCGCCCGCACCGACCTCCTCACCCGCGGCTCCGACCTCCTCACCCGCGGCTTCATCCTCCTCACCCTGGCGCGCCACGGCCCGGTCCTCTTTGCCATTGCGGTGCAGAACGTCACCTGGTACGTGGGCCACCTCGACGAGATCGGCGCGCTCGCCGATTGCCTCGGGGTGGGCGGGGCCACCGCCCTCACCCTGACCCTGGGAATCGGCGGCGACATGGTCGTTTTGCGCACCCGCAACGTGGTGGGGCTGTGTGTCGCCCACGTCCTGTTGAACGTGATCCTCACCACCTACCTGCGGACGATGACGTAGCCCCCATTGCGCCCCGGCGATCTGCCCGGCGGGTCCGGTTGGGCCGATTGGCGAGGGGGATCGGCTCCGATCGGGGGTTGGCCGGCCTCGCCGCACGGGACCACCTGCTCCCGATCTTCCCGGTGAGAACTCCGTTCTGATCTGGAGGGGGAGCCACGCGCCCCCCTCGCCACCCGGGCAAGGCTCCGGGGGGGCTCACCCCCCGTGGATGGCGGGCTTCTCGCCCGCCATCCGACCGTAGGGAGCGGGACGTCTCCCTACGGTCTACCCGCGGCCGCGCGGGAGCCACCAGGCGGCGGTGGCCGCGGTCACCAGTTGGGCGGCGGCGGCGGCGAGCCAGACGGAGGTGATGCCATGCAGTTGGACGACCCAGGGGGTGGCCACCGCCACGGTCAAAAGGGCGGTGGTGGCGACCGCCGGACGCCAGGGGGCGAGGGCGGGTAGCCGCTTGGCGAGGACGGTGGTATCCGCGTGGAGTTGGCGGGCGGCGAGGTGGGTGGTTGCCAGGGCCACCGTGGCGACGGCGAGCAGGGCGGCGGGGGGGGGCGCGGCGAGGAGCAGCGGGGCGAGGGTGGCGCAGGCGGCGGCGAGCGCGAGGTTGTAGGCAACCGCCGCCGCGCCCCACCGGCTCCACGCCGTGTGGCTTTCGCGCCGTGCCGCGAGGCCGATTCCCGCGGCCGCGCCCGCCGCGGCCGCGGCCGCCGTATACGAGAGGGTTCCGGCCGCCGGCGCTGCGAGTAGCGCCAGGGCAATGATCCCGGCCGCGGGTGCGGCCGTCGCGATCCCGCTCGTGGCGAGGAGCAGGGGCAGGGGTGGAAGGGCGGCGGCGGTTGGGTGGTCGACGCGGCGCACCTCGGGGGCCGGCATCAGGAGGAGGGCGGCAAGGGCGACCAGCGCCACGAGGAGGAGCGCCTTCAGGGGGCCGGGTAGGTCGTGGGCGATCTGGAAGAAGAGGGGGCGGTCGGCGGTGGCCGCGCGCAGGTCGAGGGCGGTCTGGGCGTGCCACGAGAAGGCCTGAAAGAGGGCGGGGCGGGCCGCCCCCACATCGGCAGTGGCGAGGGCGTGGTAGGGCGGCTTGGCCGCGGTGGTGGGGCCGAAGAGGGGGGCGAGGGAGGTGTCCGGCCCCAGGCCGCGGCCACGGGTCGCCGCCAGTGCGGCGTCGAGCCGTTCGCCGAGATCACCCACCCCCCCGTCGCGGCGGATCAGCGCGAGGTATTGGAGCAGCGGCAGCCGCGCGCCGAGGCTGAGGAGGCGCACCCCCGCCGCGTGGGCGACGAGGGAGCGCGCCTCGCCGGTCATGGTTTGCCACTGCTCCCAGGCGGTGAGGAGGGCGCGGCCGAAGAGGGCGCCGTCGCCGGTCACCACCAGCAGGTGGCCGTCGGGGGTGAGGTGGCGCCAGTACGCCGCCAGCGCCTCGGCGGTGAAGGGGCCGCCCGCGGCCGGGTCGCGATCGAGCCACCCTCCCTCCTCCGCCGGGAGGGTGAGGAGGATCGCGTCGAAGGGAGTCGGGTCTAGCGCCAAGTAGCGGAGGAGGGGCGCAAAAGAGACGGTGACCCCGGCGTCCGCCAAGGGGTCGCCGGGGCGGTTGCGGGCGGCGGCGAGGGCGCGGCGGGCGAGGCGGGTGGGCGGGGCCACGACGACCGCGGGGACGCCAAGGTCGCGGGCGAGGCGGGGAGCGACGCCGCCGCCCGGGGAGACGATCAGGAGGCGGCGTGGCCGTGTTGCCTCGAGGCCGAGGGTGAGGAGGGGAAAGTGGGTTTGGAGCCAGAGCCTCTCCGTGGGGTCTGGCGCGGCGGCCGGGGCGGGTAATAGGGGAAGGCCGTCGATGGCGGACCCGAGGAGGTGGCCGCCGCTCCACGGCGCCGTGAAGAGATCAAGGCGGCTGGCGCCGAGCCACCGGTGGGCGACCGCTTTCGCCTCGCCCACCGCGAGGTCGCGGTAGAGGGGCTTCGCGCCGTGGCCGGTGGTCCAGCGCGGGGGGGGCGAGAGGTGGTAGCCGGTCGCCAAACAGGCGAGGACGAGGCCGCCGAGGGTCCCTTGGGCGAGCCAGCGCGCCCCGCGGCCGGGGCGGGACGCGAGGGCAAGGAGGGCGAGGCCTGCGGCGGCGGTCAGGCTGGCCACGAGTGGGCCGCCGGCGTAGGTGGTAATCGCGGTGGCGGCCGCCGTCCCCGCGGCCGCCGCGACCGGGGCGTGGCCGCCGCTCCTCCCCTCGCCCTCGTTGCGGGCGGCGAGGGTGGCACCGACCCCGGCGGCCGGGAGGGCGGGGAGGAGGAGGAGGGTGAAGCAGGCGAGGGGGGCGGCGGTGGGGAGGAAGAGGTGGGCGATCCAGGTGGCCGCCGCACCCGCCGCGGCGAGGGGGAGGGCGAGGGGTCGACCGCGCTGGAACGAGCGGCGGAGCCACTCCCCAAGGGCCGCGCCGAGGCCCGCGCCCGCGCCGGCCACGCCGAGGGCGGCGAGGGCGAAGCGGTAGTCGTAGCGGGCGTTGAGGTCGATCGCCTCGGCGGTGGCGAAGAGGGCAAGGAGGGCGATGGCCGCGGCGGCGACCATCGGGCCGCGGTTCGGTGTTGGTTCACCGGTTGCGTCGCTGTCCATATCACACCCCTCCAGAGCCGGATGGCAGCAATGATGGAACCACAGATGCAACAGGATAAACAGATTTGGGGTCAGTCCTGCAAACTTGCAAGTTGAGCCAGGGCGCGCCTAGGCTCGCGCATGGCACGAAGACCGCGGGTCCATCTGCCGGGCGGCGTCTATCACGTGATGCTGCGAGGCAACGGTGGGCAGGAGATCTTTTTCACGGAGGAGGACTACGCCTACCTCTATGGCTTGCTGGAGGAGGGGACGGAGCGGTTTGGCTATCGGATCCACGCCTTCTGCTGCATGCCGAATCACCTCCACCTGGCGGTCCAGGTGGGGGAGGAGCCACTGGCGAAGCCGATGCAGAACCTGGCGTTCCGCTATGCCCGCCGGATCAATCGTGAGCACGAGCGGGTCGGCCACCTGTTTCAGGGGCGCTACAAGGCGGTGCTGGTGGATCACGACAGCTACCTGCTGGAGTTGGTGCGCTACCTCCACCTGAATCCGGTACGGGCGCACCTGGTGGACGCGGCGGAGGCCTACCCCTGGAGTAGCCACCGTGCGTACCTTGGCCAGGCGCGGTTGGCCTGGCTGACGACGGACTGGGTGCTCGGCCAGTTTGGGACACGGCGCTTGGCGGCCCGACGCCGTTACCTCCGCTTCGTTGGGGACGGGATCGAAGAGGGTCACCGGCCCGAGTTTCACGCCGGCTCCGAGGATTCTCGCGTCCTCGGCGAGGCCGAGTTCACGCGGGCCGTGTCGTCGGCGGATGTGCGGCTGCTTGCTGCTCGCATCTCCCTGGAGAGGGTGTTGGCCGCGGTGGGTAAGGCCTACGCGCTGACCCCGGAGGAGCTTGTCGCGGTCGGGCAGGGACGGCGGCTCTCCGAGGCGCGGGCGGTGGTGGGGACCCTGGCCGCCGACCTGCGGTGCAGCTCCTTGGCCGAGGTGGGACGCCGATTGGGACGGGAGGAGAGCACCATCAGCTCGGCGGCGCGGCGGTTGCGGCAGCGTGCGGCACAAGAGCCCGTGCTTCGCGACCGCATCGACGCCCTACGCGACCAGCTTCTGCTGGAAGTTGCTGGTTTGCAGGACTGACCCCGAGGAGGACTGACCGTGGCTCCGTGGCTGTGGTGTGGTCCTTCGGGTAGGGTCTCCCGGCGATCGGCGGCCGGTTCAATCTCTGGGTCGCGGATGGCGATGGGTAGAGGGGTTGGCCACCCGGGCGACGGCGCGTGGTGCGGCACGAACTTGAGGAGCAGACTATGGCACCACGTGAGGGAAGGTCACCGGCCGAGCGCGAGGAGGCGTTCCGCCGGTTTCGCGACGGCGATCTGGAGGGGGCGCGGCAGCTCTGCGCCAAGCTCTGCCGGGCCGACCCCGGGGATGCCGAGGTGTGGCTCCTCTACGGCCTTTGCCACCGCGGCCTGGGCCACGGCGAGGAGGCGACGCGCTGCTTGCAGCGGGCGGTGGAGGCAAACCCCATCGACCCCGACTGCCGCGCCGCCCTCGGCCGGGTGCTGATCGACCAGCAGCGCGCCGGCGCAGCGGCGGCGGCCTTTCGCGAGGGGATCCGCCTCCTCTCCACCCACGAGGACTCCCACCTCGGCCTGGCGGCGGCGTTGCTGATGGCCGGCCGTTACCGTGAGGCGGTAGCGGCCACCGAGGCGGCCGAGGCGGCGGGGGTGGCGAGTGGGGAGCTCTTTGCCCAACGTGCCACCGCGTGCGAGCGGCTCCATCGCCTGGCGGCGGCGCGGGCGGCGGCGGAGCGTGCCTTGACCCTTGACCCCGGCCAGCCGCGTGCCGCCTTCACCCTCGCCCAGGTGGAGGCGCGTCTCGGTGAGGTGGCGGCGGCGCGGGCGAGGCTGGAGGGGCTCGTGGCGACCCGGCTCCCCCCCTTCCGGCGTGCCGCGGTGACTGCCGAGCTTGGCAAGCTCCTCGATCGTGCAGGGGAGTACGAGGCCGCCTTCGCCGCCTTCACTGCTGCCAACCGGGCGATGGCCTCCACCTTCGACCCGCGCCGGGTGGACGTCGACGCGATCTTCAAGCAGATCGACCAGAGCCGCGCCTGGTTCACTGCCGAGCGGGTCGCCGGTTGGCGCGGCGACGAGCCCGCGGACGACACCCCGTCGCCGGTCTTTCTGGTGGGCTTTCCCCGTTCAGGCACCACCTTGACGGAGCAGCTCCTCGCCTCGGTGGGGGGGGTGGTGGTGAGCGACGAGCAGGCGATCCTCGATCGGCTGCTCGCCGACGCCCCGGGGCTGCTGAAGCGGCGGCAGGTGCCCTACCCCGACTGGCTCGCCGACCTTACCCCCACCGACCTCGCCTGGCTCCGCCTTCACTACTGGAAGCTGGCGGAGGAGATGGTGGCGCCGGTGGCCGAGGGGGTGACCTTTGTGGACAAGCTGCCCCTCAACCTCTTGCAGCTTGGCGCCGTCCATCGCCTCTTCCCCCGCGCCAAGGTGGTCTTCGTGGTGCGTGATCCGCGCGATTGCTGCCTGTCGTGCTACATGCGCGCCTTTGTTCCCAACCAGGCGATGGTCAATTTTCTCGACCTAGAGCGGACCGCCCGTTTCTACGGTGCTGCCATGGAGCTGGGGGCCCACTACCGCGCGGTGCTGCCGCTCGATGGGGTGGAGGTGCGCTACGAGGCGCTGGTGGCGGACCTGGAGGGGGGGGCGCGGCGGCTCCTCGATTTCCTCGGCCTGCCGTGGGACGAGGCGGTCCTGAGATTCCACGAGCGGGCGGGCGAGCGCGACGTCACCACGCCGAGCTACGCCGCCGTTGCCTCGCCCATCGACCGCACCGCGGTGGGCCGGTGGCGCCACTACCAGCAGCAGCTCGCCCCGATCCTCCCAACCCTCGCCCCGTACGTCGAGGCGTTTGGCTACCCGGCGGGGTAGACGGTGCGGGCCGCAAGCCAGCCCTCCGCGGCCGGTGCGGACCTGGGCCGCGGATCCAGAGCGGGGGCGCAACCGCCACGACAGCGAGGGGGGCGCCGGCGTGGGCGGTGTGTCGATCCCGGCGGATGAGCTATCCGCGGTAGGCGGCGGTTGTGTGCCTCGCCGTCGGCCGGCCTGGGTCGATCGACTGCGGCAAGCGGAGCGAGGCGACCCGCGGATCGGGGCGCGGATCGCCCCGTGTGTCGTTGCCTGGCCCCCCGGAGAGCGACGCGCGGGTCTATATGCGGACTCGAGCCCGCTTCGCCTCGCCACGATTGCCAAAGTCCGACAGACGCATGGGCGCGGCGCGTCGTGGTCCCGCCGCCTGAGGGTAGTTGCCATCGGCGCTCCCGGCCGCCACCGTTCCCGTCTATGGCCCCGGCGGCGCCCCGATATCCGAAGCAGAAGGCGGCGGCCATGCAGCTCCTCAACCAGGGGCGGTACGCGGAGGCGGCAGCGATGCTTGCCCCGCTGTGCGCCAAGCAGCCGCGCGATCCGGAGAGCCACGGCGCCCTGGGTTACTGCCTGCTCCACCTCGGCCGGCTCGCCGAGGCGGTGGCGGCGTACCGCCGGGTGGTGCGCTTGGTGCCGCGCGCCTGGCGCGCCCACGCGGACCTCGCCAATGCCCTGCGCTTTGCCGGCTCCTTTCAGGAGGCGGTGGATGCCAACCAAGAGGCGATCCGCCTGAACCCGAGCGCCGCTGTCTTGTGGGACAACCTCGGCATCTGTTTGTGCAGCCAAGGGCGGATCGACGAGGCCGCGGCGGCCCACCGCAAGGCTATGGAGCTTGATCCTGCCTCGTTCCGTGCCCACTCCAACCTGCTCCTCACCCTCCATTACCAGGCCGCCGCCGACCCCGCGGTGCTGCTCGCGGACCACCGGGCGTGGGGTGCGGCCCACGGGGTGGCCGGCGCTGCGCCGCACTTCCAAAACCGCCGCGACCCGGAGCGCCGGCTGCGCGTCGGTTACCTCTCCGCCGACCTGCGTACCCACTCGGTCGCCTACTTTCTTGAGCCCCTCCTCGCCCACCACGACCACGCCCAGGTGGAGGTCTACGCGTACGCCCACCTCCCCGGCGGCGACGCCACCACCGAGCGCCTCCACGGCTGGGTGGACCAGTGGCGCTGGGTGGCCGGGCTGGCGCCCCACGCCCTCGTCCGGCGGCTGCGCGACGATCGTCTCGACCTGCTGGTGGAGCTCGGCGGCCACACGAGCAGCGAGCTGCTCGTCGCCTGTGCGTTGCGCGCGGCGCCGGTGCAGGTGACCTACCTGGGTTACCCGGACACCACCGGCGTCCCGGCGCTGGACTACCGCCTGGTGGACGAGATCACCGACCCCCCGGGGGCGGAGGCGCGATGCACCGAGCGTCTCGTGCGGTTGCCCGGCTGCTTTCTCTGTTTCTGCCCCTCGGCCGAGGCGCCGCCCGTGGCCCCCCTGCCCGCGGCCACGCGCGGCCACGTCACCTTCGGCTCCTTCAACAACCTGGCGAAGATCAACGTGGCGGTGGTGGACCTCTGGTGCCAGCTCCTCGCCCGCTTGCCCGCGGCGCGCCTCCTGGTGAAGAACCCCTCTTTCGACGATCCCCCCACCCGCGGTCGCTACGCCGCCTGGTTCGCGGCGCGGGGGATCGACGCGGGGAGGGTGGAGCTGCGCGGTCCCACCGAGCAGGTCGCGGACCACCTCGCCCTCTACGGGGAGGTGGACATCGCCCTCGACACCTTCCCCTACAACGGCACCACCACCACCTGCGAGGCCCTCTGGCAGGGGGTGCCGGTGGTCACCCTGGCGGGGAATCTCCACATGGGCCGCGTCGGTGCGAGCCTCTTGCAGGCGGCGGGCCACCCCGAGTGGGTGGCGGCGACGGAGGCGGAGTACCTGGCGGCCGCCACCGGCCTCGCCGCGGACGTCGACCGCCTTGGCCGCCTGCGCGCCGGCCTCCGGCAGGCCGTCGCCGCCTCGCCCCTGGCCGACGGCGCCGCCTTCGTCCCGCGGGTGGAGGCGGCCTACCGCGCCCTGTGGCGCGGGTGGTGCGCCACCCCAGCCTGATTGGCGCACATCGCGAAGAGCCCCGCCGTTGACACTCCACCAGCCTATCTTTTAGCTTCGCGCTGCACTTTAGGCGACAGGCGGCCGTGTGCCGGGAGGGTGGAGTCGGCGGCCCGTCGCGGGGAGTAGGCGCAATGGGCGTTCGGGTCGGAGGGAGTGGCGGGTCAACCGCGGGCCGCGGGATCGATGTCACTTCTCCGCTGTACCCCCGGGTTGCGACCGCCTCCCCCGGCCCCTTCTTCAATCTCACCTCGCCGTAAATCTGTGAACCGCGCCGGGGTCCCCCCCGGCCAACCCATGAGGCCAAAAGGCCCGTAGGAGCTCGCCATGAAGTGGATCCACTGCCTCCTGATGACCGCCGGGATCGTCTCCATCGCCGCCACCGCCCCGGCGGCGACGATGACCGGGGCGACCTTCACCATGCTCGATCCCTCCGGCGGCCCCGTTGGTGTTGATTCGACGGTGACCGGCTCCATCGGAGACGGCGCCTGGTCGGTCGCCTCCACCACAACGTTCTTCGGCAGTAACTGGACCGCCCACGGCGGCACCACCTTCGGCCCTGGGACCTACACCTTCGACACCCTCTCTCCTGACCACCCCGAGGCCGTCTACACCGGCGTCGTCGTCGCTGCGGGCCAGGTGGGGGGCCACATCCTCTTTAACTGGAGTAGCACCTCCGACATCGACGTGATCAACGTCTGGGACGTGAACGTAACAGGTGGGGAGAAGAGCTACACCTCCACGGACGGTCCGGCGACCCACCCGGTGAACCCGGATGGGGTGCGCGGGTACGGCATGCTCGACGGCGCCTTCAGCGGCTTCAACGCCAACTTCGACTTCACCGTCGCCTCGTGTGGCGACGGGGTGGTGGACACGGCGGCAAACACCAAGTCGATCGACGTGCCGGAGGGGTGCGACGACGGGAACACCGCAGCCGGGGACGGCTGTGCGGCGACGTGTACGGTGGAGAGTGGCTACGCCTGCTCCGGGGAGCCATCGACCTGTGATGGGATCTGCGGCGATGGCCTGATCCGGGGCACGGAGGCGTGCGACGACGGCAACGCGGACAACACGGACGGCTGTCTGACCACCTGTGAGGCGGCGAGCTGCGGGGATGGG
>MNYW01000112.1 GCA_001873295.1 Nitrospirae bacterium CG2_30_70_394 | reverse complement strand
CCGCCGGGGCGAGGGGGAGGCGGCTGCGGGCGGTGAGGAGGGAGAGAAAGCGCGGTGGGTAGTCCGCCTTTGCCACCTCGCCCGCTTGGGTACGCATCTGCAGGAGCTCGGTCGCGAGTTCCAACCGGCGTGGCTCTTGCTCGGGGTCGGGGGGTACCTCGTCGCGATCGGCTCCACCGCCCATCCGGGCCCACCGCGAAGGGGTGGTGATCGGATCGGGGTCGTGCACCGGGTCGCCCTCGACTTCGCCGTCGGCGAGGCGGAGGGCCTCTTGCCGTGCGGCCAGCGGGAGGAGGGTGGCGAGGTGGCGGATGCGGGTCGCCTGGGCCGGGCGATAGGTGGGCTCGCCGAGGAGCCCCGCGTTCGCCATCGCTTCGATCGTGTCGCGGGGGGTGACCCACGGCCGGTGAAAGCGGGTGAGGGTGAGGGTCGGGCGCGCCGCCTCCAGGAGGAAGAGGAGGTTGGAGGCGCAGTTCTCGTCAAAGAAGTAGTAGTCGGAGGTCGCCTCCCGTAGCTCCCAGATGTGGAGAAAGAGGCGGTGCACCTCGGCCTCGGTGAGGTCGAGGGGGTATTCCCACATGTCGCGCTGATCCATGTGGGCGTAGGTCTGGACCATCTGGTAGTAGGGCAGGAGGGCGTAGTTGCCGCCGTAGCCGCCGAAGATCCCCTTGATGGCGTAGAGGATGCCGTTGTCCGCCGGGTCGATTCGGGCGGCGTAGTTCACCGCGTGGGAGAGGAGGGCGCTGGCGTGGGTCGAGTCGATGCGCAGGAGGGTGTGGCCAAACATGGAGGCCGGGTCGTTCATGTGGCCGACCGGGAAGACGAGGGCGGCGGCGTGCGGGTCGACCCGCTCCAGGGCCTTCTCCAGCTCGTCGCAGTCGACCTTCGGCAGGTCGATCCCAGCGGGTTCCAGCTGCTCCGCGAGCCAGGCGCGGCGGGCTGGAAAGCGGCAGGCGGCCGCCTCCTCGCCGGGCGCCGGCTCTGTGTAGAGGGCGCGCACCGTGGCCTCCAGCTCGGCCGCCGGGTCGTCTTTGCCGCACGGGGCGAGAAAGAAGCGCGGGTCGTCGATCGGGCTGCGCGGGTTTGATTCGCTGCCCTGGTTGTGGAGCAGCGTCCGCCAGCCGGCCCTACGGTCGAGCCCCGCCTCTCGCGCGGCGGTGACCGCGCGCTCCACCGGCGTGGCGGCAGCGGTCGTGGCGACGACAACAAAAAGGAGGCCTGCGGCGAGCCGCAGGCCTCCGGTCACGCCCGTGCGGGCGCTGGGCTCAGCCCTGCGCGGCGAGGGTGTAGATCGCATCGACGACGTGGGCGTACTCCACCTGCGCGGTGGGGAAGATGGTGGTGAAGCCCGCCTGCAGGCGGCTGTACAGGGCGGGGCGTGCGGCGGCGGGGACCTCCATGAGCTCGGCGACCGTCTCCAGGGACTCGCCCGAGCCGGCGGCGATGTCCTTGGCCAGCTCATCAAGGTTGGCCTGGACGAACTGCTCCAGCCGCTCGTTGCTCACGAAGTTGGACGGTGCGGTGCACTCGGAGGTGCCGCTGGTCACTCCGAAGGTCTGGTTGCCGGAGGTCCCGTTGGTGGTGGCGGCGAAGATCTGGAGGAGGATCGAGTCCTTCATGGATTCGCCTATGAGGGTCGTTCCCAGACCACAACCGACGTTGCTGTTGCCGGCCAGAGCGGCCGAGGGGGCGGCCATGGCCGCGGTCAGTACAACCGTGAGGGCAATCTTGTTCATGATCGGGTTCTCCTCCTGCGGGGTTGGTGGTTCCGTGCGTCCGTGGCGCGGATCCGTGAAGGCGAGTATCGGGAAGGGACTTTGACTGTCAAGGTAGGGATGGGATCGGCGGTGGGGCCGTTCTGGCGCCCGATCGTGTGGGCAGCGGTTCGCAGTCGCCTCCCTGCCGGTGGTGGCGTGGGTCACCCTTCGAAGAGGGGCCGCGCGTCCTCGAAGAACTTGTTGGCGATCGCGCGGAAGGCATCCTCTTCGCTGTAGGTGAAGAAGTTGACCCAGGCGATGGGCAGCATGGGTAGCCACACAAAGCCCATCCGCCGCACCTCGTAGTGCAAGGTCTGGAGCCGCTGGTTGTCCCGGTAGACCTCGAAGTAGAGGTCCGAGCCGTCTTGGGTCGACCAGAAGGGCGTCAGGGTAAGCAGGGAGAAGGAGATGTACCCGAAGACCATCGCCGGGATCGCGGGCGCCTGCCCCTTCACGTGGACCTCCACGTAGTACCCCTGGCTCGGGCGCTCCTCGACCCGCTCCATGTTGGCGAAGGGGGAGCGGCTCTCCAGCACCTGGCCCAGCTCTCGGACCCCACCCGCGATCGAGCTGCCGACGACCTTGTACGTTGCCTTGCCGCCAAAGTGGGGTGGCGGCGCGTTCACGTATTCGCGGGGAAAGTTCCGGTAGGTCACACAGCCCGTGGCCAGGGAGGCGATCAGCGCGGTGACCAGCGGTAGCAACAGCCATTGGGGCGGGGTGCGAGGGCTCATATGGGGCTCCTTCTAGGGGTCGGACTGCGACGGGCGGCCATCATCGATCGGACGGGTCACCTTTGAAAGGATGAGCGGCGCTCCTCTGCCGAATCATCGTGGCTGGGTCGCTTCGGTCGTCTCGCCCACCGCCGTTGCGGCGGCGAGGAAGGCGAGGAGACGCGCCCGCAGGGCGGGGTCGGCGAAGGTCGTGATGTGGCCGGCGCCGGCACCGATCCACAGCGCCTTGGGTTGGCGCGCCTGGTCATAGAGGCGGCGGCTCTCCGCGACCCCCACGATGGGGTCACGGTCGCCGTGGACGAGGAGCACGGGGGTGGGGCTGACCCGGCCGATCCACCGCGCGGGGCTGAGGTCGTCATGGATGGGGAGGGAGAGGGGGATCTGGAAAGGCCAGGTGAGAAAAAACGTGGCGAGTTTCTGGCGAAAGATGTCGCGGTAGCTGGCGAAGCCGCTCTCCACGATGAGGGCCCGCACGCGCGGTACCCCCGGCGCGCGCGCCACCGCGTAGGTCGCGACCGCGCCGCCCATGGACTGGCCGTAGACCACCAGCCGCGCCGGGTCGACGCCGCCTCCGGTGCGCACCCACGCCAGGGCGGCCTCCCCATCTTGGTGGATTCCCGCCAGGGTGGGCTTTCCCTCGGACTGGCCGTAGCCGCGATAGTCGAAGAGGACCACCTGGTAGCCGGCGAGGGCGAGCCAGAGGACGCCGTTGACGTGGGTGCTGATGTTCTCCGCGTTGCCGTGGAAGAAGAGGATCGTGGCCCGTGGCGGCGTGGCCGGGGGGGCGAGGCGCCAGCCGTGGAGGCGCAGGCCGTCCGGGGTGGTCAACTCGACCTCGGTGTGGGCGACCTTCGCGAGGTGCGGGTTGGGGCGCAGGGTTCGTTGCGGGTAGAAGAAGAGCGACTCGCAGCCGCTGAGGGCGAGGAGGAGGGTGGCGAGGAACAGGAGGCGGTGCACGGCGGTGGGGTGGGCGAGCGCGCGGGTGCGGCCCAAGAGGGGGCGGTGGGGGAGGTCCGCGTGGGGCGGTTCAAAGGGGTGCGCCGGGGGACGTTGGCGCGCCGGGGTGGAGGGTGGCAATCGAGGGTCGAGGGGAGGCGTGGCTGCGCTCAGCCTCGGCGATCCCCGACCCACCGAACTGGCGCCGGTGGCCAGCGCGCTGCGCGGCCGGGTGGCGTGGGCCGGCGCGGGGGATTCGCAATCCGGTCCCACGGTGGGTCGGTGCGCGCGGTCGAGGCCTACCTTCGGGGCAGGCGGGCGATCCCCTCTCGGGAGTCGCCCGCGCAGACCGCACGGCCGCCGACATGACCGCGTTCGGGGCGGGCGGGCGATCCTCCCTCGGTAGTCGCCCCTGCGGTGGTAGCCTGCGGCGATGCGCCGGGTGGTTCGCTGGTTTCGGGAGGGGTTGCTGTATCGGGTCTTTCTCGCCCGCTACGGGCGCCACTTCGTGATTGGGGTCCTGGCGCTGTTGTGGGTGGATGGGATCGAGGTGGCCCTGCCGCTGGTCGTCCGCGCGGTGGTCGATGGGCTGGTGGCCTCCATCGCACCCTCCGATCTCGGGTGGCTCGCGGCGGGGTATCTCGGCCTCGTCTTGTTGCAGGCGGGGGGGCGGTACCTCTGGCGGATGGAGCTTGCCGGCACGTCGTTTCACTGCGACTTCACCCTCCGCCAGGGGTTCGTCGCCTCGCTCCTGCGCCAGGGGGGGGACTTCTTCCTCCGCCACCCCACCGGCGATCTCATGTCGCGTGCCACCAACGACCTGTCGGCGGTCCGCTTTGCGGTCGGGCCGGGGGTGGTGATCTCGATGGACGCGGTCGTCTACTTCCTCGTCCTGCCGCCGATTTTGTTGTGGCTGTCGCCGTCGCTCACCCTCGTGGTGGTGGCGCCGATGGTGGTGGTTCCCTTCTTCGTTCACCGGATGCGCCACGCCATCGCCAACCGCTTCCGCTGGGTGCAGTCGACCTTCTCGGCGATGGCGGACAAGGTGCAGGAGAACCTCGCCGGCATCCGGGTGGTGAAGGGGTATGGGCTCGCCGCCGAGGAGACCGCGCGCTTCGACGCCTTGGGGCGCGCCTCGGTGCGGGCGAACATCCGCCACGCGGTCCCCGACGCCCTCTTCTCGCCGGTGCTGGAGCTCACCACCTTCGCCTCCCTCTTCCTGCTGCTGGTGGTGGGCGGCGGCCGGGTGATCACCGGCTCCCTCACCCTCGGCACGGTGATCGCCTTCCAGCGCTACCTCACCAAGCTGACCTGGCCGATGACCGCGGTGGGCTGGTCGCTGTCGCTCTTCCAGCGCGGCGCCACCTCCATGGTGCGGGTGGACGAGGTGACCGAGGCGCAGCCGTCGGTGGAGGCGGGGGAGGGGGAGGTGGGCGAGCCCCTCTTCCCGATCGCGGCGCGCGGCCTCACCTTCCACTATCCGGGGGTGGAGCGGGCGGCGGTGGCGGGGGTGGTGCTGCAGGTCGAGGCCGGGGAGATGGTGGCGATCGTCGGCCCCGTGGGGGGCGGCAAGTCGACCCTCCTGGCGCTGCTTGCCCGTCTCCACCCGGTCCCCCCCGGCCAGCTCGCCTTTGGCGGCCTCGATGCGGCGCGCTGGCAACCCGCGGCCCTGCGCGCGCGTCTCGGGGTGGTGCCGCAGGAGCCCTTCCTCTTCTCCCGCTCGATCGCCGAGAACATCGCCTACGGCCGCCCGGGTGCGAGTCAGGCGGAGGTGGAAGAGGCGGCGGCGCGGGCGGCGGTGGCGGATGAGATCCGCGCCCTGCCGGGCGGCTTCGACGCCCTGCTGGGCGAGCGCGGGGTGAACCTGTCGGGCGGCCAGCGCCAGCGGCTCACCCTCGCCCGGGCGCTGTTGCGTAACCCCGAGCTGCTGCTTCTGGACGACTGCCTCTCCGCGGTGGACACCGCCACCGAGCAGCGGATCCTCCGCACCCTGCGCGACGAGCGCCGCTCCCGCACCCTGATCTTCGCCACCCATCGCCTGTCGGCGGTGCGCGACGCGGACCAGATCTGGGTGATGGAGGCGGGCCGGATCGTCGAGCGCGGCCGCCACGCCGAGCTGATGGTTGGAGGCGGCGTCTACGCGCGCCTGTGGGAGCGCCACCCCGGGGGCAAGGTGGTTGCGGGCGCTGGCCCCCCGCTGGCGGACTGGCTCCCCGCGGTGGATGCGATGTTGCCGGGCGGCGATTCCACTTCCGCCTCCTGACCTTTGCGAGGAGCCTGCCGAACGTTGTGGATCGACTGAGCCGAGCGGACCCATGGCCGGACTCGTGGGCCAGGACTCGTGTCACTGCGTCGTCGCCTCGCCCCACGTAGTTCTACGAACGGGCCGATCCGGGCTTGAGCCCGCTTCGGCTCGGCTCACGATCGCCAAACTTCGACAGACTCCTAGCCCACCCCTGGCGACCCCGTTCGGACGCTGCCCGATTTGCGTTTCCACCCCCGCCGCCGTTCATTCCACCCTAGCCTCCTCCCTCCCCGTCCCCTGGCGGCGCGGACCCACCGCTGGCGATCCCCGGTTCGGAGCCCCTGCGCGCCTGTCGTTTTTCCCCCATCGCCTCGCCTCACGCCGCCCATGGCCGCCGCCCCTGGTCCCACCTACCTGATTGCCGACACGGTGGCCGACCGGGCGCCGGATCTGGCGATCGTTCGCCGCCTCGCCGGTTATCTCCGCCGCCGGCGTGGGGTGGCGGCGGCGTGTGTCGGACTGGTTCTCCTCTCCTCGGCGGCGGTCACCGCCGGGCCGTGGCTGTTGGGGCGGGCCATCGACCACGGGGTGGTGGCCGGGGATCGCCACCTCCTGGTGGAATTGGCCCTGCTCATGCTCGCGGTGCAGGGGGTGAGCACCGCGGCCGCGGTGGGCGAGGGGATCCTCTTCGCGATCCTTGGCCAGGGGGTCCTCCACGACCTCCGTCAAGACCTCTTTGCGCGCGTCCAGTCCCTCCCCACCCCGTTCTTCGACCGCAACCCGGTGGGCCGCCTGGTCACCCGGCTCACCAACGACATCGCGGCGCTGGGTGAGCTCTTCGCCCCGTCGGTGGTGAGTGTGGCGGTGGACGTGGGGGTGATCGTGGCGGTCTCCGTCGCCCTCTTCTTCCTCGATTCGTGGCTCGCCGCCACCGCCTTCCTCCTCTTCCCGGTCCTGGTCTTGGTCACCGTCTACTTCGGCCACCGGATCCGCACCGTCTTTCGCGACGTGAAGGGGCGGCTGGCGCGGATCAACGCTGGCCTCGGCGAGCTGATCCCGGGGATGCGGGTGGTGCAGCTCTTTGGCCGCGAGCAGGGGGAGGGCGACCGGTTCACCGAGCTCAACGGCGCCTACCGCGACGCCCAGCTCAGGGGGGTCCGGTACAACGCCATCCTCCACCCCCTGGTGCAGGTGTGCGCCGGTGGCACGGTGGCGGCGCTCCTCGTGTTGGGCGGCTGGCGGGTCCACGCGGGGGTGATCACCGTCGGCACCCTGGTCGCCATTCTCACCTACACCCAGCACCTCTTCCAGCCGGTGCGCGGGCTGATTGAGAAGTACAACCTCTTCCAGACCGCCATGGCCTCGGCGGAGCGGATTTTCTTGTTGTTGGACGAACCTCCCGAGGCGGGGTGGGGGGAGGGGGCTGAGGGGCTTGGGGGTGATCGACCCGCTCCGACCGACACCGCGGCGGGGGTGGCCGAGGGCGACCACGGCGCGGCGGCGCTGCCGGCGCGGCTGCGCGGCGAGATTCGTTTTCGCGATGTCCACCTCACCTACGACGGCGGCGTCACCGCCCTCTCCGGCCTCGACTTCGCCGTCGCGCCAGGGGAGGTGGTCGCCCTGGTGGGGCCGACTGGGGCGGGCAAGTCGACGGTGGCGAGCCTGCTCCTGCGCCTCTTCGAGCCCACTGCCGGCACCATCGAGGTGGACGGCCGGCCGCTCACCGCCTACCCCAAGGGGTTTCTCCGCCGGCGGATCGGGCTAATCGGCCAGGAGGTCTTTCTGTTTGACGCCACCCTCCGGGAGAACCTCTGCCTCTTCCGGCCGGTGGCGGAGGCGCGGTTGCAGGAGGCGATCCGGCAAGTCGGCCTCCAGGAGGTGGTGGCGCGGCTGCCCGACGGGCTGGAGGCGAGGGTGGGGGAGCGCGGCGGCCGGCTGTCGCTCGGCGAGCGGCAGCTCATCGCCTTTGTTCGCTTCCTCCTCTATGACCCGGACATCTTGGTGCTCGATGAGGCGACCGCCTCCATCGACCGGACCACCGAGCGCACGATCCAGCGCGCCTTGGAGGTGGCGGCTCAGGGGCGGACTACCTTGATCATCGCCCACCGCTTAGAGACGGTGCGCCACGCGGATCGGGTGGTGGTGTTGGCGGCGGGGCGGAAGGTCAAAGAGGGTGAGCCGGCGCAACTGCTGGGGGGGTGAGGGGAGACGCGGTGGTGGCCGGGAGGCGGGGGCGCCGGAAGCGTGGCGCCGTTTTCGGGTGCGGTGGGACAAGGGAGCTTTGGCGCGCGCTCCGCGGCCGCGGAGCGCGGCCGGCCCGGCGCGCCGGATCGTCGGCGGGAGGAGGCTCCTGCCGCGGGACCAAGGCTCTGGCGGCGGGATCGGGGGGCCGGGGGAGCAGGTTCGGGGCGCCGGCGCCTTACGACTCGGGGGTTGTGGCGGGCGGGGGTGGGGTCGCGGCGGTCACCGGTTCGCCGCTGACCAACGACCCGAGGTGGTCGCGCTGCGCCGGGGTGAGGAGCTGCTGGCCGGCCTCGCCGCTCGCGATCGCGCTGGCGCGCAGCTCGCTGGTGAGGGCGCGCATCTCGCCGAGGATCTGCTCCACCTGTGGCTCGTTCGCGCCGGGGAGGGTGATTACCGCCTGCAACCGGGTTCGCGCCGAGTCCAACTGGTGCTGGATCGCCCCATCCTTGGTCCGCTGGGGGCGGTCGCGGGCGGTCAGCTCGGCCACCTGCGCCGCGCTCAGGCCGACTTGCTTGGCATGGAGGAGGGCGGTGAAATAATAGTTGCCCTCCATCCCAACGACCCCAGCAACGCCCGCCCCAGCACTGCCGGCCCCAGCACTGCCGGCCATGGAGCAGCCGCCGGGCACACAGCCCGCGGGGCCACAGGCGGCGGCCGGGACGGTGGTGAGGGCAGCAGACAGGGCGGCGACGACGAGGGCGGGACGGAACATGGCCTCCTCCAGGGGGGTGATGGGCGGGTGGTGGGTGGGTCGAATCCCAAAGGCGTGGAGGTTAGAGACGATGAGCACGGTGGAGATTTATACAACGCGCACCTGCCCCTACTGCCGGCGGGCGAAGGCGCTGCTGGAGAAGAAGGGGGTCGCCTACCGCGAGATCGACGTCTCCGACGATGAGCCGTTGCGGGCGGCCATGGTCGAGCGCGCCGGCGGCCGGCGCACCGTGCCGCAGATCTTTATCGACGGCCAATCGATCGGCGGCTCGGACGACCTCGCCACCCTGGAGCGCGAGGGTCGCCTCGACCGGTTGCTGGCGGGGTAGACCGCCACCCGCGCCGCGGGGTAGGCGCGGGGGCGCCCCCCTACGAGGCTGTCGGACCCCGTCCCGATGGACGGCGAAGAAGCGGAGCTGGGCCCGGAGCTAGGTCCGGAGCTGGGTCCGGAGTTGGGCCCGGAGCTGGGCCCGGATCGTCTTGTTCTTCGTCCCCTAGCCCCACGCGGCGCCGCGAACACCTCCCCATCCGGACGCGCGCCCGCTTCTTCTCGCCACGCGCCACGCGCCAAAGTCCGGCAGACGCCTCGCTCGGTCTCGCCGCCCGCGCCCCTCCTCGGAGGAGGCCACCGGCGGCCCATTGTGGAGTCGCCAACGCGGCCGCGTAATATCGTCCGCGGTGGGGGTTGCGCGGGGGTGAGCGAGGCCTCGTTTTGGGGAGTGGGTATGGGCGACAAG
This sequence comes from Nitrospirae bacterium CG2_30_70_394, assembly GCA_001873295.1. Classification (GTDB taxonomy): domain Bacteria; phylum CG2-30-53-67; class CG2-30-53-67; order CG2-30-70-394; family CG2-30-70-394; genus CG2-30-70-394. Next base: position 32 of record MNYW01000112.1, on the reverse strand, counting down.
CGCGAGATCGCAGAGCGGGCGGCGGCGGTGGC
>MNYW01000122.1 GCA_001873295.1 Nitrospirae bacterium CG2_30_70_394 | reverse complement strand
GGCGAGCTGCAACGCCTCCTGCGCCTTGTGGGTGAAGCGGTCGAGGTTCATGGGGTTCCTTTCGTGGCCGAGGTCGTGGCCTGCTCCCCCAAGGTGGCGCCGTGGTGGCGTGTGTCAACCGGTACGGACCCGCAGCGTTTGGCGAATCGCCACCGGGCGCCGCTTGATGGCGCAAGACCGCGGTGGGGTTGGAGGTGGCGAGGGAGGAGCGAGCTCTTGCACGATCCGCCTCCCCCGGTTGCGGCCACCCCCGCGGGGCGAATCGGCGGTGGCGCCCGCGCCCGCCGTGGGCGCGGGGCGAAGAAGGGCGCGCGAAATCACGGCGGTGAGTTGCTAGGGTAACGGCGATCGGCCGGTCGTGTTGGCTCGGGAGAAACTGGATGGGGATCACCGTTGTGCATATCGCCTGGTGTCTGGTGGCTCTGCCGCTGGTGGTCGCGGTGGTCACCGTTTTGGCCTACGCCCGCGCGGCGCGGCGGTTTCCGGTGGAGCGCGGCCAGCAACCGCGCTACCAGGCGCGTTGTGGCGGTCGCATTGGCCGCCATGGCCACCCGATCCCGTTTCTGCGCATCGCCGTCTACGACCAGTGGGTGGTGATCGCCGGCAGGGGCGGCTACCAGCTTCCGAAGGGGGCGATCGAGGGGCTGGAGGTGGTGGGTACCCGCACCCCCTTCACCGTCCGCCTCCACCACCACGCCGCGGGGGTCCCAGAGCGGCTGGAGGTGTGGCCGGTGGCGGTGGAGGAGCTGGTGGCGGCGCTCAAAGCCCCTCTGAGTTCGACCGGCTCTTAGTGGCACCGCGTGGCAGCCGTCACGCTACCTCATGGGAGGAAGCCACCCGTTGAGTGGACCTCGTTCAGGGGGAGCTTATGCCGAACCTTACCCTTCGACGGATCGACGAAGAGACGATGGACTTGCTTCGTAGCCGCTCCGCGCTCCCTGGTTAGAGCATCAACGCAAGGCTTCTTGATCTTCTGCCGGTGGCTCGTGTGGACGAGCTCGCGGGGGCGCATTCGGCCAACCCCTTCGCGGCTACCTATCGCAAGGCCCGCCATGGGGGTGCGCACCCCTGCCACCGAGGAGGTGAGGGTCGAGTGGCCGGCGGCGTGGTCGCTGGCCATGGATCACCGGCTCACCCTCTACGACGCCGCCTATCTCGCCCTTGCCAGCCAGTGGCGACCTTCCCGCGCTAGGAGGCTGTCGGACTTTGTCGAGCCTGCGGCTTTTCGTGACGATCGACAAAGTCCGACAGCCTCCTAGAGCAACGGCGATTGGCGGGTCGTGTTGGCTCGGGAGCCCCTTGAGGGGAACCACCGTCCTCCGTGTCGCCAAGGGTCTGGCAGGTCTGCGCGCGCGGGGGGGAGGGGTAACGCACCCCATGCGCTCCACGGCGTACCAGGCAGGTCTGCGCGCGCGGGGGGGGAGGGAGAGAGATTGCGGTCGCCTCTCGGTTCCTCGGTGGCTCCCTCCTTGGGGCGAGGCCGGTCTTCCCGGTGGCCGCGCGGCGCGCGGGTCGCCGGTGCCACCGGCTCCTACCGCGCCTCGGGTGGCTGGCCCACGGCCACCACGATCAGGCCGTCGGGGTCGAGGTGGGCGCGGGCGGCGGCGGCGACCTGGTCGCGGGTGACCGCCGAGACGAGCTCGGGGAAGCGGCGCAGGTAGTCGAGGCCGAGGCTGTGGTGCTCCATGAACAGGAGGTAGGAGGCGAGCTTCGCCGAGGAATCCAGGCGCAGGGGGAAGGAGCCGGTGAGGTACGCCTTGGCGTCGGCCACCTCCGCCTCGCTGGGGCCGTCGTCGTGGAGGCGTCGCACCTCCGCGCGCACCGCCGCCTCCGCCTCCGCCGCCGAGCCATTCTGGGTGGCGAGTTGGATGGTGAAGAGGCCGCGCTCCATGGGTAGGGAGAACCACGAGGCGATGGAGTAGACGAGGCCGCGCCGCTCGCGCAGCTCGGTGGTAAGGCGTGAGCCGAAGCCGCCGCCGCCGAGGATGTGGTTCATCACCAAGGTGGCGAAGAAGTCCGGGGCGTCGCGCCGCACCCCCTGCGCACCGAGGATCAGGGTGGTTTGGGTGAAGGGGCGGTTGAGGACAACTCGCTGCGGCTGGGTGGCGGGCGGCTCTCCCAGGGGCGGGAGCGGCGCCGGGGCAGCCGGCCAACCGGCGAGGCGATCGTTCCACAGGCGCGCCGCCTCGTCCGCGTCGATCGCGCCGACCATGGAGATGACCATCGTTGCCGGGTGGTAGTAGCGCCGGTGGAAATCGCGGCAGTCGCCGGCGGTGACCCGGGCCACCGACTCCACGGTGCCGTTGGCCGGGTGGCCGTACGGGTGGTCGCCGTAGGCGGCGGTGTTGTAGGCGCGGCCGGCGATGGTGTTGGGCTCCTGCTCGCCGGCGATCAGGGCGGCGCGCGTCTCCTCCTTGAGGCGCGCCACGTCGGCGTCACGGAAGGCGGGGGTGCGGAGGAGCTCCGCCACCAGGTCGAGGGCGGCGGGGAGGTCTTGCTTCAGGACCCGCAGGGAGAGGTGAACGGCGTCGTGGTCGGCGGTGATGGCGAGCTCCGCCCCCATCGACTCCAGCGCCGCGGCAAGCTCTTGGCCGGTGTGGTGCGCGCTCCCCTCGTCGAGGAGGTCGGCGGTGAGCGACGCGAGCCCCTGCCGGTCCGCCGGGTCGCGGGCGGCGCCGGCGGCGAGGTCGATCTCCACCGCCGCCACCGGCAGGTGGGGGCGGGACAGGGTGAGGAGGGTGGCGCCCGTGGCGAGGGGCTGGCGGGTGGGCAGGGGTCCGGCCTGGGCTGCGGCTGGCGCGCTCGGGGTGGGGGGGGTGGCAAGGTGCGGCCACCGCGCGGTGCACGCCGCAACGGCGACCAGGGCGGTGGCGAGGAGAAAGACGCGGTGCTTCATCGCACCCCCTCGGAGGGCGGGGGTGGCCGCGGTGGCGGCGCCTCGCCCGCCTCCGGGATCAGGACCCCGAGGGTGCGGCGGTCTACCTGGAGGTAGGTGGCGACCACCCGCTGGACATCGCCGGCGGTGACCGCGCGGATGCGCGGCAGGTAGCCCTCCAGCTCCGCCACCGTGTGGCCAGTGGTGTACAGGCGGCCGAGGGTCATGGCGAGGGCGAAGGGAGAGTCCTGGGCAAAGACGAAGGCGGCGGTAAGCTGGCTCTTCGCCTTGGCGAGCTCGGTCGCGGCCAGCGGTTCCAAGGCCAGGCGGGTCACCTCCGCCGCCAACGCCGACTCCACCTCCGCCGGGGTGTAGGTCGGCTGGAGGCCGGCGTAGAGGGTGAAGAGCGACGGATCCTCCGCATCGCCGTTGTAGCCGGCGCCGGCGTAGAGACAGAGCCGCTGTTGCTCCACCAGCGTGCGGTTGAGGCGCGCGCTCTTGCCGCCGGCGAGAAGCTGGGCGGCCACCTCCAAAGCCGGGCCATCGGCGTGGTCAAAGGTAGGGGCGGGGTAGGCGGCGTAGAGGAAGGGGAGCTTCGCTGGCCGGTGCAGGGTGACCCGCCGCTCGCCGCGCTGGGGTGGCTCGGAGAAGGTGCGGCGTGGTTCCGAGGGCGGGGCGTGAATCGTTCCGAAGGTGCGCTCGACCTCCTTCAGGAGGGTGGCGGTGTCGAAGTCGCCGACCACCACCAAGGTGGCGTTGTCCGGCCGGTAGTAGCGCTCGTAAAAGCCACGCAGGTCGTCCACGGCAAGACGGTCGAGGTCCTCCATCCAGCCGATCACCGGGCGGCCGTAGGGGTGGGCGACAAACGCCGCGGCGTTGACCTGCTCCACCAGGGCGGACTCGGGGTTGTCCTCGGTGCGCATCCGCCGCTCCTCCTTCACCACCTGCCGCTCGCGGTCGAACTCGGTCGCGGTGAGGAGGATGTTGCGCATCCGGTCTGCCTCCAGCTCCAGGCCGAGGGCCAGGCGGTCGGCGGCGAACTTCTCGTAATAGGCGGTGTAGTCAAAGCTGGTGAAGGCGTTGTCGTCCCCCCCGGCCTTCGCCACCAGGCGCGAAAAGGTGCCGGGCGGGTGGGCGTGGGTGCCGTTGAACATGTTGTGTTCGAGGAGGTGGGCCAGGCCGGTGCGCCCCGCCACCTCGTCCTTCGAGCCGACGTGGTACCAGATCTGCACCACTGCCACGGGCGCGGCGTGCTCCTCGAGAGTGACCACCTTAAGGCCGTTGGCGAGGGAGTGGAGGGCGACCGGTAGGTGGATCTCCTGGGTCGCGGCCGGCAGGGCGGTGAACAAGACGAGGGCGAGCAGCAGGCGCGACATGGCCGCGCAGGATTGCAGAGGTGGCGCGGCTCGGGAAGGCGGGGTGTGACGACTGGCCGCGTGGGGTCGAGCGCGGCGCCGCCATCGGTGGGTGGACCTTCGCGACCGTCCGCCAACGCCAGGGCGCGGGCCCCGATGGGGCTGCGCAACCCGCTCCACGCTGGCCGCTAAGGAGGCCCATCAACGCCACGGAACACGAGGTTGTTCACCGGGGATCCAGGGGTCACGGAGGAGAGCCTGCCCTTGGCGTCCTTGCGCCTCTGCCTCTTGGTGTGGAGGGTGTTCCTAGGCGGTCGACCCCCCGGTGGATACCGTCTTTCACCCTGCCCTCCCCCCTCCTGCTGCATGCGAAGGCGCAGGGCCGCGAAGGCGCAACGGCTGGATTATTCACCCAGCGGTGTCGCCACCGCCGACCTCTCTACCCCGCGCGGAAGGAGCGCGGGGACCGCGCATCGCCCGGTTCAGATTTCGGATTCGCGCCCATGCGCGCCGATGCGCGTCCACTTGCGGTCCGCCCGCCGGTTAGGACAGGCGGTCGAGGAGGTCGCGGTAGCCCGGCCCCGGTTGAATCTCGCCGAGGATGGGCTGGCCGGGGCCGCCGGTGATCTCCTCCATCGCCTGGCCCGCGCCGGCTACGCAGGCGAGGCCGAGGTCGGCGAAGCCGACCGCCTCCACCGCGTCCGGGTCGATCCCGTGGGCGGTACTGCTCTCCACCGCCAGCGGTGCCAGCGCCGCAACGATCGCTCGGACCAGGGTGGTGTTGTGGCTCCCGCCACCGCACAGGATCAGGCGGCGCCAGCCACCCGCCGGCTGGGGAGCGCGGCGGAGGTGGCCGGCGACCATGGCGGCGATAAAGCCACAAGCGGTGGCTAGGGCGCCGGCGGCGGTGGCGCCGGCTGCGGTGCAGGCCGCGGCGAAGCCCTCGACGAAGGCGGGGCCGAAGATTTCCCGGCCGGTGGACTTGGGGGGCGGCTGGCCAAGGAAGGGGTGGGCGAGCTGCGCCTGAATCACCGCCTCCACCACCTGGCCGGTGGCGGCGAGGGCGCCGTCGCAATCGCAGCCCACCTTGCCCGTGGCGCGTAGGTAGAGGGGATCGAGGAGGAGGTTGCACGGGCCGAGGTCGTAGCCGCGCACGGCGCCGTTGCTGGAAAGCTCACTCAGGTTGGCGATGCCGCCGAGGTTGAGGACCAGGCGCGCCTCGGTCTGGTCTCCGAAGAGGTGGCGGTGGAAGAGGGGGGCGAGGGGGGCACCTTGACCGCCCGCGGCCACGTCGGCGGAGCGGAAGCAACCCACCGCGGTGCAGCCAAGGCCGCGACCGAGGGTGGCGAGGTCGGCGAGTTGGAGCGAATAGCCCAGCTCGGGGTGGTGGGCGACGGTGATCCCGTGGGCGGCGACGAGATCGGGGTGGAGGCGCACGCCCGAACACCGCACCGCGTCGACGAAGCAGCGTGCCACCGCCACCTCGGCCGCGGCGACCGCCTCCACCGGGACCGGCGCACCGGCGAAAAGCGGCACAAGCTGCCGGCGCAGGCGGGGCCACAGGGGGCGTGTGGCGAAGTGGAGCAGGTGGCCGCCGCGCACCCACGCCACGTCCACCCCATCCAGGGAGGTGCCGCACATGAGCCCGACCACGGTGATCGCCTCGGCCATGGCGGGACCTTATCGCGGCGCCCGCTCTGCTGGGCAGGCCGCGGTGGCGACCCCGCGCGCCACGCACCGGGGAGGGAGGGGCGAGACCGCGCTTTGCGTGCGGTGGTTCGCGGTCCGGGACCGTGGCGCCGGGGGTGTCGATGGCCTGGGCGAAGCGCAGCAGGAGCCAGCGTGGTTCGTGGTCCGGGTTTGTGGCGCCGGGGGGCGGGGGGATCGTGGCGACGGGTCGGCGCGGGGCGAGACCGTGGCGCCGGGTTGGGGGGTGAGCCCAGGAGCGCGCCCGCGCGCCGCGACCTTCCTGCGCGGCCGGCCCGGGGGGTGGATCGGCGGCCGGAGCCGGCCGCTTCCATGGAAGCGGGAACGGTGGCGTCGAGGTTCGCGCCAGGGTGCTGGAGGGGCGGGGGTCGGTTCGGGCGGCGACGGCGGATCGGCGGGGTGGTTCCGGCGGATCTCGCGTACCCGTGGTGGGAGGGGGGCTGGTAGGGTAGGGCGCCTCTTCACCGCCACGACCCATGGACCGCCTCGACGAGCTTCCCTTCACCCTGCGCACGGCGTTGCGCCTGTACCGGTGGCGGCGGGTGAGCCCCATCGCGTGGGCGCGCCTGGCCCATCCCCTCGCCGAGTGCCGGGTGGCGATTCTTTCCACCGCCGGAATGGTGGCGCCGGGGCAGCCGCCCTTCGACGCGGCGGTGAAGGGGGGCGACTTCTCCTTCCGGGTGATCGACCGCGCCACGCCGGTGGCAACGCTGATCGATACCCACCGCTCTCGCGCCTACGACCACACCGGGATCGCCCAAGACGCCAACCTCGCCTTCCCCCTCGATCGCCTGGGGGAGCTGGCGGATGGGGGGCGGATCGGCGCCGTGGCGCCGCGCCACCTCTCTTTCATGGGGTCGATCACCGCGCCGACCCGGCTGTTGCGCCAGACCGCGCCGGCAGCGGCGGAGCTGTTGGTGGCGGACCAGGTGGACGTGGCCCTGCTCGTCCCCGTCTGACCCTTTTGCCATCAGACGGTCGGTCTGATTCAAGGGGTGTTGGAGGGGCGTGGGATCGTCACCTGCTCGGTGACCGCCCTGCCGGAGATCACCCGCCGGGTGGCGCCGCCGCGCAGCCTGGCGGTGCCCTACCCGCTCGGCTTCCCCCTCGGCGCGCCGAACGACGCCGCCCTCCAGCGGAGGATCCTCGAGGCCACCCTTGCCCTGTGTGCACGCGCGCCGGCGACGGAGCCGGTCGCCTTTGTCCCGTGAGGCCGGCCGGGGCGGCGCTTACCGCCCCGGCCCAGGGTTTACCCGCGGGGCGCCTCAGGCGGCCTGCACCTCGATGCGGTGTTTGGCGCCCCGCGCCTGCTCGTTCTTCGGCAGGGTGATGGTCAAGACCCCCTTCTTGAAGGTGGCGGTGGCCCCCTTCTCCTCCACCTCGCACGGCAGCTCGAGGGTGCGGCGGAAGGCGCCGAAGGTGCGCTCGGTGCGGACGTAGTCTTTCGCCTTTGTCTCGTGCTCCTCACGTTTCTCGCCCTTCAGGGTGAGGAGGTCGCCGGTGAGGGCGATGTCGATCTCGCTGGCCTCCATGCCGGGAAGCTCGGCGGTGACCACGACGCTCTTGTCGTCCTCGCTCACGTCCATGTGTGGCATGTACCCCTGGGTGGCGGGGGCGAAACGGTCCAGCGGCCCACCCGCAAAGGTGCGGTAGACGTCGTCAAAAAGACGGTCCATCTCGTCGTGCAGGGCGAGGATGGGAGAGACCTCGTCGTGGCGCACCGGCAGCGAACGGGTGGCGCGACGCCTGGGAATCAGATCGCGAAGGGCCATGGTGGATCTCCTTTCTCTCTTCGGTCCGGCGTGCAAGGGGAAGGTTACTCGCCCCGGACCTCGATGCGCCGCGCCTTCGCCGGGCCCGCCTTCGGGAGGCTCAGGTGGAGGACGCCGTTGCGCATTGTCGCCTTGATGCCCTCACGGGCGATCTCGTCGGAGAGGGTGAAGGCGCGGTGGTAGTTGCCCACCTCGTACTCCGAGTAGGTGAGGGCCATCCCCGGGGGGTCGCTCACCACCGTGTGGCCGTCGAGGGTGAGGACGTTGCGCTCCAGGGTGATCTCCAAGGAGTCCTCGTCCACCCCCGGCATGTCGGTCACCACCTCGATGGTCTCGGTGGTTTCAAAGACGTCTGCCGGCGGCGTGTAGAGGCGGTGCACCTGCTTCTTTTCGACCACCGCACGCGCGGCGGTCTCTTGGGTCTGCATCTTTTGGGTTGTCGGGGTCATCTCAAGTCCTCCAAGGGGGGCACAGTGGGTGGATGGGTTGCGTGCTCAGGCGGTGGCCACGGTGATCCTCTTGCGCTGGTCCTCCTCCGCCCGCCGCAGGTGGACCACCAGCACCCCTTTGCTCACCTTCGCCTCCATGTGTTCGCCGTCGATGCGGAAGGGGAGTTGGACGGTGCGCACGAAGTCACCGTAGCCGCGCTCGCGGCGGTGGTACCGCTCCCCCTTCTGTAGCTCTTCCGTCTTGCGCGCGCCGCGCACGGTGAGGGTGTCGTTGACCACCGAGATGTCGAGGTCGGCCGGCAAGATTCCCGGCACCTCCGCGGTGACCACCACCGCCTCGTCGCCGCTCCAGACGTTCACCGGCGGGTAGTCGCGGCTCATTCCGCCGCGCGTGCCGAAGGCGCGGCTCACCTCATCCTGCAGCCGCTCCATCTCCCGCCATGGGTCCCAGGGTCCAGTCAGCTCATGCCATAACATCGCTCTCTCCTTTCACGGGCGAGCCGCGTGGCGCTCGCCGCCCGGTTGCCATTTCTCCAAGAGGCCTGTGCCTCCCACGGGTAACGAAGGGACGGCGGTGGGGGATGTCAAGGGGCGGCGGCTCCACGGTCCGTGGTCTCGGCGTGGTCCAGTGGCGGGGTGCTGGGTCACCACGAAGTGACGGGGAAGATCGGGGCCGATGGGGTGGCGGTGGCGCGGCTGGCGTGCACAGCCCGCACCCCTTCTCCCGGAGGCGGACGGCGAACGCCGGGGAGGTTCCTCCGGCGTACTAGGGGCCGGTCGGCCTTGGTCCCGATCGCCTGCCGCGCGCGGACCCATGGCAGGACTCGTGGGCCGTTCTTCGCCGCCTAGCCCCACGCAGCGCTACGCACGGCTCGATCCGGACTTGAGCCGGCTGCTTCTCGGCCCACGATTGCCGAAGTCCGGCAGACTCCCCCGGGGAGGGCGAATGGCGCCGCCCGGAGGTGGCGATCCGCGGGTGGCAGTCGCGGTGGCGTGACCGGAGGTTGCCGCGACGCGCCCCCAGCAAGGTTTCCCCGTGGTCCCCGCGGCGCAACCCAAACGGTGCCGCCCACCCTTGATGGCTCTCCCCGGATCGGGGGCGGGGGCGGTCAGGGGCCGAACCGGTCGAGCAGCAGGCCGTGGCGGAGGCTGTAGGGCGACGGCTGGATCGGCCGGCAATAGTGGGCGAGGAGGGCGGCGACGAGGCCGCAGCCCGCGACGATCACGTCGGCGCGCCGCGCGTCGAACCCCAGGAGGGCGCGGCGGGCGGCCATCGGGGTGGTACGCAGGCGCTGGCTCAACGGGGCGAGGTCGGCGCTGTCGAAGGGTTGCTGGCCGTCGCCGCCGAAGAGCATCGCGGAGAGGTGGGTGACCGTGGCCCCGAGGCCAACGAGGGGCACCGCGGCGCCCGGGCGCGGGAGGTCGGCGACGGCGGCGGCGAGGTGGTTTTCCATCCGTTGCCACTCGTCGCCGGTGGGCGGGTCGGTGACCAGGAACCGTTCGAGCATCCGGCGTGAGCCGATCTTGAGGGAGACCGCCGTGGCGACCTGATTGTGGCGGCCGTGGATCACCTCGGTGGAGCCGCCGCCGAAGTCGACCACCACCATTTCCGCCGGTGGGCTGGGGAGGGCGGCGAGGGCGGCACGGAAGGAGAGGCGCGCCTCTTCCTCGCCGGAGATCACCTCCAACTCGAGGTGGGCCTCGCGCCGGACCCTGCCTACGAAGTCGTCACGGTCGGCGGCGTCGCGCAGGGCGGAGGTAGCCACCGCCACCACCTGCTGCACCGCGTGGCGGTCGCAGTCGCGGGCGAAGTCGGCAAGGAGGGTGACCACCGCGTCCACCCGCTCGGGGTCGAGGCGGCCGGTCGCGTCGACCCCGCGGCCGAGTTGCACCACCTCGACGCGGTCGTGGTGGACCTGCGGCCGGCCGGCGCTGATCTCGCCGATGAGCAGCCGGCACGAGTTGGTGCCGAGGTCGATGGCGGCGAACATGGCAAGGAAGCGGGGTTGCGCCGATCGCCGGCCGCGGGATCGCGTTCGGTTATCGTTTCCCCCGCTTGCGCGCCTGGCGCTGGGCCTTGCGCTTCGCCTTTTGCTTCGTGCGGTCGATCTTCGGGCGGGGACCGTTGGGGGCGGCGGGGAGACCGAGGGGCAGGGCGGGGGCGGGCCGGCCGGCGCGACCCCCGCCGAGGGGGGGGGCGGCCAAGGCGCTCGGGTCGAGGGTGCGCATCGAGTTGACCTGCGAGAGGCGGCGCAGGCCGGGGACCTTCGCCATCAGGCCGCCACCGGCCGCCTGGGTGCCCATGAGGGCCATCATCTGGCGCATCATCTCCAGCTTCTTCATCAGCTCTTTGAGCGCCTTCGCTGACAGGCCGGCGCCCTGGCAGATGCGCTTGCGGCGGCTCGGGGAGCGCTCCAACAGCGACGGCTTGCGGCGCTCGGCGGGGGTCATCGAATGGATGAGGACCTTCGCTCGCTTCAGCTCGGTGTCGTCGATCGGCCCCGCGGGGAGGGGGCTATCGGCGAAGAAGGGGAGCTTGGCGACCAGGTCACTCAGCGACCCCATGCGACTCAGCGTCTGGAGTTGGTCGAGGAAGATTTCGAAGTTGAGCTCGCCGGCGAGGGCCTTCTTTGCCGCCTCCTCCGCCTGCTGCTCGTCGTCCACCGCGCGCGAGAAGTCGGCCATCAGGCCGTCGACGTCGCCCATCCCGAGGATGCGCGACGCCAGGGCGTCGGCGCGGAAGGGCTCGAGGCGGTCGAGCCCCTCGCCCATGCCGGCGAGCTTGATCGGGACGCCGGTCGCCTCGCGGATGGAGAGGGCGGCACCACCGCGCGCGTCACCGTCGAGCTTGGTGAGGACCGCGCCGGTGAGGGTGAGGCGCGCGTGGAAGGCGGTGGCGGTGGTCACCGCCTCTTGGCCGATCATCGCGTCGCACACCAGCAGGGTTTCGCTCGGTCGGGTCGCGTTGGCGATCTTGTCGAGCTCGCGCATGAGCGGCTCGTCCACCACCAGGCGGCCGGCGGTGTCGAGGATGACCACGTCGCGCCCTTGCTGGATGGCCGCGGCGACGCCCGCCTTGCAGATCTTCACCGCGTCTTGGTCCGCGTCGCGGTAGACCGGCACGCCGATCCGCTCGCCGAGGACGACGAGCTGGTCGATCGCCGCCGGCCGGTAGACGTCGGCGGCCACCAGAAGCGGCTTGCGCCCCTGCTCTTTCAGGTTGCGCGCCAGCTTGGCGGCGGTGGTGGTCTTGCCCGACCCCTGGAGGCCGACCAGGAGGAGGACCGCCGGCTTGCGACTGCTCGCGGTCAGGGCGAGGGCGGTGTCGCCCGTCCCCATGAGGGCGGTGAGTTGCTCTTGGCAGATGCGGGTGAAGTGGTCGCCCGCGGTGACCCGGACCGCGTCGCTGCCCTTGCCCGCCTTCAGGCGGACCACCTGGCCGAGGGCCTCCTCCTTCACCCGGGCGAGGAACCGCTTGGCCACCTCCAGGGCGACGTCACCTTCCAGCAGCGCCCGGCGCAGGTCGCGCAGCGCCACCTCGATGTTCGCGTCGGTGATCTCCGTCTCGCCGCGCAGGCGCTGGCGGGCAACACGGAAACCTTGGGTGAGGACTTCGAGCATGGGCGGCCGGGGGAGGAAGGGCGCGGGACGATAGCAGATTGGAGTCCGGGTCCGGCAGAGCTTTGCGCGGGCAGGGCGCGGCAATGCGCGCAAAGCGGCCGGCGTGAAGGGGATGCCGGTCGGTCGCCCCGCGGCCAGCGGTGGATCGCGCCGCCAACGGGGTTAGCGATCGCCGCCGGCCGCGGCCTTCTCCGGCGGGGTCGAGCCGCGGGGGCAGGCGTTGGGCCCGCCACCGCGCGCGGGGGCGGAACGGAGAGTCAGAAGCCTACTTGGAGATCCAGTAAACCCGCCGCGCCCGCCCGCCCCCCCCACGAGGTGCGCGTCGCGTCACAACCCTACTTGGAGATCCAGTAGAACCAGCCGCCCTTTTGGTCGGCGTACTCGCCGTCGGCGTCGCGGCTTTGCCACTGCTGGTCGTCGACGTTGCGCCCCTGCCACAGGTCGTGTTGCATCCGCTTGGCGTCGGCGTTCCAGTCGAACAGGTCGCGGGCGAAGAAGGTGCCCATGTAGTTGAACGCCGCCACCATGAAGGCGGCGTAGTAGAGGACCAGCCACCACGGCACCTTGCTTCCCTGGTAACCGATGGTGTCCTGCTTGTGCTCTTCGCGCATGGTGATCTCCCAAAGGGTATCCGGGCTCGAGCCCGCTTCTTCTCGGTTCACGATCGACACAGATCCGCCAGACTCCTAGCCGTGATAGAGGATGGTGCCGGTCCGCCGGTGCTCGGCATCGAGCTCGGCCTCGTGCTCCAAGAGCCAGTACTTCGGCCCCTCCACGTCACGGTAGTGGCCCTGGAGGTAGGACCAGATGAACAGGCAGAGGTAGCCGATCGCCACCACCAGGTAGGTGGAGACGGAGATCAGGGCAAACCCCTGGATCTCGTTGGCGAGCATGGTGCGGATGAACTCCGTGAGCTTGTAGAAAAAGCCCATCCCCGCGCACACCACCACCAATATCGCGAACCAGGTCAGGACCCGGCTGTCACGCATGGTTGACGATTGCATTAGCGCGCCCCCGCGGCGTTGAGGTTGTAGAGGGTGGCCGGGTACTCCTCCAGCCAGCTTCCGAGCCATTGGACAAAGGTAATGATGGCAATCCCGCGCTCATTGGGTACGTAGCGGTCGGGCTCTTGCTCGGTGGGTGCCGCTTCGTAGAACCACGGGTAGCGCGGCATCACCGAGGTGGGGGCGATGTCGGGCGGGTTCCAGAAGTGGGCGACGTGCCAGTCGTTGGTGTGCTTGCCGTGCTCGCGGATCAGGTCCGGCCCCACCCGGCGGGTGCCAAAGAGCTGCGGGAACTCGAGGGCGGTGGCGTATTCCTCGGCGACCGACACGGCGCCGAAGCGGATCGACTCGTTGGAGACCGGCCGGACGTACTGCGAGTGGCAGTGCCAGCACGCCTCGGCGACGTAGGTGTCGCGCCCCAGGCGCAGCGCCTTGGCGTACGACGCCGGGGTCACCCCCCCCGGGTAGTACTTGTTGAACGACTCGGGAAACTGCGCCGCGAGCTGGGCGAACTCGGGGAGCATCTCCTGGCTAATCTGCTCGAGGGGTTGGTAGGGGATGTCACGCATGTGGACGAAGGGCATCCACGCCATGACGAAGACGGAGAAGCCGAAGAAGGCGACTCCAGCGATGAGAAAAATCGTCGAGAACCGTTCCATCTTTCCTCCCTCCTTACGCCGCTTGGGGCGCCGCGACGTAGAGCCGTGAGCGGGCGCCACGGGCGGTCATCCACATGTTGTAGGCGAAGATGAACTGGCCAACGATGATCATCGTCCCGGAGACGGTGCGCACCAGCCAGAACGGCGCCGAGGAGATCAGCGACTGCTCCCACGGGGCGAGCGCCTGCCACTCGTACCCTTGGATGAGGCCGGCGATGATCAGGTCCCAAAACATGATGAACATGCCAACGGAGCTCAGCCAGAAGTGCCAGTGGTTGAGGCGCGGGTTGTACCACTCGTTGCCGGTGAGCTTCGGCCACAGGTGGACCATGACACCGATGATCCAGAAGCCGAAGACGCCAAACATGATGAGGTGCGAGTGGCCCACCACCCAGTCGGTGAAGTGGATGATCTTCTGCACCGTCAGCGTCACCTGGACCGCGCACTGCAGGCAGGTGGTGAAGTAGAAGATCATCGCGGTGTAGAACCAGCGGATCGGCAGGGAGTCGCGCAGGTACTGGCCCGAGCCGACGATGGTGGCGAAGAAGTTCACCACGACCGTGGTCACCACCACCTCCACCGCGATGGTGGAGATCACCGCCCCGTACTGGGCGTACATGGGGATCGGTGACCAGAGGAAGTGGTGGACGCCGTTGAGCGGGTAGAAGAAGGCGAGGGCCCAGAAACCGATCAGCGACAGGCCGTGGGACCAGATCGGTTTGTTCAGGATGATGGGGACGAAGTAGTACATCAGTCCCCACCCCATGGGGGTGACGAACAGGCCCACGAGATCGTGGATGAACAGCCCGGTGACCGCCGCCCCAGAGGCGCCGGGGAGGAAGTACTCGGGGAAGAAGTTGCCCATCACGTAGGTGAGCGCGGTCCACACGAGGCCGGCGGAGAAGTACCAGAGGCTCACGTACATCGCCTTCGACTTCGAGCGGATGATCGGGGTGTAGAAGTTGATCGAGACCAGCAGGAAGCCGACCACCACCAGGATGTCGACCGGCGCCCAGTTCATGTCGGTCAGGTTGAAGGCGCCGGGGCGGAAGCCGGTGGGGGTCTCGCCCCACTCCAGCGCCTGGGCGTGACCCGCCAGGATGCCGGTGAAGGTGAGGACCACGATCCCCTGCCAGACCCAGAAGAGGAGCCAGCTCAAGCGCTGAAACAATAGCGGCCGGCCGGTGAGGCGCGGGATCGCCCAGCAGAGGCCGCCGAGCAGGCCATTCACCAAGAAGCCGTAGGCGATGGTGTTGGTGTGGGTCATCCGCACCCGCCCGGGGGAGAGCCACTCGCTGTTCGGGAAGGGGTAGGCCTGGAGAAACTGGAGTGAGAAGAAAAAGCCCCCGAGGATCGAGACGAAGAACCAGACCATGGCGGCGACGAAAAACGCCTTCACCAGCCCTTCGTCCACCAGCGGGCGTGTTGCAGTGTGGGACGCCATAACTCCTCCTTTGCGACGATGCTTTGGGACGGCCGTGTGGCGCGTTACTTCGCGCCGCTACCGCGCAACGAAACGATGTACGAAACGAGGTGCCACCGGTCCTCTTCGTTGGGCAGCGAGTCGGAGTAGGAGGGCATCGGGGTACCGTCGAGGCCGGTGGAGAAGGTGCGGTAGATGTCCTTCAGCCCCGGCCCGCCCTTGAGGACGCCACTGGTGAAATCAAAGGGAACGATGTGGCGGCCGGTGTCGTCGGTGAGGGTGGGGGCCGACGGGCCGTCGCCGTGGCCGGTGTCGCCGTGGCAGTTGAAGCAGCGCATCAGGCCGTAGAGCTCCTTGCCGCGCACCACCGACGCGGGTTCGCCGACGAACTCCGGCGGCTCAGGGATAAAGATCGGCGCCTCGTATTCGTCCGGGTCGGACCAGCGGTCGGAGAAGGTCTTGAGGTATTCGATGACCGCCACCTTCTCGCTCTCCGCCATCAGGAACCACGCCGGCATCGAGCTGCGAAAGACGCCGCGGCTGATCGAGCGGTGGAGGTCTTGATCGGTCGGCAGGGTGCCGGAGGGGGTGGTGCGGAACTTGAAGGCGGCGCGGGTGAAGTCGCGTGGCTTCGGGTCGAGCCAGCGTGCTGCGACCCCGGCACCGTCGCCCTTGGCGCCGTGGCAGCCGACGCAGTAGCGGTCGTACACCTGCTTGCCGAGGCGCACGAGCTGCGGCTGGTTGAGGGCGGCTGCCAGCCTTGAGGGGTCGGACTGTGCATCGTCCTGCGCCCGCGCCGGCGCCGCTGCGACGAGCAAGGCCGCGCACAGGGCCCCGCCCACGATCCATCGCTTGAACACCATCGGCTCCTCCTCCTAAGAACTGGGGGTCGCTCCGGCCACCCGCGGCGGCCAGCGCCATCCCCCCTGGGTGGCTTGACTCCTCCTCGCTGCGGGCCCCGCCCGGTAACGAAGGATTTTCAGTATGAATAGGGCGGTTTCTATTTTCAACAACCTTCCTATTGTTTGTGGCCCCATGGTTGTGGGGCGTCACCGGTCGCGGCTCCCTTGGGCGGCGTTGCGCGGGCGCGGGCGGGCCGGAGCCGAGGAGTCGTGCCGCGCGGGATAAGTCGCGGCGTTGCGCGGGCGCGGGCGGGCCCCAACACCGCGCTTCCGCGGGGTCGACAGTGCGGAGATCGCATGGCGCACCGTCTCCACCGGCAACGGCGCGCTTCCGCGGGGTCGACCGATCGGCCGGTACGCCGGGGCGCGCGACGGAGGGCGGGGTAGGGAGGGGGTGGGCGTCAATCCGTGAGGTACGCCGGGGCGCGCGGCGGAGGTCAGCGACCCGCGCCGGAACACGAAAGGTGGGGGAGTGCGCGGTGGAGGGGGTGGGCGCAGCGGGGTGGGAACGGCTTGTCGGGGTTGCGGGGCGTGTGCCACGGTCGCCCATGGAGCTCGCCGAGGTGGCCACCCTCACCACCCTCGGGCTCACCGGCTCGGTCCACTGCCTGGGCATGTGCGGTGGCTTTCCCCTGGCGGTGGATCTGGGCAGCCGCGGCTGGCATCGGGTCGTGCCGCAGCTCCTCTACCACCTGGGCAAGACCACCGCGTACCTCTTCCTCGGGGTGTGGGCGGGGTGGGGCGGCTTCATGCTCCACCACCTTCTGGGGGGACGGGTCGCCGCGACCCTGCTGGCGGCGCTGGCGGCGTTCCTCATGGCGGCGATCGCCCTGCAGATCCTCGGCCTCTGGCGGCTGCCCGCGGCCACCGGTCTGGCACGCCTCTTCCGCGAGATCGCGACCCCCGTGCTCGCCCTTGCACCACCCGGCCGGGGCCTGCTGGTCGGGGTGGTGAACGGCTTTCTCCCCTGTCCCCTGGTCTACGCCTTCGTCGCCCACGCGGCGCGCACCGCGCGCTTCACCGACGCCCTCGTCACCATGGCCATCCTCGGCCTCACCTCGCTGCCGGTCCTCGCCGCCACCGCGATCGTCGGCCGTCCGCTCGCCGGTCGCCTCGGCGCGTACGCCTATCGTCTCCTCGGCATCCTGCTGCTCCTCTTCGCCCTCTACACTGGCTGGCGCGGCCTTGCCCCATGGCTCGGGATGGAGCACCACCACCACGGGATGTCGATGGGGTGAGGGTGGTGGCGCGCTCGGGGTGGCTGTCGAGGGGGTGGTTGGGCGGGCTAGAGTCGCGGCCATGGCGGAGCAGGCGGGCGGCGGGCGGCGGGTGGTGGTGGTCGACGACGAGCCGTCGTTGCGCTGGGTGGTGCACACCGGCCTCGGGCGGGCGGGGTACACGGTGGAGGAGGCGGAGGATGCCCACCGGGGTTTGGCCTTGCTGCGCCAGGGGCCCGCGTTCGCGGTGATCCTCGACATCAACCTGCCGGGGATGAGCGGCCTGGAGGCGATCGACGAGGTGAAGCGCCTCTGCCCGGAGGCGGCGGTGGTGGTGATCACCGCCGAGGATTCGATGGTCAACGCCATCGAGGCGATGCGCCGTGGCGCGGTCGACTACCTCACCAAGCCGTTTGATTTGGAGGAGCTCCTCCTCGTCTTGGAGAAGGAGGGCGAGCGCCGCGAGTTGGTTTCGGAGGTGCGCAGCCTGCGCCGGGTCCAGGGCGATCCGCGCGAGGAGATGGCGGGGGCGGCGCCGGTGATGCGCGAGTTGTTCAAGCGGATCGGCCAGGTGGCGGCCCGCGAGACCACGGTGTTGATCCGCGGCGAGAGCGGTACCGGCAAAGAGCTGGTGGCGCGCGCGATCCATTTTCACAGCGGCCGGCGCACTGGCCCCTTCGTGGCGGTGAACTGCTCGGCGATTCCGGCGGAGCTGTTGGAGAGCGAGCTCTTCGGCCACGAGCAGGGCGCCTTCACCGGCGCGGTGCGGCGCAAGCGCGGCCGCTTCGAGCGCGCCGGCGGCGGCTCGCTGTTTCTCGACGAGATCGGCGACATGGCGCCGGCGTTGCAGACCCGCATCCTGCGGGTGCTGCAGGAGCGCGAGGTGGAACCGGTGGGCGGCGAGCAGACGGTCGCGGTGGACGTGCGCATCCTCGCCGCCACCAACGTGGATTTGGAGCGGGCGGTGGCGGCGGGGCGGTTTCGCGAGGACCTCTACTACCGGCTCAACGTGGTCGCCCTCACCTTGCCGCCCCTGCGCGAGCGCAAGGAGGACATCCCGCTGTTGGTGAGCCACTTCATCGCCCGCGGCAACGACGAGCTCGCCACGGCGATCAGCGGGATCAGCGAGCGCGCCCTGGCGCGGCTTGCCTCCCACGACTGGCCGGGCAACGTGCGCGAGCTGGAGAACTGCATCAAGCGGGCGATGGTCCTGGCGCGTGGCACGGTCCTCGGGGTGGAGGAGATCGACGCCGGCGGTCTGGGCGCGGCGGGACCCGCGGCGGCGACGGGGTTAGGGGCGGCGGTGGTTCCCCACCTGCGGCGCATGGTGGAGGAGGTGGCGGTGGGCGGCGAGGGTGACCTCTACCAACGGGTGATCCACGAGGTGGAGCAGCACCTCCTGCGCCTGGCCTTGGAACGCGCCGAGGGCAACCAGCTCAAGGCGGCGCGGATGCTTGGGATCAACCGCAACACCCTGCGCAACAAGCTGCGCGCCGGCTGATTGCGCGCCGGGTGTGCGGGCGGGGTTGACTTCGTCGTGTCGCCGTTTTCGCAAACCCGCGCGCGGCGCGGGTTTGCGGATGGATGAGTGGCCTGCTCTTGCTTGACACCCCGACAAAACCGCTCCTACGCTCCGCGCGTCCATTTTTGTACTTTCACCCCACACCTGTAGGAGGAGCGGATGACCAAGGCAGAGCTCATCGAGGCAGTCGCGAAGGAGGCAGATCTGTCGAAGGCGGATACGGGGCGTGCCCTCGATGCCCTGATCGATACGGTGACCAAGACCCTGCATAAGGGCGACAAGGTCTCCCTCGTCGGCTTTGGCACCTTCTCGGTGACCAAGCGGCCGCGGCGCAAGGGGCGCAACCCGCAGACCGGCGAGCAGATCTGGATCGCCGCGCGCAAGGCGCCGAAGTTTGTCGCCGGCAAGACCCTGAAGGACGAGATCGCCAAGCGGTAGAACGGTGCTTCGCCCTGCGGGCGCGCCACCCGCGACAAGGCGGCCGGCCATGCCCGTGCGCGCGCCGGCCGCCTTGACACGTTGGGAGTGGGTCCGAAGAATGCCGCCCCTCGTGCGGTTCCTGCGGAATAGGCGCGTAGCTCAGGGGGAGAGCGCTACCCTGACACGGTAGAGGTCGGCGGTTCGAAACCGCCCGCGCCTACCACGTTGAACGGGGTTGGCCAGCCGGACGATCAATGACCGAGCCCGATGGGCTCAGACGGACGGGCCGCCGCTACCCTCCCCACCCACCTTGACCCCTTATCCTTCCCGCGCGTAGCGAGCCCTCCTTGTCCGTTGTTCGCGTCACCCTGCCTGATGGCTCCGCTCGCGAGTATGATCGCGAGGTCACGCCCCTCGACGTGGCCAAGTCCATCGGCAGCGGTCTGGCGCGCGCCGCGGTGGCCGCGATGGTGGACGGGCGGGGGGTCGACCTGACCACGCCCCTGGTGGGCGCGGTCGCCCTGAATATCCTCACCGACCGGTCGCCCGAGGCGTTGGAGATCCTCCGCCACTCGTGCGCCCACCTCATGGCCCAGGCGCTCAAGCGGCTCTACCCGGAGGCGCGCTTTGGCGTCGGCCCGGTGATCGACAACGGCTTCTATTACGACGTCGACATCGACCACCGGCTCACCGTCGAGGACCTGCCGCGGATCGAGGAGGAGATGCACCGCATCGTGAAGGAGAACGTCGCGGTGGAGCGCCGCGAGCTGGCGCGCGAGGACGCGCTGGAGGCGTTCCGGCGCCTGGGCGATCCGTACAAGGTAGAGCTGATCGAGGCGATCCCCGCCGGCGAGACCATCTCCACCTATGCGCAGGGCGAGTTCGTCGACCTGTGCCGCGGGCCGCATGTGGGGAGCACCGGCAAGGTCCGCCACTTCAAGCTCCAGTCGATCGCCGGCGCCTACTGGCGCGGCTCGGAAAAGAACAAGCAGCTCCAGCGGATCTACGGCACCGCCTTCTTCAGCGAGGAGGAGCTGGAAACCCACCTCCGCCTCCTGGAGGAGGCGAAGCGGCGCGACCACCGGCGCCTCGGGCGTGAGCTCGACCTCTACCACCTCCAGGAGGAGGCGCCGGGGATGGTCTTTTGGCATCCCGCCGGCGCGGTCATCTGGCGCCAGGTGGAGGGGTACATCCGTGGGGTGATCGAGCAAAACGGCTACCAAGAGATCCGGACGCCGATGATCGTCGATCGCTCGCTGTGGGAGCGGTCCGGCCACTGGGACAAGTTTCGGGAAATGATGTTCACCACCGAGAGCGAGTCCCGGGAGTTCGCGGTGAAGCCGATGAACTGCCCCTGCCACATCCAGGTCTTCAACCAGGCGGTGCGTAGCTACCGCGAGCTGCCGCTCCGCCTCGCCGAGTTTGGCTCGTGCCATCGCAACGAGCCGTCGGGGACGCTGCACGGCCTGATGCGGGCGCGCAACTTTGTTCAGGACGACGCCCACATCTTCTGCACCGAGGCGCAGATCGGTCCGGAGGTGATCGCCTTCATCCGCCTCGTCTTCGAGGTCTACGCCACCTTTGGCTTCGGGGTACCCCTCATCAAGCTCGCCGATCGGCCGGCGCAGCGGGTCGGGTCGGACGCGGTGTGGGATCGTGCCGAGCAGGCCCTGCGTGACGCCCTCGCCGAGGTGGGGGCTTCCTTCGAGCTCAACCCGGGGGAGGGCGCTTTCTACGGCCCGAAGCTGGAGTTCTCTCTGCAAGACTCCCTCGGGCGGGTGTGGCAGTGCGGCACCATCCAGGTCGACTTCTCCATGCCCGAGCGTCTCGCTGCCACCTACGTGGGGGAGGACAACCACCCGCACACCCCGGTGATGCTCCACCGCGCCATCCTTGGCTCGATCGAGCGGTTCATCGCCGTGCTCATTGAGCACTTCGGTGGCGCCATGCCGCCGTGGTTGGCGCCGGTGCAGGCGATCGTCCTGCCGATCAGCGAGCGCCACCGTGACTACGCCGTGCAGGTAAGCGCCCGCCTCGCGCAGGTCGGGGTACGGACCGAGGTGGACCGTCACGATGAAAAGGTCGGTGCGAAGATCCGCAACGCCCAGTTGCGCAAGATCCCCTACATGGTGGTGGTTGGCGACCACGAGCAGGAGGCGGGGACGGTGGCGGTACGCCTGCGCGATCTGGGAGACCAGGGGAGCATGGAGATCGACTCCCTCATTAAGAGAATCACCACCGCCGTGCGTAGTCGTGCCATCGAGCTGTGACTCCCGCAGCGGCTGAGCGCGCGGCAAAGCCCACTCCCCTCGTAGTTCAAGGAGACACACCATTCGTAGAAGCAAGGTTTCCCAAAAGCACGAACAGCGGGAGCGGGTCAACCACCGCATCCGTGTCCCCGAGGTGTCGGTCATTGACGAGACCGGCCAGCAACTCGGAACGATGAACACCCACGATGCCCGTGATATGGCTCGGGAGCGTGGCCTTGACCTGGTGGAGGTGTCGCCCAACGTCACCCCGCCGGTGTGCAAGTTCATGGACTACGGCCGCTTCCTCTACGACAAGAAGAAGCGGGTGCAGACCGCCAAGGCGAAGGCGCAGACGGTCCTCCTCAAAGAGGTGAAGTACCGTCCCAACACCGATACCCACGACCTCGAGACCAAGACGCGCAAGGCACAGGAGTTCCTCGCCGAGGGGAACAAGTGCAAGCTCACCGTCATGTTCCGGGGGCGGGAGATGGCCCACCCCGAGCGCGGTCAAGAGCTGATCAAACGGGTGACCCTGCTCCTCGGCGAGGTGGCCGAGCTGGAGCTGGAGCCGCACATGGAGGGGCGCTTCATGTCGGCGATCCTCGTGCCGCGGAAGAAGAAGAAGTGAGGGCGCGCGGCGCGGGTGCGCCAAGGCGGGGATAGGGGATGGGGGGGAGGTCGGCCCTGCGGGCCGGCGAGCGTGACGGGGGGAAGAGACCCCAAACCACCATCGCCGGCCGCCGGCTGGCTCTAGCCCCCTATCCCCCACCCCCCCCTTGGCGCCTTTGGGCGCACGGCCTACAATCCCGCCCCCTCGCGTCACTCTGCACCGAAAGGACGTTCGCCATGCCGAAGATCAAGACCCGCCGCGCCGCGGCCAAGCGCCTCCGGCGTACCGGGAGTGGCAAGTTCCGTTCCCACCACGCCGGCGCCCGCCACATCGCGACGAGCAAGTCCACCAAGCGGAAGCGTGGCCTGCGCAAGGCCACCACCATCGCCAAGGCGGATCAGCGGCGCGTCGATCGGATGATCCCCTACTAGGGGTGGTGGCGCCGAGTCAGGATGACCACCGAATCGCGGGCGGGAGCCCGCTCCTACCTGTTTCTGGATTGAGCCATGCCTAGAGCCAAAGGTGGATACAAGACCCACCGTCGTCACAAGAAGGTCCTCGCCCGCGCCGCCGGCTTCCGCGGTGGCCGGTCGCGCCTCTATCGCAGCGCCCGCGAGGCGGTCGACCACGCCCTCGTCTACGCCTATCGCGACCGCCGGGTGCGCAAGCGAGACTTCCGCAGCCTGTGGATCGCGCGCATCAGCGCCGCGTCGCGAGGCCTCGGTCTGCCCTACAGCCGCCTGATCGCCGGGCTGACCCGGGCGCAGGTGCAGATCAACCGCAAGATGCTTTCCGAGCTGGCGATCTACCACCCCGCGGACTTCGCGAGCGTGGTCAGCCTGGCGCGCGAGCAGCTCTGAGGCGCCACGCCCCGGGTTGGGAGGGGATGGTGGCCACAGAGCTCGACGAGGTTCGCGCCGCGGCGATCGCCGCGCTGGAGGCGGCCGGTGACCTCACCGCCCTGGAGGCGGCGCGGGTCGCCTGGCTCGGCAAGAGGGGGCAGATCAGCGCCCTCATGCAGCGCATGGGGCAGCTCGCTGCCGGCGAGCGACCCGCCTTTGGCAAGGCGGTCAACGAGCTCAAAGACGAGGTGAGTGCGCGGCTCACCGCCCGGCGTGCCACCCTGGAGGAGACGGCGCGCGGCGCGCGGCTGGCGGCGGAGCGGCTCGACATCACCCTCCCCGGGTGGCCGCCGCGGCGCGGCTCGCTGCACCCGCTCACGCAGACGCGGCGGGAGATCGAGGCGATCTTTCAGCGGATGGGCTTCGCGGTGGAGCGCGGCCCTGAGGTGGAAAGCGACTACTACAACTTCGAGGCCCTGAACCTGCCGCCGGACCACCCGGCGCGCGACATGCAGGACACCTTCTACTGCGGCCCCGGCCGGGTCCTGCGCACCCACACCTCGTCGGTCCAGGGGCGGGTGATGGCCCGTCGCGCGCCGCCGATCCAGGTGATCGTCCCCGGGCGCGTCTACCGCCGCGACTCGGACCACACCCACTCCCCCATGTTCCACCAGGTGGAGGGGCTGCTGGTGGACCGCGAGGTGAGCTTCGGTGATTTGAAGGGGGTGCTCCAGGGGTTCACCAACCAGATCTTTGGCGCCTCCCTGCCGCTCCGCTTTCGTCCCTCCTATTTCCCGTTCACCGAACCGTCGGCGGAGATGGACGTGGAGTGCGTGGTGTGCGGCGGCCGCGGCTGTCGCGTTTGCGGCCACACCGGCTGGCTGGAGATCCTCGGCTGCGGGATGGTGGATCCCAACGTCTTTACGCTCGCTGGCTACGACCCGCAGGCGGTCTCCGGCTTCGCCTTCGGCATGGGGATTGAGCGCATCGCCATGCTCCGCCACGCGATCCCCGACCTGCGCCTCTTCTTCGAGAATGACGTGCGCTTCTTGGAGCAGTTCTGATGCGCGCGGCGTGGGTGATCGTTCACCGCCGCGGCGGTTTCTGCCAGCTTAGTCTGCGTCCGCTCTCCACCCTCCTCGGCGGTGGTCGGAGTGGGTCCCGATCGACCCCATTCAGCGGCACGAGGTGGAGAGGGCGGTTGGGGTCCAGATCGGGCCCCGTTCTTCGTGGCCCGTCCCCCATCGTGCGACGAACGGGTTTGCCTTCGGGCTCGAGTTCGCTTCCTCTCGGCCTACGGTCGCCGAAGTCCGACCAACTCCTCGCCCCCATCCCTCCTCCCTTGGCGCCGCGCGCGTAGCGAGTCCCCCATGCGCCTCCCCCTCTCCTGGCTTCGCGAGCTCGTCGACTTCGACCTCGACCTCGCCCCCCTGTGCGACGGCCTCACCATGGCCGGGCTGGAGGTGGCGGGGGTGGAAAACCCGGCGGCGGCGCTCGCCGGCTGTGGCGACCGCCTGGTGGTGGGGCGGCTGGCGGCGGTGGCACCCCACCCCGATTCCGACCACCTCACCGTCTGCCAGGTGGAGACCAGCCGCGCGGTCGTGCAGATCGTCTGCGGCGCGCGCAACCAGCGCGCCGGCGATCGCGTCGCCGTGGCTCTGCCCGGCTGCACCCTCCCGGGCGGCGTGGCGATCCGCAAGGCGAAGCTGCGTGGCGTCGCCTCCGGCGGGATGCTCTGCTCGGCGCGCGAGCTCGGCCTGGTCACCGAAGCCGACGGGATCCTCATCCTCCCGGAGGGCGCGGTGGTGGGGCAGCCGCTGGTGGCGGCCCTGGGGCTCGACGACCCGATCCTCGAGATCGACCTCACCCCCAACCGTGGCGACTGTCTGTCGCTGGTGGGCATCGCCCGCGAGGTCGCCGCCTTTGCGCCCGCCAGTCGCCTCCACCTCCCCGCGGTGGTTCCGACTGCGGGCGCGGGCGCGGCGCCGGTGCGCGTGGGGATCGACGAGGAGTCCCTTTGCCATCGCTACACCGGCCGGGCGGTGGTGGGGGTGACGATCGGCCCGTCGCCCGCCTGGCTGGCGCACCGTCTGGAGCAGGTGGGGGCGCGGCCGATCAACAACGTGGTGGACGTGACCAACTACGTCTGCTTCGAGCTCGGCCAGCCGCTCCACGCCTTTGACCTCGACCGTCTCGCCGGCGGCGAGCTCCACGTCCGCCGCGCCCGCGCCGGCGAGTCGCTCACCACCCTCGACGGCGTCGAGCGGCTGCTCGATCCCGAGCGGCTGGTGATCGCCGACGCCGCCGGCCCGGTGGCCCTCGCCGGGGTGATGGGCGGCACGGCCAGCGAGGTGACCGCGGTGACCCGCCGGCTCTTCATCGAGGCCGCCTCTTTCGACCCGATCTCCGTGCGCCGCACCGCCCAGGCCCTCGCCCTCCACTCCGAGTCGTCGCACCGCTTCGAGCGGCAGGTGGACCGCGACCGGGTGAGCGTGGCCCTCGCGCGCGCCTGCGCCCTCCTCGCCGAGGTGGCGGGGGGGCGGATGGAGGGGGAGGTGGTGGACCTCTATCCCGGCCGCCGGCCGGCGGTGGTGGTCGACCTCGACCTCGGCCGTGCTGGCCGTGACCTCGGCATCGACCTCGACGTGGCCACCACCACTGCCCTCCTCACCCCCCTCGGTTTTGCGGTCGCACCGGCAACCGGTGGGGTCGCGGTCACCGTGCCGTCGTGGCGCAACGACGTGGAGCGGCCGGCGGACGTGGTGGAGGAGATCGCCCGCCGCTACGGCTACGACCGCATCCCGGTGACCTTCCCGAAGGGCGGGCGGCCGCCCGAACCGGTGGCGGGGGTGGACCGCCTACGCCGGCGTCTCACCGACCTCGCCGTCGCTCTCGGCTATCGCGAGGCGGTGACCGTCGCCTTCACCGGCGAGGGCCGCGCCGACCGTTTGCGGCTGGCGGCGGACGATCCGCGCCGGCGCTGGGTGCGGGTGAGCAACCCCCTAGCCCAAGACCAGGCGGTGATGCGCACCGAGTTGATCGGTGATCTCTTGCAGGTGGCGGCGCACAACCAGCGGCGTGGCACCACGGCCCTGCACCTCTTCGAGGTGGCGGTGGTCTTCGCCGAGACCGGGGTGGTGGAGGCGCACGAGGCGGAGCACCTCGCCCTCTTTGCCTCCGGTGCGCGCACCGCGGTCTCCTGGGCCGTACCCGTGGAGACCGACTTTTTCCACCTGAAGGGTGATCTCGATGCGCTCCTCGCCGCCCTCGGGGTGGGCGCGGTGGCGTGGCGGAAGAGCGCCGAGCCCTTTCTCCACCCTGGGCGCGGCGCCGACCTCTTCGCCGGCGAGGTGCGCCTCGGCTGGGCGGGCGAGCTCCACCCCGACGTCGCCGCCGCCTTCGACCTCACCGGTCGCTGCCTGGTGGCCGAGGTCGACCTTGGCGCGGTGGCAGCCCAGGTGGCGCCGGGCCACGCCTACTGCCCCATCCCCCGCTTCCCCGCCATGGAACGCGACCTCGCCCTCCTCGTCCCCGCGACGGTCGAGGCGGCGGCGCTACTTGCCACCGGCCGCGGTCTGGGCGGGGTGGTCGAGGCGGTCACCCTCTTTGACCGCTACCAGGGGGAGCACCTCCCCGCGGGCATGGTCTCCATTGGCCTGCGCCTGCGCCTGCGCCACCTGGAGCGCACCCTCACCGATGGCGAGGCCGACGCGGTGGTCGCCGACCTCGTAAGCCGCCTCGCCGCGGCCCACGGCGCGCGCCTGCGCCAGTAAGCCCCGCGCCTGCCGCCGGCGATCGGCGCAGGGGGCTGACAGGACGCACGTGACTCCCGATCGAAAGCCGCTCCCAGGCGGTCACGGGACCAAGGCCGACCGCCCGAGCAACGGCGGGTCGCGCGCAGAGGTGTGGCGAGGCGGAAGAGGCGGCTGATCCGCGGCCCGGCGCCGCCGCGCGGTGACTGGGAACCCGCGTCGGCTGGAAGAGGCGCTCGCGTGGCGAGGCGGAGGGGAGGGGCTGATCCGCGGCCCGGCGCCGCCGCGCGGTGACTGCCCGTCAGGGGAGGGCTGGAAGGCCAGGGCTTGTCCCCCCGCACGGCCCCCGCCGAAGCCCTTTGCCGCGACCCCATGGGCACGACCTCCGCGCCTGCGCGCGCGGCCACTCTCGCGGGCTCGCACCGTTTCCCGCGGGTACGCCGGCCGCCACTCCCGCCGCGACCGCGGGGGAGATTGCAGACCGCGCCCGCTCGGGTCGTGGCCTGCCGAGGGTTCGCCCGCCGGGAGTTGGGGGTGGCACCAAGACCACCGGCAACAAAGGCTACAGGCCGTACTGCTTGGCCTGGGCCCCGTTCACCTTCTCTTGGGCGGTGGCGGTGAGCGCCTTGGCCTCGGCGAGTTGGCCGCCGGCGTACGCCTGGCGCGCCTCGGAGATCGCCTTGCGCGCCGCGGAGAGGTCGGCGGCGAGCTTGTGCTCGCTGTCCATGATCTCGATGCCGCTGAGGCTTCCCTCCAGGGTGTCGAGGTCGGCGACCAGGGAGTGGGCGCAGGCGGTGAGGCCGAGGGCGGCAACGAGGGCGAGGGGTGCGAGGGTGCGGTGCATGGGGCTCCTTCGGTGTGGGTTAGCAGTGCGGTCAAGTTTGTAGGGTGCACAACGGGAAATCGCAAGGCTCCGCCTGCGTTGGGTGGGTGTCGGAAGGAGGAGGGAGGGAGTAGGGAGTGGCAGGGGGGGTCACCGTAGCCGCGGCACTTTCGCCCCCCGCCTACCTTCTACTTCCTAGGTCTCGTCTCCCCGCTGCTCCGCGCCTTGGCGTTGCGCGGTGGGCCGAGGTCGTCACCGAGCCGCTGGCTTCCGTCCGGCTCCGTGATGCCGGAGGCGCGCAGGGCGTGAAGGGTCGCAGGTCGTCACCGAGCCGCTGGCTTCCGTCCGGCTGGTTCCCGCCGAACGCCAAGGCGCGAGGCGACGCCGGCGCAGAGGAGCGCTCTTTTGTCATTCAGACTCCGCCAACGCTAGGCGATGCCACGGCTGGCGGGCGCACCCATCGGCGTCGCCACCCCCTCCCTCTGCACCGCTCGTAGAGACCCCCGCTGGCTGGTGCGCTTCGCCCGTCGCCTCACTCCCCGCGCTGCCTCGCCCCGGCCGCGCCTGGGGGGGCGGGGGTGGGCCACACCTCTTTGGCTCCAGCCGCGCCGCCGGTTGGCCGATCTGGGGAGGAGATTCTCCCGCGCTTCAACGATGGCTACCCACCCCTCCCACCCCCCTCTTGGCACGACCGCCCCGGTGGCGGCCACCGACTCGACACTCTCTACCGTGTGCGACCTCGCTGGCCTTCGGGTCTTGTTTGTCGACGATGAGCCGGGGGTGCGGCGGCTGGTTGCCGTCGCCCTCGATCGCCTGCACGCGACCGGCACGGTGGAGGCGTCGCCGGTGGCGGCGCTGTCGCTGGTGGAGGGCGAGCCGGACCGCTTCGACGTGGTGGTCACCGACTTCCGCATGCCGGAGATGGACGGCGAGGAGCTCTTCCACCGGATCCAAGCGGTCGCCCCCAGCCTGCCGGTGGTGATCACCAGCGGCTACGCGGACGACGGCCGGGTGCGCGACTGTTTGGCGGCGGGGGCGTCGGGCTTCCTGGCCAAGCCGTTCACCATCGCCCTGTTCGCCGCCGCCGTGCGCCACGGGGTTGAGGGGGGTCACGGGTGAGCGCGGTCGAGGCCGGTTCTCGCGCCATGCGACGGCCGCCGTGGGTCGCCACCGTTGCCCTGCTGGCGGGGCTGTGGTCGCTGATCGCGGCGTTGTAGGCGAGGCGCCGGCGCACGCCGCCGCGAAGGGGTGCGGTGAGCAGTTCGCGGCGCTCGTCGGGCGGCAGGCGAGGCGGCGGCCCGCTCGGTCGCGGGCAACATTCACCGCGCCGCCGCCGGTAGAATCGCGTATGGCGCGTCGAGCCCCCCCGGAGCTTGCGGATCTCGCCCATCGCCCCGGCATCTACCTGATGAAGGACGGTGACGGCGAGGTCCTCTACGTCGGCAAAGCGGTGGATCTCGCCCGGCGGGTTCGCTCCTACTTCAGCCGCGCGGAGCAGCCGCCCAAGACCCGCGCCTTGGTGGCGCGTATTGCTGCGGTAGAGACGATCATCGTCGACAACGAGGTCGAGGCGCTGCTGCTGGAGGCGAACCTGATCAAGCGGTATCGGCCGCGCTACAACGTGTTGTTACGCGACGACAAGCAGTACCCCTACCTCCGCCTGTCGGTGCAGGAGGAGTTCCCGCGCATCGACGTGGTCCGGCGGGTCGTAGACGACGGCGCCCGCTACTACGGCCCGTTCGTCACCGGCACCGGGATCGGCGAGACCATGAGCTTGATCAACCGCACCTTCATGGTGCGCAAGTGCCGCAACCACGACTTCCGCAGGAAGGAGCGGCCATCGCTCCAGTTCCAGATTGGCCGCTGCTACTCGCCGTGCACCGGCCGGATCACCCCGGAGGAGTACGCCCGCAAGGTGGTAGCGCCGGTGCGTGCCTTCCTTGAGGGGCGCGACCGGCGGCTGGTGCGCGACCTCACGCGCGAGATGGAGGAGGCGGCGGCGGGCGAGCGGTTCGAGGAGGCGGCCCGCCTGCGCGACGCGATCCGGCGCATCGAGCGGCTTACCGCCCGCCAAGAGGTGGTGGAGGTGGGCGGTGGCGACCTCGACTGCCTCGGCCTCTACCGGCTGGGGGAGACCACCGCGGTGGCGCAGTTGGTGGTCCGCGCGGGCCGGCTGCAGGGGCGGCGTGACCTGTTCATGGAGGGCGAGACCGGGAGCGAGGCGGAGCTCCTCGCGCAGGTGGTCCGCCAGCTCTACACCGCCGGCACCCTGGTGCCGGAGACCGTGCTCGTGCCCATCGCCCTGCCCGAGCACGCGGCGGAGGCGGGCTACCTCACCGCCCGTCGCGGCCGCCGCTGCCACCTCGTGGTGCCGCGCCGCGGCCACCGGGCGAAGCTCATCGGCCTCGCCCAACAAAATGCCCGCGAGGCGTACGACGGTTACCAGGCGCGCCGCAGCCGCGCTACCGATCTGCTCACCGACCTCAAGTTGCGCCTCGGTCTCTCCCGCCTGCCACGGCGCATCGAGTGCTTCGACATCTCCAACGTCTCCGGCGACCACGCGGTCGGCTCGATGGTGGTTTTCGACGAGGGGCGGCCGCTGAAGCGCCACTACCGCAACTTCCGCATCCGCGCGGTGGCGGGGCCGAACGACTTCGCGATGATGGCGGAGGTGATCGAGCGCCGCTACGCGGGCGAGCTCGCCGACCGCCTGCCCTATCCCGACCTCATCCTCCTCGATGGCGGCCCGCCGCAGCTCGCCGCGGTGGTGCCGATTCTTGCCGACCTCGGCCTCGTTGGTCGCTGCGACCTCCTCGGCTTGGCCAAGGCGCGCTCGCTGGACGGCCAGGGGCGGGGGCGGGGCGAGCAGGTGCAAAGCCACGAGCGCCTTGTGCGCGCCGGCGGTGGCGAGCCGGTGGTGCTGCCGCCGGACGATCCTCTTTGCCACCTTGTCGCGCGCATCCGTGATGAGGCGCACCGCTTCGCCATCACCCACTACCGCAAGCTCCACGGCGACCGCCTGGTGGCGAGCGGCCTCGATGGCTGCGCCGGTATCGGCCCCACCCGCAAGGTGGCGCTGCTCCGCCACTTCGGCTCCCTCGCCCGGGTGCGCGCCGCTACCGTCGAAGAGCTTGCCTGCTGTCCGAAGATGACCGCCCCAACCGCTGAGGCGGTCTACCGCTACCTCCGCGCGCAGGAGGTTGACGCTGACTCCGCTCGTGACGATCGACAAAATCCGACAGACTCCTAGGATTGCGGCGCGGGGGAAGAGGGCAACTCCTACAACCTGGAGGTGCAATGGTGGGTGAATGGGCGCAGGTCGTGCGACAACAGCTCGTGGACGGCGCGCGCCTGCGCGAGCGCGTGGCCGCGGAGATGGCGGAACCGGTGGTAGTGGCGGCGAAGCGGCTGGTGACCTGCCTGCGCGCCGGCCACAAGGTGCTGTTGTGCGGCAACGGCGGCTCGGCGGCGGACGCCCAGCACCTCGCCGCCGAGCTGGTCGGCCGCTACACCCGCGAACGGCGCGGCTGGCCGGCGATCGCCCTCACCACCGACACCTCGGCCCTCACCGCGATCGGCAACGACTACGGCTACGAGCGCATCTTCGACCGCCAGGTCGAGGCCCTCGGCCAGGCAGGTGACGTGCTGATCGCCATCTCCACCAGCGGCAACTCGCCGAACGTTTTGGCGGCGGTGGCGCGCGCCCGCGCCCAGGGGCTCTACACCTTGGGGTTCGCCGGCCGCGACGGTGGCCTGCTGGCCACCGCTTGTGACCTCTGCCTCACCGTTCCCCACGCCGAGACCGCGCGCATCCAAGAGCTGCACATCACCCTCGGCCACATCCTCTGCGACCTTGTGGAAGCGGCGCTGACTCGGCAGGACGCCGGCGACTAAAGACCCCGCTTCCCCCTTCCCACTCCCAGCGATCCCCATGCCCTTCCCGCAGATCGACCTCGCCAAGGGGACCACCCGCGCCCTCGCCGGGCGGCCCAACAAGGTCTCCACCGCCCTCTTCGCCCGCTGCCACGACGGCGTGCCGCGGATTGACGCCTTCGTCGACGGCCTCCCCCGGCTGCTCGCCGCCGATGGCCTGCGCGGCCTGATCGAGGCGATCTGCACGGCGCGCAGCCGCGGCCGGCCGGTGGCCCTCGCGATGGGGGCGCACGTCCTGAAGACCGGCCTCACGCCGCTGCTCATCAAGGCGGTGGAGCGGCGGGTGATTACCGCCTTCGCCCTCAACTCCGCCGGCTCCATCCACGACTACGAGCTCTCCCTGATCGGCGCCACCTCGGAGGACGTGGCGGTAGCGATCGAGGACGGCTCCTTCGGCATGTGGGAAGAGACCGGCGCCAACCTCCACCGGGCGGTGCGCGAGGGGGTCGCGGCGGGGCTCGGCTACGGCGAGGCGGTTGGCCGCTACATCCTCGACCACAGTCCGCACCCGGAGTACTCGCTCCTCGCCCACTGCGCCGAGGCCCAGATCCCGGCCACGGTCCACGCGGCGATCGGCACCGACATCATCCACATGCACCCGGCGATGGACGGGGCAGTGATTGGCGCGGCGAGCTTCACCGACTTCAAGATCCTCGCCCACGTCGTCTCCGAGCTCGACGGCGGCGGCGTGTGGATCAACTGCGGCAGCTCGGTGATCCTCCCCGAGGTCTTCCTCAAGGCGGTCACCCTGTGTCGCAACCAGGGCTTTCCGGTGGCAGAGATCGTCACCGCCAACCTCGACATGATCCGCCACTACCGCCCGCACGAGAACGTCCTCGCCCGCCCCACCTCCTCCGGCGGCCGCAGCTACGAACTCGTTGGCCACCACGAAATCATGGTGCCGCTGCTCTTGGAGGCGGTCTTCGCACGGATTGGGTGATGACCGTAGATGGGCGCGCCGAGTCGGCCCGGCGCGGAGAGCCGCCGCCGCGCACGGTCCGATGACACCCCCACGCTCAGGATGAGCACGCACGAGGCACGGATGCCCAACACCTCCGCACTCTTCCCTGTCGAGCGCATCGCACGCGCGATCCTCGCCATCCGAGGGGAGAGGGTGATGCTCAGCACCGATCTCGCCGCCCTCTACGAGGTCGAGCCGCGGGTCCTGATCCAAGCGGTGAAGCGGAACATCGAGCGCTTTCCG
>MNYW01000044.1 GCA_001873295.1 Nitrospirae bacterium CG2_30_70_394 | reverse complement strand
CCCTCCCCTTGGTCACCCCGCCGCCACCCCCGAAAACCAAGCCGTGTGCACCGCGCCCACCCCCTCTTGCTTGACCTCGTCCTCTCCGCCAACGACCCACCGCGATTCCGCGACCTGCACTGCGCCACCTTCCGCAACCATTTCGACCGCCTGCACCACGACCCACGCCTCTGCCGCGTTGCCGGCGCGCGGCTCGACGACAGGATCGTCTCCCGTGGAAAGACGCGGTCCGTGAAAGGGCGCCCCGCCCGGCCGGCGCCCGGCCAGCGGCGGTCGCGCCACCCCTCGACCACGGCGGTGAAGGCCATCGCGGCCTAGCCATCGTTGGCGCTGGATTACCGGCGGCCGGGCGCGGCGCCGCGGACGCGCTGCGGCAGCTCCCCGGCGACCACCCGCCAGGTGGCCGGGCGCGGCGCCAGGGGGGGCAGCGCGTCGGCGAGCACACGGTAGTCCGCGCGGCTGACTTGCCGACGGACGGCCACCAGCTCGTGCCAGATCGCCACCTCGTCCGCCGCGGCGCGGCGGATCACTTGGGCCACGTCGAAGCGTGCCCGGGCGGTGAACGGCCGCGCGCCCAGGACCCTTGCCGGGGCGCGGCGGGCGAAGCGGCGGAAGCAGTCAATCCCGTGGGTGCGGTAGTAGAGCAGGGTGTGGGCGGTGGAGAGGGCGCCCGCCCACGGGTAGTGGGAGAGCCACCAGCGGCGCGCCACCGCAGCGAGCGCGTCGTCCACCTGGGCGCGCTCGCTGTCGCTCTTGGGCGCGCGCCCCTCACGGTAGAAAAGGCCAAGGCCGAGCTCGTCGCCCGCCACCCGCCAGCTCTCCGCCACCCCGTAATCGCCGGGCGTGCGCGCCACCCGTGACCCCTTGGCGAGGTCAAAGGTGCCACAGATGAACAGGGCGAGCTGCTCCTCCTCGGCGGCGATGAAGCGCACCGTCGCCAGGGCCTCCGCCGCGGACTCTGTGGGGAAGTCGGTGAAGGCCATCGCCTCCACCCCGATCCCCGCGCCGGCGAGATGGCGGATCGCCTGGCGCACCGTCTCCACCCCCACCCCCTTGTCGATCCGCTCCAAGACGCGCGGCGCGGCCGACTCCACCCCCAACGCCATCGCCAGGGCGCCGCCTCCGCGCAGCTCCGCGCACCGCTCCGCGGTCAGCGACCGCTCCGGGCGCATATCCGTGGCCCAGCGCCACCGGTGATCCCCCGCCTGGATCGCCCGCGCCACCTGGAGGAGGGTCTTCGGATTCACCGCGTCCTGGGAGAGGTAGAAGAGGTTCACGCCGTGCGCCCGCGCCAGGCCATCCAGGTGGTCGACGATCTGGCTCACCGGCCGCTCGCGGTAGCGCGCCGTGCCCACCTCCGCGAGGCCGTAGTGACAGAAGGCGCAGCGGCCCCAGTAGCAGCCGCGGGTCGGGTCGTAGGGCAGCACCAGCTCGGGGGCGAAGTAGCGCGCCAGGGGTAGGCCGCGGAAGTCGGGCGGGGGCAGGCTGCCCAAGTCGTCGATCTGGACGCCGTGGATCCACGGCGCCGGCGTCTCGCCCGCCGCCACCGTGCGCACCAGCTCCAACAGCGCCACCTCCCCCTCGCCGGTGACCACGCTGTCGAAGGGGCCGCGCGCCGCCTCTGCCTGCTCGCCCCCCAACCC
This sequence comes from Nitrospirae bacterium CG2_30_70_394, assembly GCA_001873295.1. Lineage (GTDB taxonomy): Bacteria > CG2-30-53-67 > CG2-30-53-67 > CG2-30-70-394 > CG2-30-70-394 > CG2-30-70-394. The sequence goes on along the minus strand of MNYW01000044.1, from coordinate 7,653 downwards.
CTGGAAGAGCTGGGTCAGGGCCGGACCGCCGGCGGTCAAGTGGACCGCGGGCAGGGCGCGCTTGATCAGCCAGGCCAAGGCGTAGGCCGGCTGGAGCTGGCTGGGAAAGGCGATCGAGATCCCCACCACCGCCGGCGCCGTCGCGCGCAGGCGCTCCAAGAGCGGTCCGGCAAAGTAGTCGTGGAACGGGTCGCGCTCGGGCCGGGCGTCGGCCGCCATCTCCGCCAGGTTGAGGAGGGCGAAGGGGGTTTTGTAGCTGGTGAAGGTGAGGCTCAAGGGGGCATAGGTGGCGCTGGCCACCCGCAGGGCCGCGTCGAGGGTGGCGACCGCCGTGCCATAGGTCGCGGGGTCGTAGAAGGTGGCGCGCTCGCGCATGACCGCCACCGCCCGCTCGATCCCCGCCACCACCGCCCGCGCCTCTGCGCGCGCCGACCATAGGGCGGCGTAGAGCAACTGCTCCGTGTGGCGCAGGGTGGGCTGCCGCTCCAACCGCGCCAGGCGTGCCTCGAGCCGATCGCGCAGGGTGGCCATCCGCGTCCCGGTGAACAGCCAGTCGAACGCCTCGACGTTGCCATCCACCGGGATGACCTCCACCCCATGGCAACGTAGGTAGGCGGTGAGGGTGGGCACCGCCAGGTACGGCGCGGTGGGGTCGCACGCCGGCGGCACGATGAGGACGACAACAGCCACGGCTACCCCAAGGCAACGGGAGACTAGGAGTCGGTCGGACGGCCGCGACCGTCCCGCGACAACGCGCGCTCGGAGCAGGATGCACCCGTTCGCGGTGCGAAAGGAGCAACCTTCGCCCGCCCTTTGGAGTCTTGAAGAACCCCCCACCCCCCTGGCCGAGCGCCGCCTTGGGGTTGTCGATCTCCCATCGACCCGTCCGCTCTCAGCCACGCGCGCGGCGCAAGCTTGCCGGGTCGAGGCCGAGCTTCTTCATCCGACTGCGCAGGGTCGACGGGTTGAGGCCGAGGATCTCGGCGGCGCCACCGGTGCCGTGGATCCGGCCCGCGCAAGCGCGCACCACCCGCTGGATGTGGCCGCGCTCTACCGCCTCGAGGGTGGCCAGGGGTGCGTCCGCCACGACCGGCTCCGGAACAAGCTCCTCCTCCGCCACCGCCACGTGTAGGGCAGGACCGCGGGCGAGGATGGTGGCGCGCTCCAAGGCGTTCACCAGCTCGCGCACGTTGCCCGGCCAGGGGTAACGCTGGAGGCGCGCCATCTCCCCGGCGCTGACGCTCCATGGACCCGCGCCGGTGCGCCGGGCGAGGGAGGCGAGGACGTCGCCAACGATCTGCGGGATGTCATCGACCCGCTCCCGGAGCGGCGGCACCACGATGGGAAAGACATGCAGGCGGTAATAGAGGTCGTCGCGAAAGCGCCCCTCGGCCACCGCCCGCGCCAGGTCCACGTGGGTGGCGGCGACGAGGCGCACGTCGACCCGCACGGTGCGGTCGCTGCCCACCGGCTCGAAGGTCGAGTCCTGGACCACCCGCAGCAGCTTCGCCTGCAACCCGAGGGGCAGCTCCCCGACCTCGTCGAGAAAGAGGGTGGTGCCGTTCGCCGCCTGGAAACGGCCCATGCGCCGGCCGGTGGCGCCGGAGAAGGCACCCTTCACGTGGCCGAACAGCTCCGACTCGATCAGCGTCGGCGGCAGGGCGGCACAGTTCACCGACACCATTGAGTGGCCGGCGCGCCGGCTCCAGCCGTGGATCGCGTTCGCCACCACCTCCTTGCCGCTGCCGGTCTCGCCGCTGATCAGCACCGGTGCCTCGGTGGGCGCCACCTGCCGCGCTAGCTCCACCACCCGCGCCATCGCCGCGCTGACGCTGCGCCGCAGCAGCCGGCCGGCATCGGCGCCGCCGGCCACCGACTCGGCGAGCAGCCGGTTGTGCTCCGCCCACTGGTCGTGCATCCGCTGGAGGAGCTCCGACTGGTGCTCGTAGCGCATCGCGTGGGCGAGGAGTCGGCCATAGACCTGGGCGAGCCCGAGCTCCCCCTCGCCGTACGGCCTACACACCTGCTGGTCGAAGGTGATCAGCCCCATGCGCCGCCCCTCCGCGACCAGCGGGACCACCATGCAGGCGTGGCCGTGGGGGAGGTCGAGGACGCCGTCGAAGGGATCGCCGTCGCCCTCGGCGTGGTCGTGCTCGGTAAACAGCCGCGCCTGGCCGCGCTCGATCGCCGCGCGCAGGGAGGGAAAGCGGTGGAGGTCGAGGTGGTGGTGGCGGACCCGTTCGTCCGCCAGCAAGCCGCGCGCCATGCGCACGGTGAGGGTGTCGCCGGCGAGCAGCATCACCGTGGCGAGGTCGTAGGGAATCACCGGCCAGAGGGCGTCGAGGGCATCGGCGAGCAACCGGTCGGTAGAGCCCGGCGAGGTGGCGAGCAAGGCCGCCTCCTTGAGATCGGCGGTGAGGTCGAGGTCGATGGCCATGGGGGTGGGGGGTGGACGGCGGCCAGCCGGCAGGGTCACCGCTGCGCCTGAGATGGGCCGCGAAATCCCGCGACTCGCGAAATCTCGCCACGACCGTACGCGAGATCTCGCCACCGTGCCACCGGGACCAATCCGGCGATGGGGGACTAACCCCTTGGCGGTTTAGGATTTCGCCCGCCTCCACCGGGGTTGGCACAGCGCCTGCAATGTCCCCCCCAAGCAAACCCCAACCCCCTCACAGAGGAGCACCCCATGGAAACCCTCGTTACCAAGCCCGCCCCCGACTTCGCCGCCCAGGCGGTGATGCCGGACAACTCCTTTGCCCAGCTCAAGCTCTCCGACTTCCGCGGCAAGTACACCGTGCTGTTCTTCTACCCGCTCGATTTCACCTTCGTCTGCCCGAGCGAGATCCTCGCCTTCAATGACCACCTCCGCGACTTCAAGGCGCGCGGCTGCGAGGTGATCGGCTGCTCGGTGGATAGCCACTACACCCACCTCGCGTGGAAAAACACGCCGGTGGAAAAGGGTGGCATCGGCAAGATCCAGTACCCGCTAGTCGCCGATCTCTCGAAGCAGATCGCCCGTGACTACGGCGTCTTGTTCAACGACTCCGTCGCCCTGCGCGGCCTCTTCCTCATCGATCCGAAGGGGATCGTGCGCCACGCCCTGATCAACGACCTGCCGCTGGGCCGCTCCATCGACGAGGCGCTGCGGATGGTCGACGCCCTCAAGTTCGTCGACACCCACGGCGAGGTCTGCCCGGCCAACTGGCACGAGGGCGAGGAGGCGATGACCCCGACCCCCGACGGCGTCGCCGAGTACCTGGCCAAGCACGCCACGGTCCACGCCTAACCGGCGCCCGGTATCGTCACAAGTGCGAGGGGGCTACCGTGCGGTAGCCCCCTCTTTTTTTGAAAGGAGCCTTTCATGGCGAAGTCCCTCCGCGACACCCAGACCGAGAGGAACCTGCTCACCGCCTTTGCCGGCGAGTCGCAGGCGCGCAACCGCTACACCTACTTCGCCGGCGCGGCGCGCAAGGAGGAGCTGGTGCAGATCGCCCTGATCTTCGAGGAGACCGCGAACCAGGAGAAGGAGCACGCCAAGAGGTTCTTCAAGTTCCTCGAGGGGGGCGAGGCGGAGGTCAGCGCCTCGTTCCCCGCCGGCACCATCGGCTCCACCCTCGACAACCTCCACGCCGCCGCCGCCGGCGAGGAGTACGAGTGGACGGAGATGTACCCAGGCTTCGCCAAGGTCGCCCGCGCGGAGGGGTTCGACGCGGTGGCCAAGGCGTTCGAGGCGATCGCCGTCGCCGAGCGCCAGCACCACAAGCGCTACCGCGACCTCGCCGCCAACCTGGAGGCGGGCCGTGTCTTCAAGCGCAACGGCAAGGTGGTGTGGCGCTGCCTCAACTGCGGCTACCTGCACGAGGGCGACGAGGCGCCGAAGGTCTGCCCCGCCTGCCTCCACCCGCAGGCCTACTTCGAGCTCCTCGGCGAGAACTGGTAAGCCGCGCTGCTCCGGCGAGGAGCCGCGCCTTTAGTGCATCGCCCCATGGCCGCCGCCGCGGTGCGGCAACCGCTTCACCAACACCACCACCACCGCCGCGGCCACCGCGAAGAAGGCGAGGTGCTGGTAGGTGGCGTGGAAGGCGTAGCTCGACGCCCGGCGCAGCATCAGCCCGTGGGCGGTGGCGGCGAAGCGCGCCCAGGTGTCCGGGTCGAAGTAAGGACCGGCCGGACCGGCGAGGGAGTGGAAGCGATCGAGGAGGGCCGCACCGCTCGCCCCCAGGTCGAGGCGATCCGCCAGGCCGGTGTAGAAGCGATCCGTGCGCGAGGTGAGCAGGGTGGTGGCGTAGGCGGAGCCGACCGAGCCGGTGATCAGGCGGATGATGTTCAACAGGGTCGAGCCGTCGGCAATGTCGCGCTCCTCCAAGGTGCCGAGGGCGATGATGGTCACCGGCGCGAAGGTGGCCCCGACGAAGGCGCCCCAGTAGAGGTAGTCGAGGACCAGCACCGCGTGCGGCGTGTCCATGTCGGCGTGGAAGAACCACGACGCCGCCGCCATCACCAGCAGGCAGCTCGCCGCGATCCACTTCGGGTTCATCCGGTCTGAAGCCGCCCCGGCGACCACCGTCACCACCGCCGAGAGGAGCGCCCCGGGCAGAAGGATTAGCCCGGACTGGAGGGTGGTGTAGCCGTGGATCCGCTGGAGGAAGACCGGCAGGAGGAGGAAGAAGCCGTAGGCGTTGATCGACAGCAGCGCCATCGCCAAGAGGCCGAGGCGGAAGGGGCGGCTCTTGAGGATGTGGCGCGGGAAGAGGGGGTTCTTTGCCCACCCCAGCCACGCCGCCGCCGCCCCTCCGGAGACCCCCAGCACCAAGAGCAGGTAGAAGATCAGGTCCGAGGAGAGCCAACCGAGCTCCTGCCCCTTGCCGGTGATCACGATCAGCGACGCGACCGCCACCGCGAGGAGGGTGAAGCCGACCCAGTCGAAGGGCGGCGGGGGGTAGGCGGCGCGCTTGTTGGTGAGCAGGAAAAAGACCAGGGCGAGGTCGAGCAGCCCCACCGGCACGTTGACGTAGAAGACCCAGCGCCACGACAAAGCCTCGGTGATGATCCCGCCCAAGGCCGGGCCGAGGGCGGGGGCGAAGGAGGCGGAGAGGCCGAAGATCCCCATGGCGATGCCGTGCTCCTCCGCCGGGAAGATATCGAACAGGATCACCATGGAGACCGGGATGAGGATCCCCTCCGCCACCCCCTGGAAGAAGCGGGTGGCGACCATCACCTCCAAGGTCGGTGCCATCCCGGCGAGGGCCGACATGGCGATGAACAGGGCGAGGCCGGCGAAATAGGTGTTGCGGTGGCCGACCACGTCGGCAGTCCAGCCCACCGCGGTCATCGCGATTGCCGAGCCGAGGAAGTAGGTGATCACCACCCACTGGACGCCGTAGAGGTCGGCGTCGAGGCTCGACATCATCTTTGGCAAGACGATGTCGACGATCGTCGTGTCCAACAGGGCGATGAAGATCCCGGTGGAGACGAGGGCGGAGACGAGCCACCGGTTGGGCGCCGCTTTTCCGGCCATCTCCGCCCTCCCTACTTCGCCACCACCACCTCCACCGACAGCCCCGGCACCAGCTCCGGATGGTCGGCGAGGTGGTCGATGGCGATGCGCACCCCCACCCGCTGGGTCACCTTGGTGAACTCGCCGGCGGTGACATCGCGCGGAATCAGAGCGAACTCGGCGGCGGCGGCCGGGCCGAGGAGGGTGATCCGGCCGGTGAGCGGAGTCCCCGGCAACCGATCGACGCGCAGCTCCACCGCCTTGTCCTGCGCCAGATTGCGGAGCTTGGTCTCCTCGAAGCGCGCCTCCACATAGCGACTCGCCGGGTCGTAGAGGGAGATGACCGGCCGGCCCGGGGTTGCCATGTCGCCCACCTCGGCGAGCTTGCGCGCCACCACCCCGTTGATCGGGGCGACCACCGTGCACCAACTCAGTGCCAGGCGTGCCTGGGCGAGCGCCGCCTCCGCCTGATGGACCCCCTCTTTGCCGGTGGCCACCGCCGCCTGCGCCTGGGCGATGGTGGTGCGCGCCGCCTTCGCCTCCGCCAACCGCGCCTCGGCGAGGCGCACCTGGGCGCTGGCCGCGGCGAGGTCCGACTCGGCGGCCACCGCGGCGCTCTCCACCTCTTCAAAGCGCGCGCGCCCCACCGCGTGTTGCTCCACCAGGGCCTGGAAGCGATCCCGCTGGCGGCGCCAGAGGTCGCGGTTGGTGCTGGCCTTCGCCACCTGGGTGCGCGCCGCCGCCACCGCCGCCTCGGCCGCCCCGATCGCCGTCCCCACCTGGTCGCGGGTCGCCACCTGGCCCTGGCGCGCCTGCTCCACTACCGCCAACGCGGTAGCCACCGCGGCCTGCGCCTGCGCCACCTGCTGTGTAGCCGCCGCCGGGTCGACCTCCACCAGGGTGTCGCCGCGCCGGACCTGCTGCCCCTCCACCACCGCCACCTGGAGAATCCGCCCCGCCACCTGCGGCGCGACGCTGGCGATCTCCGCCTTTACGAAACCCGCGTCGGTGGACACGTGGCCGATCCGCCACACCACCCAGCGGCCGCCGAAGAAGAGGCCCGCGGCGAGCGCCACCCCGATGAGGAGGCGCACCACCCAGCGCCCGCGGCGCCGCGGCCGGGGAGCTGCCGCGCCCCCCTCTTCCACCGGCGTGGCAACCGTCTCGTCAGCCATCGACCCGCTCCTTTGCCCGCGCCGGCGCTGCCGCCTCGTGGGCTGTGACCGCGGCGGTGACGTCGCGGCCGGTGAGATTCTCCAGGGCGAGGCGGGCGGCGACTTGCTCCGCCTCCGCCACCGCCAGCCGCTGGCGCGCGGCCACCGCCACCGCCTCTGCGTCGAGAAGCTCGCGGTTGGAAATCAGCCCCTCGCGGTAGCGCAGGTCGGCTTGGCGCAACGCCTCCTCGGCCGCGCCGCACGCCGCCTGGCTCGCCACCACCGCGGCGCCGGCCGCGCCCAGGCGGGTGACGCCATCGGCCACCTCGCGCCGGATCTGGCGAAAAAGGGAGTCGAGCTCGGCGGCCACCCGCGTCGCCGCCGCCGCCTGCTCCGTCTCCCGCGCCCGACTCAGCCCCCCCTCGAACAGCGGCACGCGCACCGCCACCTGCGCCTCGGCATTGTTCTGGTGGAGCTGGAAGTCATCCTCCACGTGGCTCGCGGAGCCGGTGAGAAAGAGGCTCGGCCGCCTGCCGGCGCGTGCCGCCGCGCCACGCGCGGTGAGGGCCGCGACCTGGTCGCGCAGGGCCGCCAGCTCGGGGCGCCCCGCCGCGGCGCGCGCCACCCACACCTCCGCCTCGATCCCCGCAGGGGGGGCGGCCAACACCGGCAAAGGCGCCACCGCCCCCACCGGCTCGCCCACCAGCTCTTCAAGCCCGGCCAGGGCGCGCGCCGCGCGCGCCTGCGCGTCGATCAGCGCGAGGTGCGCCTGCGCCGCCGCCGCCTGCGCCTGCAATCGGTCCGCCTCTGGGAGCTGCTGTTGATCCACCAGCGCCCCCACCTGGGCGACCACCGAGTCGAGCTCCTCGACCTGCTTCGCCGCCGCCTGGGTGAGGCGCGCCGCGGCCACCGCCCCGGCGTACGCCTCGATCGTCGCCCGCTCGACCGCCCGCGCCGCCGCCGCCCGCCCCGCCTCGGCGGCGGCGCGGCCGTGGCCGG
>MNYW01000049.1 GCA_001873295.1 Nitrospirae bacterium CG2_30_70_394 | reverse complement strand
ATGGGCGTGGATCAGCGCCCCTTTGCGGCCCCCTTTGCCGGGACCCACAACCTCATCCGGGTGGCAGCGCGTGGTTCGCCACATGATCGCGAAGGTCCGACAGGCGGCTAGCGGAGGATCGCCTCCACCACCTCGTCCACCGTCGCGTCGTCCGTGTCGATGATCTGGTCCGCCGCCTCGTAGCGCGCCGCGCGCTGGGCGAGGAGCTCTTGGATTCGGCCAAGGGGGTCGGCGACCCGGAGCAGCGGCCGGTGGGTGGAGCCGGCGAGGCGCGTGTAGAGGACCTCGGGCTGGGCGCGGAGGTAGATGATCCGGCCGGCAGCGCGCAGGCGCGCTAGGTTCGCCGCGCGCTCGACGATGCCGCCGCCGGTGGTGATGACCGTCTGGCGATAGTCGCGCAGGGTGGCGGCCAGCTCCGCCTCCAGGTCGCGGAAGGCGGCTTCGCCCTCGCTGGCGAAGATCTCGGCGATCGTCTTTTTGGCGCGCGCCTCGATCAGGTCGTCGCAGTCCACCACCTCCCAGTGGAGGTGCTCCGCCAGGCGCCGCCCGACGGTGGTCTTCCCTGCCCCCATGAACCCCACCAAGATGAGGTTGGAGGCGGCGGCGCGCGCGGCGGCAGGCGAGGTCATGGCGGTGCGTGCGGGGGGGGAAAAAGGGGAGAGGCGGACGATGGCTAGCGGTTGCGCATCAACTCTTCCAGGGTCGCGATCATCGACTCGCCGGGCGGCGCCGCGCCGGTCCACAGGGCGAAGGAGGTGGCGCCTTGGAGGGCGAGCATGGTGAGGCCGTTGTCGCAGCGGATGGCGCGGGCGCGGGCGGCGGCGATCAGCGGCGTCGAAGCCGGGTTGTAGACCAGGTCGTAGACAAACAGCCCCGGGTGGAGCCAGGCGAGGTCGATGGGGTAGTCGCCGTGGCCAGCCATCCCCACCGGGGTGGCGTTCACCAACACCGTGGCGGCGGCGGCGGCCGGCTCCAGGGCGGCGCGTTCCAACGGGATGCAGTGGACCCGGCACGAGGCGAAGTGGCCGGCGAGGTCGCTGGCCAGGGCCGCGGCCCGCTCGCCCACCTGGTCGCACAGGCAGATCTCCTCGGCGCCGTCGATCGCGGCCTGGAAGGCGACGGCGCGCGCCGCCCCGCCGGCACCCAATAGCAACAGCCGCTGGCCGTCGAGGCTCACCCCTTGGCGGTCCAGCGCCGCGGCGAAGCCCGGGGCGTCGGTGTTGTGGCCGGTGAGCGAGCCGTCCGCCTCCACCCGGATCGTGTTCACCGCCCCGATCATGGCGGCGGTGTGGGAGAGGGAGTCGAGGTAGGGGATCACCGCCTCCTTGTGCGGGATGGTGACGTTCACCCCGGCGAGGTTGAGGGCGGGCAGGGCCCGGACCGCCGCGGCGAGGTGGGCGGGGAGGACGTGGAAGGCGACGTAGACCCAGTCGAGACCGCACGCGCCAAAGGCGCGGTTGTGCATCAAGGGGGAGAGGGAGTGGGAGACGGGATCGCCGAACAGGCCGGTGATGCGGGTGGTCGAGGTGATCGCCATGGGGTCCGGAAGGTGGGGGTGGTAGAAATCGGCCGCCGGATAGGGTACTACCAAGGGCGGCGCCGCGACGCCAGCGCCACGCCCTTCCCCATAGCCTACCGAGAGACCATGGCCAAGACTCCGACCAAGAAGACCGCCGCCAAGACCACCCCTGCGAAACAGGCGACTGCCAAGACCCCCCTCAAGGCGGCGGCGAAGAAGCCCGCTAAGGCGCCCGCGAAGAAGGGGGTCAAGAAGAGCGTCAAGCCCCCCCCCAAGAAGGCGGCCAAGAAGGCGGTGAAGAGGCCCGCCCCGAAGGCGGTCAAGAAGGTGGCCAAGAAACCGGCGGCGAAGCCGGCCAAAAAGCCGGTGAAAAAGGCGGCCGCGGAGCCGGCGAAGAAGAGTGGCGGCAAGGCGGTGACGAAGACCGTCCAGAAGGTAGCCCCCAAGGCGGCAAAGAAGGTGGCGCCGCGCAAGGTGGCGAAAAAGTCCGAGGCGAAGGACCGCTGGGCGGAGATCCGCAGCCTCCTCGGCCAGCGCCGTGCCGAGCTCGTGGAGGAGGCGCACCGCACCATCGACGACAGCCTCGCGCAAGAGAAGGAGCAGATGGCGGAGATTGGCGATCGGGCCACCGAGGAGATCGACGACACCTTCCAGTCGCGCCTCCAGGGGCGCGAGGCGAAGCTGATCGCCAAGATCGACGAGACCCTCGCGCGCATCGCCCGCGGCGACTACGGCCTGTGCGAGTCGTGCGGCGAGGAGATCGCCTACGAGCGCCTCCTGGCCCGGCCCGTGGCGACCCTGTGCATCGACTGCAAGACGGCGCAGGAGCGGCGGGAGAAGAACTACCGGGCGTAGCCACCGGTCGGAGTGGGTCGATCAAGCGCGCGGCCGCGGCCCGTGGCGACGCGGCGGAGCGGGGGCCGGTTCGGCCCCCCTGGTTTCAGACCTAGGCAGGCGAGGGTCCGCACCCGGGTCGCGATTCGGACGCGCGCGCTGCCTCTTGCCACCCGATCGGCAAGGTTCGACAGAGTCCTACGGCGTCCCGCAGGCGCCCGGCCGGGAGGCTTCCGCCCGTGGCTCACCGCGGCGGGGTCACCGGCGCCCCACCGTCCTCATGGAGGCGAAAGCCGGCGGTTGCGTCCCAGGTGACGTAGCTGCGGTGGGCGAGCCAGTCGCCGAGGTTCAGGTAGCGGCCGCGCCGCCCGCCCGCCTCCACCACCTCGTCGCTGGGGATGTGGGCGTGGCCGAGGATCACCACGTCGTAGCCGGCGGCGATCCGGTGCGCCGCGTGGGCGCGGAAGCAGGGGTGGGCGGTGGCACGCACCATGTAGTGGGCGTCGCCGGTGGCCCGGTCGAGCCAGCGGCCGAACCGCTGTAGCCGGGCCGGGCCGATGAACTCGGCGAGCAGGAGGGCGGCGCGGCTGCGAAAGAGCCAGCGAAAGAGGTGGGCGAGGTGCTCCGCGGGGTTGGCGAGGTCGCCGTGCTCCACCCAGACGCGCTGCGTCCCGAGGGTGAGGGTGGCGTGGTCGGGGTGGAGCTGGGCGCCGTAGGCGGCGGCGAAGCGTGGCCCCAGGCAGAAGTCGTGGTTGCCCTCGACGTAGTGGAGGGTGACGCCGCGGCCGGTGAGGTCGCGCAGGGCGGCGAGGAGAGTCTCGAAGCCGGCCATCTCCCGGCGCCGGAAGCCGACGAAGAAGTCGAAGAGGTCACCGTTGATGCACAGGTGGGTGAGGCCGGGAAAGTCGCGCAGGAAGCGGGCGAGCTCCCCCTGGCACGCCGTGTCGCCCGGGGCGAGGTGGGCGTCGGAGAGAAAGAGCCAGCGCGCGTCGGCCATCGGCTGAGTCTAGGGGGGCGAGGAGGAGTGGTCGACGGCGCGCCGCCGGGGTGGCCGGGCCGCCGCGGTCGACGTTCTCGATCGCCTCCGCGACGGAGAGCTCGACCACGCGCCGGCGATGCGGCGGCGCCGGCCGGACTCGGTCGCGATCGACTACCGCGAGCGGCTCTCGGCCCGGATCGCCCCGGTCTTCGATTCCTGAGTCCCCGTCGTGCTACGAACGGCTCTTCATCCGGACTCGAGCCCGCCTCTTCTCGGCCGATGATCGACAAAGTCCGACCGACTCCGATGCGGCGGCGCCGGCCGGGGTAGCCACGCGGCGTGGGCGCGCCGATCCTGGCGGCGATGGCCGCGTCCGCCCCCTCCTCTTCCCCCTCCTCGTCCCCCTCCCCCGGGCGCGACCCGTGGCTGTGGCTGGCGGTGGGGCTCGGTAGCGGCCTGGCGCCGGTGGCGCCGGGGACCGCCGGCAGCCTCCTTGCCGCGCTTGCCTACTTCGCTCTCGGCCGCCTCGCCTGGCCCGCCCAGGGGGCGGCGATCGGCGTGGTGCTCCTCTTCGGGACGGTCGCCGCGGCGCGCGCCGAGCGGGTGTGGGGCACGGATCCCGGGCGGGTCGTGATCGACGAGGTGGCGGGCCAGTGGCTTGCGCTGCTCGCCCTGCCGCCTACCTGCGGGTGGATCGCGGCCGGCTTCCTCCTCTTCCGCCTCTTCGACATCACCAAGCCGCCGCCGTGCCACCGCCTGGAGCGCCTCCCCGGCGGTCTCGGGGTCATGGCCGACGACCTCGCCGCCGGCCTCTACGCGCGCCTCCTTCTGCTTGGCGCGGCGTGGCTCCTGGCGGGGTAGCGGCGGTGGCGAGGATCGTCGGACCTCGGTGCGGGTGGGGTAAGGAGGGACGGGTCCGATTCGGGCCGCTTCGTGGCTGCTGGCGGCGGCGAACGGCGGCGAACGGAGATCGCCCGCGACGGGTCCCATCCGGGCCGCGCTTCGCGGCTGCTGGGCCGATCGGTCCGTGGTCCGGCCGGCCCCACGCCGGGCGTGGCGAGAGCGTTGGCGCGGTGGGTGTGGGGTCGGGGTTGTAGCGCTTAGGGGTGGCGACCCCGGCGGGGTGGCCGGGCAGGAGCCGGTTGGACTCGGTCGATCGAGGGCAATGAATGGGACCCAGCCTCGCATCGGGCGCTGGTTCTTCCTCGCACGCGCCCCGCGTCGCGCTCCGCACGGGTGGGTCTGGCCACGAGCCCGCCGCGGGTCGCCCATGACCGACAAGGTCCGACCTCCCCCGAGGAGTCTGGCGGACTTTGTCGATCGACCGCGGAGCCGCCACCCGAGGCGCGGAAGCGGCTCCGGTGCCCACTCCGGGCGCCATCTTGCTTTCCCGCGCCTCACGGGGCGCGACGAACGGCGCCTGTTTGGAGTCACCCGGCGCTGCTTGGGCGATCGACCCGGCCCGCTCCGGCGTGGAGGCGACCGGGATCGGTGCGCTGTGAAACAATGCGCCCATGGTGCCGCTTCCGGATCACTCTGCCGCCGAGTTGGTGGCGACCCTGACCCGCCAGGGGAGCTGGTTGGCGGTGGCGGAGTCGTGCACCGGCGGCCTGCTGGCGGCGGCGATTACCGGGGTGGCGGGCGCCTCCGCCTGCTTCTTCGGCGGGGTGGTGAGCTATGCCAATGACGCCAAGGCGCGCTGGCTCGGCGTCGACCCCGCCCTCATCGCGGCCCACGGCGCGGTGAGCGGCGAGGTGGCGGAGGCGATGGTGGCGGGGCTCCTCGCCACCACCCCCGCGGCCCTCGCCGGCGCGATCACCGGCATCGCCGGCCCGGGTGGCGGCAGTCGGGAGAAGCCGGTGGGGCTGGTCTACATCGCCATCGGCGATGGTCGCGGGGTGGAGGTCCACCGCTGCCACTTCGCCGGTGACCGCGGCGCGGTGCGCGGGGCCACCGTCTGCCAGGCCTTGGCCCTGTTGCGGGAGCGGGCCACAGGGGGCGGGCGGTGAGCGGCGCGCCGGTGGCGGTGTTCACCGACGGCGGCTGCCGGGGCAACCCCGGCCCGGGCGGTTGGGGGGTGGTCCTGCGCTACGACGGCCGCGAGCGGGAGCTCTCGGGCGCCGAGCGTCACACCACCAACAACCGGATGGAGCTGATGGCGGCGATCGCGGCACTCGAGGCGCTGAAGCGGCCGTGCCGGGTGGTGGTGACCACCGACTCCACCTACGTGAAGCAGGGGATCACCACCTGGATCGCCCGCTGGCGGTGCAACGGCTGGCGCACCGCGGATGGCAAGCCGGTGAAGAACGCGGATTTGTGGCAGCGGCTGGAGAGGGTTGCCGCACCCCACCAAGTGGAGTGGCGCTGGGTGAAGGGCCACGCCGGCCACCCGGAAAACGAGCGCGCCGACGCCCTCGCCAACCAGGCCATGGACCGGTTGGGCCACGCCTAGGAGGCGGGCGGCCTTGGTCGATCCACCGCCGCGCGCGGAGCCATGGCCGGACTCGTAAGCCAGGTCGCGTGGGCCGTGCTTCATCGCCTCGCCCCACGTCGCCCTACGAACGGGTCGGTTTGGACGTGCGCCCGCTGGCCGGATGTGCCCCTGCTGGCCGGACGCACGTCCGCTGGCTGCCGCCACGCTCGACCACGTCCGCCAGAGACTCCTCGCCTGGCTCTCTCCCCGAGGAGCTACGGCGCGGGGACAACGGCACGAAGGGGGTTGCCGTGGCCGCGTCCGCGACCGGCGTGGCCAGCCGACCGGTGGGCTCGGACCCACGAGCCGGCCAGGAGCTATGGCGGTTGCCCGCCGCGCGCGACCCTCCTCGGTACGAAGTCAGCTTGCCCCCGGCGCGCCGCCCGCCCTTCCGCGGGCGCCATGGAAACGCAAACGGGCTGCCCCGCCGAGGCGGGACAGCCCGTAGTCCAACTGCCTGTGGGTCAGGCGACTACAGCTTGACGACGTTCTCTGCCGCCGGCCCCTTCTGGCCCGCGACGATGTCGAACTCCACGTGATCCCCTTCGCTCAGGCTGCGGAAGCCTTCGCCTTGGATGGCGGAGTGGTGGACGAAGCAGTCCTTCTCCCCCCCCTCCGGGGTAATGAAGCCGAACCCCTTGCTGTCGTTGAACCACTTCACCGTTCCTTTGGTACGCATCTTCCTACTCCTTCTGTTGGGCGTCATCGGAGCTCGGGTCACGAGGCTGCCGACTGGCTGACATGCGCGGACTAAAACCCCCGCGCTGGGCTCCGTGGCACCGACGCCACAAGGGAAAAGCGAGTTAGAACCTGGATGCGGGGCATGATGGGTGGAGAGAGATCGTCACCGCTGGCTGCCCGACACAAGTCGAGTACGCCGACACCCTGTACCCATCCGATCCGGTGGTCAACACCACGGGCGGGGGCTTACCCCAGCCGGGGGGCGTCGCGCCCCTCGAGCGCCGGCGGTGGGGTGAGGCGATACGGTGCCTCGGCCTCGGCGAAGAGGCGGCGTAACAGCGGGACACACAGGCCGATGATGTTGGTGTACGACCCCTCCCAGCCGGCCACCAGGCGCCGCCCCTCCCCCTGCACCGCGTAGGCGCCCGCCTTGTCCATGGGCTCGCCGCCGGCGACGTAGGCGTCGATCTCGTCCGGGCGCAGCCAGCGGAAGCGAACCTCGGTGGTCGCCACCGCCACGTGCCACACGCGGTCGTGGCCGACCGCCAGGCCGCCGACCACCCGGTGGGTGCAGCCCGACAGGCGGGCGAGCATGTGGCGCGCGTCGGCGGGCGACGCCGGTTTGCCGAGGATGGCGCCACCCAGGGCGACCACCGTGTCGCCGGCCACCACCCACCGCGACCGGTGGGTGGTGGCCACCGCCTCGCCCTTCGCGCGCGCCAGGCGGGCGACGTGCGCCTCCACCGCCTCGCCGGGGAGCGCCTCTTCCGGGTGGTGCGAGGGGACCACCTCACACGCCACCCCGACCTCGGAGAGCAGGGCGCGCCGGCGCGGGCTGGCGGAGGCGAGGAGGAGGGGGGGCAAAGAAAAAGGGTGCGGGGGGCTTGTCATCTTGAGAGTCCGTTCGTAGTTTGTTGGCACTCGCCGCCGGCGAGTGCCAACAGCGCCCCGGGTGGCCGGGCAACCTGTTCAACCATCCCACATTTTGGAGGAATCACCATGCTCAAACCGTTGGGAGATCGTCTCCTTGTCGAGTACAGCACCGCGGAGAGCAAGACCGCGGGAGGGATCTACATCCCAGATTCTGCCAAGGAGAAGCCCCACGAGGGGGTGGTCCTGGCGGTTGGCAAGGACGTCGAGGAGGTGAAGGCGGGCGACCGGGTGATCTTCGGCAAGTACTCCCCAGACAAGATCACCATGGACGGCGTCGAGTACGCGGTGATCAAGGAAGAGGACGTGATGGGCGTCATCGTTGCGGGAAAAAAGAAGAAGTAGCCCGGCGTCTCCGTCCCTCCCCGTTCCCCACAAACTGATTGCACAGGAGTCTCTGCACCATGCCAGCCAAACAGATCATTTTTGACGAAAAGGCGCGTCACGCCATCGCCCGCGGGGTCGACACCCTCGCCAACGTCGTGAAGGTCACCCTCGGCCCGCGCGGCCGCAACGTGTTGCTCGACCGTGGCTTCGGCACCCCGCTGATGACCAAGGACGGGGTCACCGTGGCCAAGGAGGTGGAGCTGGAGGACAAGTTCGAGAACATGGGCGCGCAGGTAGTCCGCGAGGTCGCCTCGAAGACCTCCGACGTCGCCGGTGACGGCACCACCACCGCCACGGTGCTGGCCCAGGCGATCTTCCGCGAGGGGATCAAGTCGGTCTCCGCCGGCTTCAACCCGATGGACATCAAGCGCGGGATGGAGGCGGCGGTGGAGAAGGTGGTTGCCTCCCTGTCCAGCCTCTCCAAGGCGACCCGTTCGAAGGAGGAGATCGCCCAGGTGGGCACCATCTCCGCCAACGGCGACGAGACCATCGGTGCGATCATCGCCGAGGCGATGGAGAAGGTGGGCAAGGAGGGGGTGATCACGGTCGAGGAGGCGAAGACCCTCCAGACCACCCTGGAGACGGTCGAGGGGATGCAGTTCGACCGCGGCTACCTCTCCCCCTACTTCATCACCAACGCCGACCGCATGGAGTGCGATCTCGAGGATCCGTACATCCTCATCCACGAGAAGAAGATTTCCAGCATGAAGGACCTCCTGCCGCTCCTTGAGCAGATCGCCAAGCTCGGCCGGCCGCTCTTGATCCTCGCCGAGGACGTGGACGGCGAGGCGCTCGCCACCTTGGTGGTGAACAAGCTGCGCGGCACCCTCAACGTGGCGGCGGTGAAGGCGCCCGGCTTCGGGGACCGGCGCAAGGCGATGCTTCAGGACATCGCCATCCTCACCGGCGGGACGGTGATCTCCGAGGAGACTGGCTTCACCCTAGAGAACGCCACCATCGACCAGATGGGGCGGGCGAAGACGGTGAAGATCACCAAGGACGACACCACCCTGATCGATGGCGCCGGCAAGGCGACGGACATCAAGGCGCGGGTTGGCCAGATCCGCACCCAGATCGACGCCACCACCTCCGACTACGACCGCGAGAAGCTCCAGGAGCGCCTTGCCAAGCTCGTCGGTGGAGTCGCGGTGATCAACATCGGCGCCGCCACCGAGACCGAGATGAAGGAGAAGAAGGCGCGCGTGGAGGATGCCCTGCACGCCACCCGCGCGGCGGTGGAGGAGGGGATCGTCCCCGGCGGCGGTGTCGCTTTGGTGCGTGCCCAGGTGGCGTTGGAGAAGCTCCATTTCGACGACGACCGGCAGGTGGGGGTCAACATCATCCGCCGGGCCCTCGAAGAGCCGCTCCGTCAGATCGCCGAGAACGCCGGCGAGGAGGGCTCCGTGGTGGTCCGTGACGTGGCCGGGAAGAAGGGCTCCTACGGCTTCAACGCCGCCACCGGTGAGTTCGGCGACCTCCTGAAGATGGGGATTATCGACCCCACCAAGGTGACCCGCACGGCGTTGCAAAACGCCGTCTCCGTCTCCTCGCTCCTGCTCACCACCGAGGCCATGATCACCGACAAGCCGCAGCCCGAGGAGAAGGGCGGCCCCGGCGGCGGTGGTGGCGGCATGGGCGGCATGGGCGGCATGGGCGGCATGGGCGGCTGGGTGGCATGGGCGGGATGATGTAACGCCCTCCCCAACGGTTGGACGAACGGCCCCCCGTGGTTCGCACGGGGGGCCGTTTTTTGTGGCCTTCAGCTTGCGACGCTCCTGGAAGCGCCACGGGTTGCCAAGTCGGTGGCGCGGACGCTGCGAGGGTAAGGGCGGCGGGTGTTGCTCCCCGCTGCCCGCTCCTTGCTCCCCGCTCCCCGTTGCCCCACGGAGAGTGAAGAGCCGAGTGCGATTGGAGGGTCGCTCCCTGCCCGCTCCCTGGGTGACCATGGCGCCATGGAGCGCCTCGACCTCA
>MNYW01000153.1 GCA_001873295.1 Nitrospirae bacterium CG2_30_70_394 | reverse complement strand
CGGCTATGCGGTGCATCGGCGAGCCTTCCCGTCCTTGGGAAGGTGGCAGGGGGAAATCTAACGTTGGCTCAGAAGTCCGGGAAGAGGCGGATCTCTAGGGGCTCGCCGAGGGCGAGGTCGCGGCGGGCGGTGAGGATGCCGCCGTCGATGTAGGCGAGCTGGTAGTCGCGGAAGCCGAGGCGGACAAGGTGCTTGGCGTCCGCCGGGCAGCCCGCCTCGCAGCCGGCGACGCCGCGGACCATGCGGGGCAAGAGCTCAGCGAGGTGCAGCTCTTCGACCTGCTGGACGGCCTCGGCGAGGAAGGCGTGGATCCGTTCGGCGAAGCGGGCAGAGTCGAGGCGGAAGGGGTCGTCGACCTTCAGGGGGAGGGAGCGGCCTTGGAAGTGAACGTCGAACTCCATGGGGACCTCCGTAGGAATCGGTGGATGGCGCGGTTTGCCCCGGGCTAGAACAGGACCCGCTCGATCCCCTCGCCCTTGGCGGCGAGGATGAACTCTTGCTCCCACTGCTCGCCGAGGATCGCCTCGGCAAGCTCGCAGACGAGGGCGTCGGCGTCGACCCCCATCGCCTCCAGGCGCGACAGCCCTTGGACGCAGGCGGGGCAGGTGGTGAGGATCTTGGTGTCGGTAGCGCCGGTGTGGGCCGTGGCGCCGAGGACGTGGCCCACCTCCTCCTCCTTGCGCAGGCGGATCATCGCCGAGATGTCGGGGCGCGACAGGGCCAGGGTCCCGGCCTCCCCGCAGCAGCCGGGCGGCATCGCCACCGGCGTCCCCTTGAGGGTGGCACCGAGGACCTGGGTGGTGGGGTAGAGCTTGATCGGCGTGTGGCACGGCTCGTGGTAGAGGTAGCGTCGGCCCGGAACCCCGGCGATGGAGACTCCCTTCTCCATGAGGTACTCGTGGATGTCCAGCAGCCGCGCCTCAGGGAAGATGCGCTTCAGCTCGTAGCCTTCGAGCTGGTCCATGCAGGTGCCGCACGAGACGATCACCGCCTTGATGTCGAGGTAGGAGAGGGTGTTGGCGATCCGGTGGAAGAGGACGCGGTTGTCGGCGTTGATCCGCTTGCCGAGCGACTCCTCACCGTTGGAGGTGGCGGGGTAGCCGCAGCAGAGGTAGCCAGGGGGCAGGATCACCTGGGTACCGACGTGGTAGAGCAGCGCCTCGGTGGCGAGG
The DNA here is from genome assembly GCA_001873295.1 of Nitrospirae bacterium CG2_30_70_394. Classification (GTDB taxonomy): domain Bacteria; phylum CG2-30-53-67; class CG2-30-53-67; order CG2-30-70-394; family CG2-30-70-394; genus CG2-30-70-394. The sequence continues at coordinate 9,050 of MNYW01000153.1, read as the reverse complement.
GCGATGCGCGAATACATCCGCTCCGAGCCGCAGCCGGGGAAGTAGAAGACCGCCTCGTCGCTGGCGCGGCCCGGATGGCGGAGGATCGGCAGGTAGCGCCGGTCTTCGATCCCCAGGGCGGTGCGCGCGGTCTTCTTGTCCATCATCGGAAGCGGCGTCTCGATGAAGCGCAGGGCCTGAGCCTTCACCCCATCCATGTTCGGGGTGGTGTAACGGGTGCGGCCGTCGATCCAACCGATCCGCCGGGCGAGTTGGTGGAGCCGGCGCTGAATCGCCACCCCGCCGCGCATCACCACGGTGCGCATCATCCGCACCGCCTCCGGGTTGGAGAGGGTAAGGAAAAGCATGGCGAGCTTGGTCATCGGCCGGAAGCGCGCCACCCCCTTCTCCTTCAACAGCCGCCGGAGGCCGATGGAGACCTCGCCGAAGTCGATGTCCACCGGACACGGCGCCTCGCACTTGTGGCAGATCGTGCAGTAGTCGGCGACGTCTTGGATGTTGGCGAACTGGGCCAGGGAGATCCCCATGCGCGTCTGCGACTGGTAGAGGAAGGCCTCGATGATCATCCCCATGGCGAGGATCTTGTTGCGCGGCGAGTAGTGCATGTCGCTGTGCGGCGAATGGGTGTTGCACACCGGCTTGCACTTGCCGCAGCGGATGCACGGGGCAATGGTCTCGGAGATCTCCTCCAGATCCACCGCCTCGAGGAGGATCGCCTCTTGCTCCAAGAGGCGGAACGACGGGGTGTAGACGAACTCCAGCGGCGTCGCCGCGTCGAGCTTGCCTGGGTTGAGGCGGCCGTGGGGATCGACCCGCCGCTTGTAGTTGGCGAACTCGGCCAACAGCGCCGGCGCCAGATAGGGCAGCTTGGTGATCCCGATGCCGTGCTCGCCGGAGATCACCCCGCCGAGGGCCACCGCCTTCGCCATCACCCGTTCCACCACCCGGTGGGCGGTGCGCATCATCTCGTAGTCGTTCGAGTTGACCGGGATATTGGTATGCACGTTGCCATCACCGGCGTGCATGTGGGTGGCGATCACCACCCGCGCGCGCAGGGTGTGGGCGTGGCCCGCCTTGAGGTCGGAGATCACCTCGTCGTAGCCATCGAACAGGGCGAGGAGCGGCTGCTCTACCTCGCGCCGGTAGGAGATGCGCAAGTCGCCCCGCTGGATCACCCGGAAGAGGGTCTCGTCGCCGCGCACCACCTCCGCGGGGAGCAGGTCGATCACCTCCAGGGCCGGCGTGTCGAGGCCAGCGAGCAGCCGCCGCCAGCGGCTCGCGACCTGCTCGATCAGCGCGATCGCCTCGCTCAGCTTGGGCAGGAGGAAGCCGCCCTCCTCGCCCGCCTCCGCTGCCTCCAGGTGGCCGGCGAGCAGTTCGCGTTGGGCGTCGAGGATGGCGAGCTTGTTGGTGGTGGAGAGCTCGATGTTCAGCCGCTCAATGAAGTCGGCGTACTCGGTGAGACGGGGCAGGGGGATCACCACGTCCTCGTTGATCTTGAAGGCGTTGGTGTGGCGGGCGATCGCCGACATGCGGCCGCGCACCTTCCAGAACGCGGCGCGGTCCTCCTCCGCCACCGCCACGAACCCTTCGCCGTCGCCGGTCGCCGCCAGGCGGCAAATCTCCGAGCAGGTGCGCGCCACCGACGCCTCGTTGTCGCCCGCCACGTCCACCAGCAAGACCACGCGCGCCCGGGCCCGGCGCGGGCTCTTCGTGTGGTAGCCCGTCGCCTTCACGTACTTCTCATCGAAATGCTCGAGCGAGGTGAGGAAGACGCCGGTGGTCTCCTCGACCCGCCCCTTGATGGCGACGATCGCCTCGGTCGCCTTGGAGAGCTCGTCGCCAAAGAACTCGAGGCAGACGGTGCGGGTAAAGGCGAAGGGGCGGTGGAGGACGAAGGTGGCAAAGGTGACCAGCCCGTCGGTCCCCTCCTTCTGTACGCCCGGCAGGCCGCCGAGGCTCTTGTTGGTCACGTCCTTCACCAGCCCCGGGGAGCGGAATGTGGTGCCCGGGATCTCCAGAACCTCCGGCGTGCCGCGCACCGTCTTGCCATCCGCCGCGAAGCGGGTGATCCGGAAGCGGGCCATCGTGTCGGGGCCGATCTTCCCCAGGTGGTGGTCGAGACGCTTCACCTCCAAGGGCAGGCCGTCGGGGTCGACCATTCGCCAAGCGAGCAGGTTGTCGACGCACGTCCCCCACATCACCGCCTTCTGGCCGCCCGCGTTGGAGGCGACATTGCCGCCGATCGTGCACGCCCACAGGGAGGTGGGGTCGGTCGCGAAGACCAGACCGGCGGCGCGCGCCCGCTCGGTCACCCGGCCGGTGACCGCGCCGCACTGGGCGCTGATGGTGGCGATGTGGGTGGGGTGGCCGTCCGCCGCCCCGTCATTCTCCACCGTGGTGACGTCGCCGATCGCGTCGAGTTTCTCGGTGTTGATCACCACCGAGCGCGGGAAGAGGGGCACCGCGCCGCCGCACAGGCCGGTGCCACCGCCGCGCGGGATCACCGCCAGGCCGAGGTCGGCGCAGGCGCGCACCACCGCACCGATCTCCTCCTCCGTGTCCGGGGTGAGGACGGCGAACGGGATCTCCATCCGCCAGTCGGTGGCGTCGGTCATGTGCGCCACCTTCATGAACGGGGAGAAATGAATGTTGGCGCGCGCGGTGGCCCGCACCAGGCGGCGCACCGCCCGCCGCCGGTCGCGGCGAACCTCGGTAAAGGAGCGCTGGAACGACTCCACCAGGCGGCGCGTCTTGGCGGCGATCGAGAGGACCCGCGGGTTGCCCTCGGCGCGCCCCTCGATGAAGCGCAACCGGTCCTCATGCTTCTCGCGTACCGCCCGCCGCCGCCGGCCGTGGCGGAAGAGGTCTTCTTGCAGATACGGGTTGCGCGAGATCGCCCAGATCTGGCCGAGGATCTCGAACAGCCAGCGCGCCGAGCGGCCGGTACGCCGCTCGCCGCGCAGGAAGTTCAAGTCGTCCCACGCCTCCTGATCGAGCAGCCGGAGGACGATCTCCCGGTCCGAGTAGGAGGTGTAGTTGAACGGGATCTCACGGATCCGCGCCGGCGCCGGCGCCACCACCGCCTCCGGCGGGACGGGCTCGACAAGGGCGATCGGGGGCTCGGCAAAGGCCATGGGCAACATCCTCGGGGGGGGGGAGGAGGCACCATCGTAACCGCTGGCGCGCCAGTAGGGAGTAGGGGGTAGGGAGGGCTTTGGAGCGCTCCACCTGCGGCGCGCCGGGGAGGTCCCTAGCGCACCTCGTAGTGGAGCAGGCGGCAGTCGATGGGGCCGTTGCGCAGGGGGAAACGGCGGTTCGCGCTCAGGTGGAGGTGGCGGGTGAGGTCGCGGTCGCCCGACAGGACGAAGGCGTCCCAGCCGACACAGTGCGCCTTGAGGAGGTGGCCGAGGTCGGCGTACAGCGCCGCCAACCCCTCCTTCTCTCCGATCCGCTCGCCATACGGCGGGTTGGTGATCAGGGTAGCGGGGCCGGGCGGGGGGGTGGCCGCCCCGATCTCCGCCACCGCCACCTGCACTACCTCCCCCACCCCCGCCGCCTTGGCGTTGGCCCGCGTCGCGGCCACCGCCGCGGGGTCGTGGTCGGAGCCCGCGATCGCCGGGCAGCGGTTCAAGTCGATCTCACCCCGCGCCGCCGCCACCGCCTGCTCCCACGCGCCCGAGTCGAAGGTGCGCCACCGCTGGCAGGCGAAACTCCTCCCCGAGGCGAGGCCAGGGGCGATGCGGGCTCCGATCAACGCCGCCTCGATGAGCAGGGTGCCGGAGCCGCACAGGGGGTCGAACAGCGGCCGCTCGCCGCGCCAGCCGGTGAGCCAGAGGATCGCCGCGGCGAGGGTCTCGCGCAGGGGAGCCGGGTGGTCGGCGACCCGCCAGCCGCGCTTGAACAGCGGCTCACCGCTCGCGTCGAGGTAGACGGCGGCGCGGTTCGCGTGGACCCGCGCATGGACGCGCACCGCCGGGTGGCGTTTGTCGATCGACGGCCGCCTGCCGGTCGCTTCACGCAGGCGGTCGCAGATCGCGTCCTTCACCCGCAAGACGGTGAAGCCGCTGTGCTGCACCCAGCGGTTGTCACCGGTGAGCTGCACGTCCACCGCCAGGGTGGCGTCGGGGTCGAGCCACTCCTCCCAGGCGATCCGCTTCACCCCGGCGTAGAGGCGATCGTGGGTGAAGGCGTTGAACCGACCCATCTCCACCAGCAGCCGGTTCACCGAGCGCAACCACAACAGCGCCCGATACAGCTCGGACGTCTCGGCCGCGAAGGCGACGCCGCCGGGGACCCGCTCGATCGAGGAGAGGCCGAGGCCGGCGACCTCCTCCGCCGCCACCGCCTCACTCCCCGCCGCGGCGGTGGCGAAACACCTCACGGCGTGCTCCACGCGAACGGCTCGGCACACCGGAAATCGGGCAGCCCCGCCGCGGGCGCGGTGGCCAGGTCTTGCAGGAAGAGGCGGGTGAGGCCGGCGAGGCCGCATGTCTCGATCGCCTCTTCGTACTCGGCGCGGGTAAGGGTGCGGGTGAGCTCGGGAAACTGGCGCGCGAGCTCCCGCCCGGCCGCGTTTTCCAGCAGCGGTGCCGGGTGGTACTGGGCCATGAGGGAGAGCCACACGCCGTCGCCCACCGTCTCGGCGAGCAGCCGGGCGACGCGGCCGGTTCCGGCGAGGCCACCGGGGAGGACAAGGTGGCGAACGATCAGGCCACGGCGGGCGCTGGTAGCGGCCGCGCCATCGGCGAGGTGACCGACCTGGCGGTGCATCTCCGCCACCGCTGCCACCGCCCGCGCCACGTACCCCTGCACCCTAGACAGGGGCCAGGCGACTGCGTCGGTCCCGTACTTGAAGTCGGGAAGGTAGATGTCCACCAGGCCATCGAAACGGCGCAGGGTGGCAACCGGATCGGTGCCGTTGGAGTTGTAGATGATCGGCAACTCCAGGCCGTGGCCGCGGGCGATCGCCACCGCCGCGGCAATCGCCCGGCCCTGGTGGGTGGGCGAGACGAGGCCGATGGCGCCGGCGCCCTGCTCGGCAAGCGCCACCATGCGCGCGGCGCACCCCTCGGCGGTAACCCCCTCGCCGCTCCGCGGCCGCTGGCTGATCTGGTGGTTCTGGCAGAAGCCGCAGCGCAGGTTGCAGCCGGAGAAGAAGAGGTTGCCCACCGGCCGACCACCGCCGAGACACGGCTCCTCCCCGCGGTGCAGGCAGGCGCTGGCGAGATAGATCAGAGGCGCGTTCATGGGGTCAAGTCTTGCCTTGCCACATTCAGGTGGGCAGGATGGGTCGATGGCGCGACCGTTGCGAATCGAGTTTTCCGGGGCGCTTTACCACGTCACCGGGCGTGGGAACGCCCGCCTGGCGATTGTGGAAGACGATACCGACCGCCAGGATTTTCTCGACGTGCTGGCGTCGGTGATCCAGCGGTACGGATGGCGATGCTACGCCTACTGCCTGATGGACAACCACTACCACCTGCTCGTTTCGACGCCAGAGGGCAACCTCTCCCGGGGCATGCGGCAACTCGGTGGCGTCTACACCCAACGGTTCAACCGGCGACACCATCGGGTGGGACATCTCTTCCAGGGGCGCTTCAAGGCGATCCTCGTGGAGGAGCAGGCCTACCTCCTGGAGTTGTGCCGGTATGTGGTGCTCAACCCGGTGCGCGCCGCGATGGTGGCCTCCGTCGATCAATACCGGTGGAGCAGCTATCGGGCGACGGCGGGCCGATGTACTGGACCAGCGTGGCTGCAGAGCGACTGGGTGCTGGGCCAGTTCGGCCAGCAGCGTAGCTTGGCACAGGCGTCCTACCGCCGATTTGTGCGGGAGGGCGCAGGGAAGGCGGGCCCGTGGGAGGACCTCCAGGGGCAGGTAGTGCTGGGTGGGGAGACCTTCCTCGAACGGCTGGCCCCGCTTCTTCAAGGCTCGGCCGAACTGCAGGAGATTCCCTGGGTACAGCGCCGTGCCGACCGGCCGGCGCTTGCAACCCTGTTTGCCGGGATCGAAGAGGGGGGGCGAGGGGAGCGCAACCGCCGGATCCGTGAGGCCTACCTCACCCATGGCTACACCCTCAAGGCCATCGGCGACCACCTCGGCCTGCACTACGCGACCATCAGCCGCGTGGTGAATGGCGGGATGTCGTAAGACAAGACCTGACCCCAACGGCGCGCCAACCTCAGCCAAAGGCCGCAGCCGCGGCGCGCGCTACCGCTCGATCGGTGACCGCCATGGGGCGCGTGTCGAGCGCGGCCAGCGCGACCCATTCACCCGCCGCCGCGGCGGGCTCGCCACCTGGGTCGAGGAAGAAGGCGTGGAGGGTGATGCGAAAGTGGGTGTAGGCGTGCTCCAGCCGGGTGAGAGGAGCAAGCGGCGGCGATGGCCGGCCGAGGAGCTGCGCGGCAAGACGGCGCGCCGCCGCACCCTCGCCTTCGCCGCCGACCACGCGGGTGTGGGGAAAAGCCCACAGGCCGGCGAGCAGGGTGCCATCGGGGCGCCGCCGGAGGAGTAGCCGGTCGCCGCGCCGCACGACCACCGCCACCTCGCGATGGTGCGGCAGCGGCGCGCGGCGCGTGCGCGCCGGCAGCTCCGCCACCCAGTCGAGGGCGCGACCGCCGCACGCCGGCGCCCACGGGCAGGTCGCGCAGTCCGGGCGGCGCGGCGTGCAGCAGGTGGCACCGAGCTCCATGATTGCCTGGGTGTAGGTGGCGGTCTCGGTGGCAGGGGTGAGGTGGGTGGCGCAGCTCCACAGGATGCGGCCGCCCATGGGGGTCGCCGGCGCGAGGCGCAGGGCGAGAAGGCGGGCGAGGACCCGCTGCACGTTGCCGTCGAGGACCGGCGCCCGCTCGCCAAAGCAGATGGCGGCGATCGCCCCGGCGGTGGAGCGGCCGACCCCGGGCAGGCGGGCCCAGCCGGCGGAATCGGCCGGGACGCCGTGGGCAACCATCGCCCGTGCCGCCGCGTGCAGGTGGCGGGCACGCCGATAGTAGCCGAGCCCCTCCCAGAGCCCGAGGACCTCGTCTTCATCAGCGGTGGCGAGTGCTGCCAACGATGGCAACCGGGCGAGGAAGCGGTCGTAGTACGGCAAGACCGTCTCCACCCGCGTCTGCTGGAGCATGATCTCGGAGAGCCACACCCGGTACGGATCGCGGGTGCGGCGCCACGGCAGGTCGCGACCGCGCGGCCGGTACCAGGCCAGCAGCCGGGCCACCAGCTCCGGCGCCCGCTCCGCCAGCGGCCGATGGGCGGCGCAGCCGTACGGGGCGACCACCTCGGCCACGCCCGCGCCCGCCGTCGCGGGGGCGACACGGGCCACCGGCTCCGGCACTTGCTCCGCGCGGGGGCGGTAAACGGAGCCGCCGCCGGGGGCGACCACCTCGGCCACGCCCGCGCCCGCGGCAGGCGGCGGATCGAGACGGCGGGCAAGGTCCACGAGGATCGCCGCCGTTGCCCCCCAGATCGGTGGCCGGCCGCTGGCAAGCGCATAGATCGGCCGCAGGCCGCTGCCGTCCCACACGGGATGGAGGGTCCACGCCGCGCGGCTGAGCAGGGGCGCGGCGGCGGGGGTGAAGCAACGTTTCACCTCGCGACGCGCAGCGACGAGCTTCGGCAGCTTGTCGATCACCCCGACGAACGGGCTCACCACGAAGCCAGAGCTGGTCACCAAGTCGTCGAGGCGGCCAAGCAGCTCCACCGCCGCGGCCGCCAGCCCCACCTCCTCCTCCGCCTCACGCAAACAGCAGCGCCACAGATCACGGTCGGTCGCCTCCATACGGCCGCCGGGGAAGGCGATCTCGCCGCGGTGGTGGACCACCGTGTCGCTGCGCTCGATCAGCAGCAGCCTGGGCGACCGCCCGGCCACCACCCCGACCAGAACCGCCGCCCGCGCCCGCCCGCGGGCGGAGATGCGGCGTCCCGGAGTAGCGGCGAGAGTTGCGCGCATCGCCTCGACCATCGCCGCAGGATAGGCGGCCACGGGCAAATAAGAACGCCCTCCCCCGCAACGCGCTGGGCGGGGCGGCGCGCGCTACCGGTCGAGACCCAATGCGCCGGCGCGCGGCTCAGGGGCGGAAAAACCACCACCCACCGCGACCGCCGGAAACAAAGAAAGAGGCCCGGGGGCCTTGGCCGCCGGGCCTCTTCGGGGCAACACGTCTGCGAAGATCAACCGCGCAGGCGGCGGAGGACCAGGAGCCCAGCCCCCACGCTCCCCACCAGCAGCAGGGAGAGGGGCTCGGGCACGGCGTAGAGATCGAGGTTGCCGTCGGCGACCACCAACAGGTCGGAGCTGGCGGTGTAGGGGTGGCCGAGGACGCTGCTGACGCCGGCGAGGAAGTTGGCGTTGTTCGGGGTGATCTGGAGGGTGAAGACCGACAGTCCAGAGGCGATGGTGTCAGGGCTGAAGACGTCCGGATCGTAGCTGTCGATTTGGATGTCGATCAGGGCACCGCCGAAGCTGAAGAAGGGGAACGTCGTAAAGTTGCCGCCACCCCCCACGACCGTGCCGGTGAGGATCGATCCGTCATTGGTAAAGCCGCTGTCACCGCCAAAGCTGTAGTCGGGGCTTTTGTCGAGGAAGAGGTCGAAACGGCCACCGGTAATCTTGAAGTCGCTCTGACCGCCGTTGATCGCGGTCACCTCCTCCGTGAAGTTGGCCGCCACGGTGAGCTCGTAACCGGCGCCAGCACTCGCCGCCCCCTGGGTATTGAGGTTGGGGGCAGCCACCGCAACCGAGTTACGGGTGTGGGCGGTGACGTAGCTCTGGAAGTAGCCGTTGAGGGTGGAGCCCACCGTCGCGGATCCAACCCCGAGGGTGAGGGCGACCCCGGGACCGGCGTCGTAGGCATCGAAGGGGCCGACGAGGTCACCATCAGCCAGGTCCCCGAACGGCCCAGCCGAGTAGTCCGCTGTCCCCACCCACGGAATGGGCGCCGCGATTGCGGCGACCGGAACTAACAAAACCCCCAGCAGACCCAGGTACAAGCTCAACCGTTTCATGCGACCCCCTTCACGAAGGAACTGCGTTGTAACGTTTCCCCCTCCTCCG